>NZ_JAVHUX010000041.1:0-92495 GCF_030954545.1 Serratia sp. MF1(2023) | reverse complement strand
TGCCGAACAGCGCCGTCACCATGTTCAGGCCGCGTTCGGCGCACACCGCCACCCGGCTGTCCGGGCCGACGCCGCGCGCTATCAGCGCGTGCGCCAGCCGGTTGGCGCGGGCGTTCAGCTGGGCGTAGCTCAGGCTTTCCGTGCCGCTCACCAGCGCGGTGGCGTGCGGCGTGCGGCGCACCTGCTGCTCGAACAGCGCCGCCAGCGTCTGATCCAGCGGGTAGTCACGCTCGGTGCGGTTCCAGCCATGCAGCAGATGCTCCCGTTCGGCGAGCGGCAACAAATCGATATGGGATACTGACCGTGGGCTATTCAGCGTCATCGCCCGCAGCGCCTGTACCAGGTAAACGCCGTAGCGTTCGGCGGTGGCGCGATCGAACAATGCCGTGGCGAAGTTCAGCGTACCGCTGATGCCTTCGCCGGTATCGGCCAGATCGAGCGTCAGATCAAACTTCGCCGCGCTGTATTCCAGCCCGGCCAGCTCGGCCTGCAGCCCAGGCAGCGGAATATCGCGCACCGAGCCGTCCTGCCAGGCCAACATCACCTGGAACAGCGGGGTATAGCCCAGATGACGCGGCGGATTGACCAGCTCCACCACCTGCTCGAACGGCAGATCGCGATTTTCCTGCGCCGTCAGCACCGTGTGGCGGATCCGCGCGATCAGCGTCGGCAGATCCGGATCGTCGCGAAGATCGATGCGCAGCGCCAGCGTGCTGACGAAGAAGCCGACCAGCGATTCGGTTTCCAGCCGGCCACGGTTGGCCTCCGGCGTGCCGATCACCAGCTCCTGCTGCCCGGCCATGCGCGCCAGCACCAGGCTCCAGGCCGCCAGCACCGTCATGAACAGCGTGCCGCCATGCTGCCGGCTGAACTGCCGCAGCGCCTGCGTCAGCTCGGCGTCGATCGCGATCGGCACCTCCCCGCCGCTGAAAGACTGCACCGTCGGACGCGGCCGGTCAGTCGGCAGCGTCAGCAGCGCCGGCGCACCGATCAGCGTTTCGCGCCAGTATTGCGCCTGCGCCGCCAGCCGCTCCGGCGTCAGATAGCGACGCTGCCAGGCGGCATAATCCGGGTATTGCAGCGTCAGCGGCGGCAGCGGATCGGCATCGCCGCGACGCAATGCGCCGTACAACGCCCCCAGTTCACGCAGCAGAATGCCGGTCGACCAACCGTCGGAGACGATGTGATGACAGGTGAGCAGGAACAGGTGCTCCTCATCCGCCAGGCGGATCAGCGCGGCGCGCACCAGCGGCCCCTGCGTCAAATCAAACGGTTGAGTGGCTGCCTGACGGCACAGCGTGTCGGCTTGCGCGGGGTGACGTCGCAGATCGTGGAACGCAAGCGGCAGCCCGTTTGCCGGCAAAATCTGCACCTGTGGCCGATCTTCCCGGGTGATGAACCGGCTACGCAGCGATTCGTGACGCGCATAGAGCGCATCCAGACTATGTTGCAGCGCCTGCCGGTCCAACCGGCCGTGCAGCCGCAGCGCCAGGGGGATATGGTAGGTTTCGCTCATCCCCTCCAACTGGGTCAGGAACCACAGGCGTTGCTGGGCGAACGACAGGGGCAAATCGCCGTCGCGCGCCACCGGCAGTATCGGCAGCGGTTCCTGAGCCGGCGCAACTTCCAGCGCCTGCGCCAGCACGTGCAGTACCGGGCTGGCGAACAGCGCCTGCAACGGTAACTGCCATCCGGCCTGTTGCACGCGGTTAGCCAGGCGCACCGCCATCAGCGAATGCCCGCCCAGTTCGAAGAAGTGGTCATAGCGACCGACGCGCTCTACGCCCAGCAGCTCGCGCCAGATAGCCGCCAGCAGGTTTTCTGCCTCGCCCTGCGGCGGCGCATAGGCTTCACGCACATAGGCGTCGACCTGCGGCACCGGCAGAGCCCGCTTGTCCAATTTGCCGTTGCCGGTCAGCGGCAACGCCTCCAGCCAAACGTAAGCCACCGGCACCATATAATCCGGCAGCCGCGCCTGCAGATGCTGACGCAGCCCGGTCGCCAGCGTAGCGCGTTCGGCTTCCGGTGCCGGAACCACCCACGCCACCAGTCGCTTGCCCCCGTCGCCATCGTCAATCGCGTCCACGGCTACGCTGCGCACGCGCGGATCGGTACTCAGCTGAGCCTCCACCTCGCCGCATTCGATGCGGAAACCGCGGATTTTTACCTGCTGGTCATTGCGCCCCAGGTATTCGATATCGCCACCCGGCAGATAGCGCGCCAGATCGCCGGTACGATACATGCGCGCACCCGGCGCCCGGTTGAAAGGATCATCGAGAAAACGTTCCGCCGTCAATTCGGGCCGGTTCAGGTAACCCCGCGCCACCCCTTCGCCGCCGACGTACAGTTCGCCGATCGCCCCCATCGGCACCGGTTCGCCGTCGGTGCCCAGCAGATACAAGCGCAAATCCGGGATGCGGCTGCCGATCGGACTGGTGGTGATCGCCGTATCCTGCGCCGACAGCGGCCGATAAGTCACATGCACCGTGGTCTCGGTGATACCGTACATGTTGATCAACCGTGTCTGCCGGTTCTCTGGACGAGCAAACCACGGCGCAAGATCGCAAGGCTTCAGCATTTCGCCACCGAACACGATCTCGCGTAGCTGCTGGCGCGCTTCGCTGTGCGCCTGAGCCTGGATAAAGGCTTTGAAGGCGCTCGGCGTCTGGTTCAATACCGTGATGCCGCTGCGGCAGACGAAATGATAAAAATCCGGCGCCGAGCGGGCGATCGCCTGCGGTACGATGAACAGCTGGCCGCCATACAGCCAGGCGCCCCAGATCTCCCAGACCGAGAAGTCGAAGGCGAATGAGTGGAACAGGCACCACCTGTCGGCGGCGCTGAAGTTGAACCAGGCGTTCGTCGCGCTGAACAACCGCGCGACCTGCCGGTGCTCCACCATCACCCCTTTGGGTTTGCCGGTCGAGCCGGAGGTATAAATCACATATGCCAGGTGCGCCGGGCGCACCCCGACGTCCTGCAGATCGTCGCTTTCTCCCGTCAGTGGCTGTTCCAGCGCCAGCACCGGCACCTCGCAGCCACCCAGCGCTTGTCGGCCGAGCTCATCCGCCAACAGCAGCACCGGCGCTGAGTCCGCCAGGATGTACTGTAGCCGCTCGCCGCTATAGGCGGGATCCAGCGGCACATAGGCGCCGCCGGCTTTGAGGATCCCCAGCAGCCCGACCAGCATCGGCAGCCCGCGCCCGGCACACAGCGCCACCAGGCTGTCCGGCTGCACGCCAAGCTGTACCAGCCGATGGGCCCAACGGTTCGCCTGGGTATTCAATTCCGCGTAGGTCAGGCTGTCATCGCCATACGTCACCGCGATCGCCTCCGGCGTCCGTTTAACCTGTGCTTCGAACAACCGGTGCAGACAGGCCGTCGGCGAATGTGAAGCGACGGTGTGGTTGAGGCCCTGCAGCAACTGCGCGCGTTCTTCCTCGGAAACCAGACTGAGTTCGCCGACGGTGCGACGATGAGAACCCGCCCTCACCGCGTCGTTGAGCAGCATCAGCAGATGTTGCGTCGCCCGCAACATCTGCTCGTCAGCCACGGAGGCGGCGTCGTAGACCCAACGGAAAGCGCCGTCAGCCTTGCAGATTTGCAATACCGCGCGCGAGCCGGAAGCCATGATGGCGGCAACCCCCTCGTCTTCAGGCTGCAACCCCTGCGCCGAGCGCCGGCTGACGATCGATACCGCCGTCGGCCAAGTCTGAGACGCTCGCAGGTCCGCATCGCGCGTCAGCAACGCGGGATGATAATCGGCATGAGCGCGCAGCTGGCTATATTCCTGTTCCAGCGCGGCCAACGCCTGCTGGAAATTGCCGGTGTGATCAACAGAGACCTGCAGCGGCAGCACGCGCGCGCTCAGGTGAGCCCAACGCCCCCAATTCCGATCGCCCGGGGTGATCCACCCCAGCTGAAAATCGGTTTCATTGCACATGCGCGCCAGATAAAGGGTTGCTGCCGCCAGCACCTGCTCGCCGGCAATTTTTTCCAGGCGCTGCCAGGCCGTCGCCTGCCAGCGTGCGGGAAGATCCGCCTGGCGGCCAGGCCCCGGCGGGAACGGCGCCGGATAATAACGCGTCAGGCGCGGTTGCCAAAAAGCGGCGCTATCGGCGCTGGCGCCATACGCCGCGCCTAACAGCGAGGCTTCGGCAGCGTTAATCGTCGGCAAGACCGAGCCGACAGACAGGCCGCAGGCCTGCGCCAGCGCATCGCCTGGCTGAGCCGAGCCGTCGGCGCGCAAGAACGGCCCGACGCGCACCACGCCGGGGTTCGCGGCAATTACCCAGCCGTCGGCCTCGACGTGCAGCAGGGTACCGGGTTCGGCCTGCCGCTCATCGCTCACCGCCTGCAGCGCCGTCACGCCCAACACGCGCTCCGCCAGCAGCATCTTCGCCGCGCATCCCGCGCCATGGCTCAGCGAGCTCACCAGGCGCTGCAGCGCCTCAGCCGGGCGATCCCAACGAATGATGCCGCCAGCAGGCGGTTGCCGACGGTTGGTGTAAAAGCTGCCGCCGGCCTCGGTATCCGCCAGCGCCGCCACTTGCCGATCCAACGCCTCGATCGTCCCCGCCGTTGATGCGTTCAGCGCCCGTAAAATAAACTGGAAACGGCGCTGCAAAACATCCAGATCGCCTAATGAATTTGCATAATCGGCGTCAGAAAAAGTGACGTCCAGCTCATTCGCCTGCTGGTCTTCATACAGCATAATCTGTAGATCGCCGGACGGAATATTCCCGCCATAATACCAACGGGTGCGGCATCCCCAGAAAGGATCGCCGTGGTCGAAAGAAACAATGTTAATTGAAGGGCCAAACCAGGCGGAATCCGTCGCGCCATTGTCACGCCGAATGTCCTCCCCACGATATAATTGATGACGAACCACTTTTGCTATTTCGGCTGCGACCTTTTGGATAAATTCGGCCAGACTCAGCTGGGGTTCAACCTTGATAATCAAAGGGACAACGTTAGAGGTCATACCAATACTGTTTCGTTCTCTCGTTCCGGTCACCGGCATGCTGAAATTAAGATATTCACTGCCGGTCAGGCTGTAGAAACATAATGCTACGGCGGCGGCCAATATATGTGCGCGGTGTACGCCGATATTGTCAGCTTGTTGCTGCAGCTGATCCAATGCCTCTTTTTCCAGCAGCTGCGTGTTGCGGTTCATCGCGGCGTCTGGGGTCAATATGGCTCTACGCGACAAACTCTGCGGCGCAGCGGCAGTATATTCCCGCCAAAAAGCCTGATCGGAAGAAAAGCGTGAGGAGTCGCGGTATTTGATGTCGTTTTCATAAAGCAGAGAGAAATTGCAGTTGGCGAATTCAGGGATGACGCCGCCGGACGCCAGCGCGTTATAGTAAGCCGCGATGCGCCGCATCACTTCCTCGGCACTGCGGCCGTCGGTGATCATATGGTGGAAACGCCGATAGAGGACATAGCGCTGCGGAGCGAGCGTAATCACATAAAAACTAAAAGGTTCCTCTCCCGTGGCGCGGCGCGGCAGCGCCGCATCCGCCACCATCCAGCGTCTGGCCGCCTGCAGGGGATCGGGTTCCTTACTGAGATCGAGTGTGAACAGCGGCTCATGTGTGCGTGGCGCGCGGTATTGATAAAGCTCACCGTCTTTTTCCACAAAATGCGCTTGCAGAGCCGGCGTTTCTTCGACGATAGCATCGATGGCTTGCCGCAGCAGCTTAACGTCGAGAGGCCCGTCAACCTGCCCATAGCCCCAGATATTGAACGACAACTCTTTGGAAATGTTTTCCCCCAGCCAGAGTTCACGCTGGGCGATAGTCATTTCATGCAGTTCGACTTTCTCCGCCGCGGCCTGAGCACCCGTACGGAGTTCCCCACTCTTCACATCAGTTTGTTTGTTCATAATATTCTCTAGCACGTTTTCATTACGTTAATGAAAGGGACCGTCCGGATTTAGGCAAAGCCTGGCCGTCCGACAGTTCAGGTCAGAATAAAAAAACCGTAGAAAAGTTGGGTCTCCCCCCAACTAAGAAAGGATGAAATGGTTAATCCAGAGGTTCCCCCTGTGCCTCAATTTGTTGAGCTGTGAAGTATAGGAGAGGATATTTTTTTTGGCGAAATGTGCGAAAGGGAATAAATGACCATTTTATTTCCCCGATATTACTCAGGGATGACGAGCGTATTCCGCTTGTATTAATCTGAGATAATTAGAGAGGAACTCATATTCTTTTGTATTATTCACCTCAGTTAATGTGCAGCAATGCTTACGATAAGAGGCTCTCGATATCAATAAGTTATACTTTATTGTTTTTATGATAATAATTTATTATTTAATTAATTCATTAGCATTTAAAATGAACGGCAATTTTGCTCGCGGCGCATCTATCGTTTTTTGTTATAACGATGGGAAAAATTATGCTGAAAAATTTCTTCGTTTTTTCGGGCGTCAATCAACGGCATCGTTCCCAATGCCAGACAACGTAAAACGGGGCGGCAGAGCCCGCCCCGAGAGGTCTTACCACATCAGCCGACCGATCAGCGGCGCGGCCACCACCGTGATAATGCCGGCCAACATCATCACCAGGCTCGACACCACGCCCTCCTGCGGCCCCAGTTCATAAGCGCGGGCGGTGCCGGCACCGTGCGACGAGGCGCCAAATCCGGCCCCCTTCGCCAGGCGGCTGCGCACCGCCAGCCGCAGAAACAGAATGTCGCCCACCGCCATGCCGAACACCCCGGTGATCACCACGAACAGCGCCACCAGATCCGGCTGCCCGCCCATCTGTTTGGCGGCCTCCAGCGCGAACGGCGTGGTGATCGAACGCACCGCCAGGCTGCGCTGCACCTCTTCCGGCAGCGTCAGCAGGCGCGCCAGCCACACCGAGCTATACACCGCCACCAGCACCGCCGTCGTTACGCCGGCGGCCAGCGACAGCCAGTGGCGGCGGATGATATGCAGGTTCTCGTACACCGGCACCGCGAAGGCGATGGTCGCCGGCCCCAGCAGCCACAGCAGCCAGTGGGTTTCGCCGATATAGTCCTGATAGGAGATGTGGGTGACCACCAGCAGCAGCACCAGGATCATCGGCGTCAGCACCAGCGGCATCAGCAGTAACGTGCGGCGGCGACGGTACAGTTTCTTGTTGGCGAAGTAAAGCGCCAGCGTCGCCAGAAAGCAGGCCAGGCTGAGGATAAAATCATTCATGACGCTGCTTCCGCCGCTGTAGCCAAATCTCCAGCCGATACACCCTGTCCACCACCAGCCCGGTAGCGCCCAGCGTCAGCATGGTGCTGACCGCGATCACCAGAAAGATCTTCCAGCCCTCGACCATCAGCAGCTGGGCATAGTTGACCACCGCCACCACCGCCGGCACGAAGAACAGCAGCATTTCCGCCAGCAGCCAGCGGGAGCCGGCCTTGACCCAGCTCAGCGGCAGAATGCGCAGCAGGATCAGCGCCAGCAGCATCAGCATGCCGACGATATTGGCGGGGAGCGGCAGGTGGAATTGTTGCACCAGGCGATCGGCGATCAGGAACAGCGCCGCATACAACGCCACCTGAATCGGCACCTGCAAACGGGTCAGCAGGGAGGGGGCAACGCGGCGTAACGCCAGAGACATGAAAGATGACCTCAAACAATAAATTGACGGCCTACAGTATACGCAGCCGGGAAACCACGCCTGAAATGAATTAAAATTATCGACATCATGCCGGCCGGGAATAGTTTCTCGCCGGTAGCGCCCTCAAGGAGGCCCCTAACGTGGATGTCCGCACCCTGCGCTACTTCGTTGAAGTGGTGCGCCAGCAAAGCTTCACCCGCGCCGCGGAAAAACTGTTCGTCACCCAGCCCACCATCAGCAAGATGCTGCGGCATCTGGAAGAGGAGCTGGAATGCACGCTGCTGATCCGCGAAGGCCGCAAGCTGCGCCTGACCGACAGCGGCCAGGCGGTGTATCAGCGCGGCCTGACGATCCTCGACGAATTCCGCCAGCTGGAGGCGGAGCTGGAAGACATCAGCTCGGTGAAAAAAGGCGTGCTGCGGCTGGGCATTCCGCCGATGGTGGGCAGGCAGATCGCCGATCTGATCCGCCGCTTTCGCCAGACCTATCCCGGCATCGAATTGAAAATTTCCGAGCTGGGCGGGCTGTCGGTCGAACAGGCGGTGATGTCCGGCGAACTGGATCTGGCGATGACGGTGCTGCCCTTCGATTCGGAACAGCCGCTGACCTTTCTGCCGCTGCTGGGCCACCCGATGTGCGTGGTGGCGCCGCGCACGCCGCAGTGGCTCAACCGCACCCGCATCAATATCGCCGAATTGGCCGACAGCCCGATCCTGATTTATAACGAAGACTTTGCGCTGTACAAGATGCTGATGAAGGCGTTTCGCCAGGCCGGTTTTGAACCGCAAATCGCGGTGCGCAGTGGCCAATGGGATTTCCTCGCCTCGATGGTGCAGGCCGGCGTGGGCATCGCCATGCTGCCGGAGCCGGTCTGCCGCTGGCTGGACAAGGAAAACCTGGTCTGGCTGCCGCTGGAGCCACGCATGGAGTGGAAAATCGGCCTGATCTGGCGCCAGGGCAGCTACCTGTCGCACAGCGCGCAGGCCTGGATCGCCTGCTGCCGCGACTACTGGCCGCCGCTCAAGTAGCCAAAAAACAAGGGCCGCACAGGCGGCCCTTCGGGAAGAAATAAAGAGGAAAACATGATTCCTCTTCTGAGGTTTACCCTTCGCGCTCGATCAGCAGCGCCTCGAGCAAGTCGAGATCGTGCAGCAGTTTTTGCAGCGTCTCGTTGCTGATTTTCTGCGTGGCGCGCAGATGGTACAGCTCGCCGCGTTCGGCACGCAGCGCCGTCAGGCGGAAACGCCGCTCGAGGTTTTCCATCGCCAGCGCATTCTCGATATCGTCTTTCGACGCGATACGCCGCCGCAGCATGCCCGTCACCCGCGAGCTGACCTCTTTCAACACCTGCGGATCGAGGTTCTCTTCGGTATCGGCAACCAGGCGCTCTTCCATTTTATTCACGCTCTCGATCGCCACTTCGGCCGCCATGGCGATCGCCATGCGTTCTTCCTGCTTGCTGGCGCTCTTGTCGGTCACCTGCACGCCGCGCAGCAGCAGCGGCAACGCCAGCACGCCGACGATCAACGACAGCAGGATCACCCCGGCGGCGATAAACACCAGCTGATAGCGCGCCGGGAAGGCGGTGCCGTCGCTCAGCAACAGCGGTATCGACAGCACACCGGCCAGAGTAATCGCCCCGCGCACCCCGGCGAACGACGCCACCCACAGCTCACGCGTGCTGTAGTCGCCGAACTGCAGCGGGCGCTTTTTCATAAAGCGGTTGCTGGCCTTCTTCATTACCCACAGCCAGGTGAAACGCAGCACCAGCAGCGCGGCGTAGATGGTGGCCACGTCGGCGAACAGGTACCAGGTCTGGATGGTCGGATCCAGCTCCGCCTGCAGGATGGAGGTCTCAAGAATGCCCGGCAGCTGCAGGCCCAACATGATGAACACCATGCCGTTGAATACGAATTCCAGCATCGCCCATACGCTGTTGGCGCGCAGGCGCATCGCCAGCGGCGCGTTGCGGATCACGCCGGACTGGCTGATGGTCATCCCCGCCGCTACCGCCGCCAGGATGCCGGAAACGCCGATATGTTCGGCGATCAGGTAAGAAGCGAACGGCAGCAGCAGCAGGAACACGATCTGGGTCGCCGGATCGTCGCCGCTCCAGCGGCTCATCACCCGCAGCGATTTACTGTAGGTCCAGGTGACCGCCACGCCGGCCAGCAGGCCGCCGATCGCCACTTTGAGAAACTCGAGGGTTGCGCCGCCCACGGTGAACACCATGGTGCCCATCGCCACCGCGATGGCGAACTTGAGCGACACCAGGCCGGACGCGTCGTTCATCAGCGCCTCGCCCTCGAGCACGCCCATGATCGGCTTGGGAATGCGCCCTTTGCCGACGATGCCGGACAGCGCCACGGCATCGGTCGGCGACAGCACCGCCGCCAGCGCGAAGGCTGCCACCAGCGGAATGCCCGGCACCATGGCGTAGATCAGATAACCGACGCCGACCACGGTGATCAGCACCAGCACCAGCGCCAGGCCGAGAATTTCACGCCCGTGGTGCAGGAATTCGCGCGTTGGCGTTTTCCAGCCGTCGGCGAACAGCAGCGGCGGAATGAACAGCACCAGGAACAGTTCGGGATCAAAGTCGACGTGCAGCCCGAAATGCGGCCAGGCCAACAGGGCCCCAATGGCGATTTGCATCAGCGGCAGCGGCACCTGGAACGGCAACATGCGCGTCACCACCCCGGACAGGGAGACCACCAGGATCAAAATGAGGATTGTAAAAAAGATTTCCATGCTTTCCTTAGACTCTACGATTCAGACGACATCGGCTCAGGGCCTGCGTTGGTCCCGATAGTAGATCACTTTTTTTACAGCCGTTAAAGCTTGTTGTGCCTTTCAAAACGCGGTGCAGAGCAGAAGAAGACTTATCTTAAGAAGGGAATTGCCGTGACAGCTTCCCTCGCCCGCCGGGCGAGGGAAACCCGAGGGCTTAAATCGCCCAGCCGCCGGCGTAGAACGCCACCAGCGCCACGGCGATCAGCACGGTGCCGATGTTCAGCTTGCGCCATTCGCCGGAGAAGATGCGGCCGATGACCAGCGAGCTGAAGCCCAGCATGATGCCGGTAACGATGTTGCAGGTCAGCACGATGAACACCGCGCACAGCAGGCCGGCCATCGCGTCGACGAAGTCGTTGAAGTCCAGCTTGGTGACGTTGCTCAGCATCAGCAGGCCGACGTACATCAGCGCCGGTGCGGTGGCATAGACCGGCACCAGATAGGCCAGCGGCGACAGGAACAGGATCAGCAGGAACAGAATGCCGACCACGGTGGCGGTCAGGCCGGTCTTGCCGCCCGCGGCGGTGCCGGCGGCGGATTCGATGTAGACCGCGGCGGGCGCGGCGCCCACCAGGCCGGAGAAGATGCTGCTCAGGGAATCCGAGGTCAGCGCCTTGCCGCCGTTGATGATCTGGCCGTCTTTATCCAGCAGGTTGGCCTGCCCGGCCACCGCGCGGATGGTACCGGTGGCGTCGAACACCGCGGTCATCACCAGCGCCAGCACGCTCGGCAACACCACCGGCTGCAACGCGCCCATGATATCCAGGCTGAAGATCAACGATTTGCCATCAGCGTCCGCCAGGCTCGGCATGGCGAACAGCCCCTGGTATTTCACCGCCGGGTCGAAGATCAGGCCGATGATGGAAATGGCGATGATCACCAGCAAAATGCCGCCGGGCACGCGCAGTTTTTCCAGGCCGAAGATCACCGCCAGGCCGACCAGCGTCATTACCACCGGGAAGGAGGTGAACGCGCCGAGCGCCACCGGCAGGCCATCCAGCGGATTCTTCACTACCAGGCCGACGCCGTTGGCGGCGATCAGCAGCAGGAACAGACCGATACCGATGCCGGTGCCGTGCGCCACGCCCATCGGCAGGTTGCGCAGGATCCAGGCGCGGATACCGGTGACCGAGATAATGGTAAACAGTACGCCCATCAGGAACACCGCGCCCAGCGCCACCGGAATGCTGATGTGCTGGCCCAGCACCAGGCTGAAGGCGGTGAAGGCGGTCAACGAGATCGCACAGCCGATCGCCATCGGCAGGTTAGCCCACAGCCCCATCAGCAGCGAGCCCAGACCGGCCACCAGGCAAGTGGAGACAAACACCGCCGCCGGCGGGAAGCCCGCTTTGCCCAGCATGCTCGGCACCACGATCACCGAGTACACCATCGCCAGGAAGGTGGTCAGCCCCGCCACCACCTCCTGGCGCACGCTGCTGCCGCGCGCGGAAATTTTAAAATAGCCATCAAGCCCGCCGGTTGGTTTTGCGGCGTGGTTCGCTTGAGAGTTCGACATAGGTTACTTCCCCTGTGTTTCATGAATCGGCCCGTCGCAGCAGGCCTGTAATCTCGCCCGCGCCCGATCGTCACGTAATCGTTTACGTCACGTTCCGCATCCGTGCCCTTCCGTCGCAGCGCCAACGGCGATGCGCACCAAGGCAAACGTTTAACTCGCAGCGCGCGGTACGGGTGATTTATGGTGGTTTATTCAAGGCAAACGATTATCCTGCCTTCCCTAGCGTCTAATCAACTAAAGATCGCGGCAATTTATGCAGAAAGCGGCGGAAATGGCGCCTGCACGATAAAACCGGGGCGACGAGCGCCCCGGCGAATTCCGTCACGGCGGGGTTATTGCGCCTGCACCGCCGCGGGATCCATATACATCAACTCCCAGATATGGCCGTCCAGATCCTGAAAACCGTGGCCGTACATCACGCCGTAGTCCCGCGGCGGGTGGTAGGTGTTGCCGCCGCCGGCGACCGCCTTGCGCACCAGTTCGTCCACCGCCGCCCGGCTGGGCTGCGACAGGCAAACCAGCACTTCGGTGGCCTGTTTGGCGTCGCCGATCGGGTTCGGGGTAAACACCCTGAATTTGTCATGGGTCAGCAGCATCACGTAAATCGTGTCGCTGACCACCATGCACGCGGCGGTGTCATCGGTAAATTGCGGGTTGAAAGTGAAACCCAGGCGGGTGAAAAACGCCATCGAGGCGGGCAGATCGCGTACGGGCAGGTTAACGAAGATTTGCGTAGCCATGGGCTACCTCCGATGAAGAATGACCCCATCGAGTATAGCCCATCCGGTTAACTCAGCAGGTCGTAAGGGCCGCCCTGCTCCAACGCCCGCTGGTAGGCGGGCCGGGCGTGAATGCGCTGCAGAAAGCCGCGCAGTTTCGGGCAATCATCCAACGCGCCGCGCGCCGCCATCGCCTCCAGCGGGAAGCTCATCTGTATGTCCGCCGCGCTGAAGTCGTTGCCGACGAACCAGCTGCCCTTGTTCAGGTGCTGCTCGAGATACTCGCAGTGCGGCGCGATCTGCTTGTCGAGATATTCGCGCTGCACGCCCTTGCCGATCGCGCCGGCCACCGGCCGCAGCAGCCAGGGGATCGGCGGCTGGCCGAGGCGGCTGAACACCAGTTTCATCACCAACAGCGGCATCAGCGATCCTTCGGCGTAGTGCAGCCAGTAGCGGTATTGCTGGCGCGCGTGGAAGTCGGTCGGCATGAACATCCCTTGCGCGTCATAGGCTTCCTGCAGATATTCGATGATGCCGCCGGATTCCGCCAGCGTCAGATCGCCGTCGACGATCACCGGTGATTTGCCCAGCGGGTGGATCTTTTTCAGCGCCGCCGGCGCCAGCATGGTCTGCGGATCGCGTTCGTAGCGTTGCACCTGATAGGGCACGCCCAGCTCTTCCAGAAACCACAGAATGCGCTGCGAGCGCGAATGATTGAGATGATGAACAATGATCATAAAGAAGCTCCTGTCCGCTGCCACACCAGTTCGCCCACCTGCACGCCGTTGCCGAGCTGCAAGGGCACCGTGCGCAACGTCAGCCGATCGCCGCTGAAAGCGTAAAAACGCACCTGACGGCTGCCTACCCAGTTGGGGAACGAGCAGCCTTCGACCTGATGCACCACCCGCTGCTCACTTTCCTCCACCTGATAGCGACCGAAGTAGCAAATCATATTGATGAAGGCGGCGCGGATCTCCCGCTCTGACCCCTGCGCCAAATCGTCGGCGGCGAAACGCGGCCGCACGGCGCTGTAAAGCTGCGCCGCCATCGTGCCGTTGGCCTCATAATGGATGCGCCCCAGCACCTGCTCGCCCAGCGGGTAATTCAGCTCGCCGTCCTGGTTCTCAAATGCCGAGGACACCAGCGCCCAGCTGCCGATAAATGCGTTTACCGTCATTACGCTTCTCCGGTTAAGGATCGTCTGTAAAGGGTAGTGGCGATTTTTACCGCGCGCCAGCGGATGAAAAAACAATCAGTTTATTTGACAGAGATACTCAAAACTCTCCGATTTTTTATTCCAGCCTGTCGCACTACTATTTAATACATCGAGAGACAACGGGCTCTCATCCAATCAATACGCTGAGGAATACATCATGAAAAACGTCAAAATTTTTGCTACCGCTGCGCTGCTGGCTACCGCTTCTTTCGCTACCTTCGCCGCTGACCTGCCGTCCAGCCAACCCGCTGCAGACGCCCAGAAAATCGGCGTAGTCTCCGTTAGCGGCGCCAGCAACCTGAGCGCGCTGGAAAGCGAACTGGCCAGCAAAGCCGCTGCGTCAGGCGCCAGCTCATACCGCATCGTCGCCGCCGGCGGCCAGAACAAACTGTACGGCACCGCAGAAATCTTCAACTGATCGTCGAACAGCCAACCGACGGAAGAAAGAAGCCCCGCAAGGGGCTTTTCTCGTTGTGGGCAGGCAAAGCTCTTTGTGAACAGTGGCCGCCAGACATTTCACCGATACTGGGAATAACGCCTTACCCTCACCCACTTTGGAGAAATAACATGACCACAGCACAACCTCTGCATGGCAAAGTCGCGTTCGTCCAGGGCGGCTCACGCGGCATCGGCGCCGCCATCGTGAAACGGTTGGCGAGCGAAGGGGCCGCGGTCGCCTTTACCTACGCCGCCTCGGCCGATCGCGCCGAAGCGGTGGCAAGCGCCGTTACCGCCGCCGGCGGCAAAGCCCTCGCCATCAAGGCCGACAGCGCCGATGCGGCGGCGCTGCAGCAGGCGGTGCGCCAGGCGGTCAGCCAGTTCGGCAACCTGGATATTCTGGTGAACAATGCCGGGGTGTTTACGCTGGGCAGCACCGAGGAGCTGGCGCTGGACGATTTGGATCGCATGCTGGCGGTCAACGTGCGCAGCGTGTTCGTCGCCAGCCAGGAAGCGGCGCGCCACATGAACGACGGCGGCCGCATCATTCACATCGGCAGCACCAACGCCGAGCGCGTGCCGTTCGGCGGCGCGGCGGTGTATGCGATGAGCAAATCGGCGCTGGTCGGCCTGACCAAAGGCATGGCGCGCGATCTCGGCCCGCGCGGCATCACCGTCAATAACGTGCAGCCCGGCCCGGTAGACACCGAGATGAACCCGGACGCCGGTGAGTTCGCCGAGCAGCTCAAGCAGCTGATGGCGATCGGCCGCTACGGCAAAGATGAAGAGATCGCCGGCTTCGTCGCCTACCTCGCCGGCCCGCAGGCGGGTTATATCACCGGCGCCAGCCTGAGCATCGACGGAGGCTTCTCGGCGTAACCATCCCTGAAATGCAAAAAGCCCCGTGAAGGGGCTTTTTTTTGGCTGCAAACGGCCGGATATCAGAACGGGATATCGTCGTCGAAATCCATTGGCGGTTCGTTGCTGCTGGCCGCCGGAGCGCTGTTCTGCGCCGGGCGCGACTGCTGCTGGCCGCCGCTGAACTGGTTGCCGCCCTGTGGCTGCTGAGGCTGGCCCCAACCGCCCTGGCCGCCGGCAGATTGACCGGCCGGTGCGCCGCCGCCCTGACGGCCGCCCAGCATCTGCATGGTGCCGCCGACGTTAACCACGATCTCGGTGGTGTAGCGATCCTGGCCGCTCTGATCCTGCCATTTACGGGTCTGCAGGGAGCCTTCGATGTAGACCTGAGAGCCTTTACGCAGGTATTCGCCCGCCACTTCGGCCAGTTTGCCGAACAGCACGACGCGGTGCCACTCGGTCTTCTCTTTCTGTTCGCCGGTCGCCTTGTCACGCCAGCTTTCGGAGGTCGCCAGGGTAATGTTGGCCACTGCGCCGCCGTTCGGCATGTAACGGACTTCTGGATCCTGACCCAGATTCCCGACCAGAATTACTTTGTTTACGCCTCTGCTGGCCATGAGCACTTCTCCCGATGATTGATTTCTACACAGTATAAACGCGTCAGTTTACCACGCTGAGTGCGAAACCACACCCGTGTTGATAAGTGCGAATTGCATTCCAGAATTGTCTTTTCGATCGACCTTGTTGCATTCGCATACTGGATATTCATTCAGGTTTTTTTGTGTCATAATTATGCGTTTCGACCTGGCTGTGCCGGTTTTTTGCGAGATCCATCACAAAATCCCCCGCAAAAATCGCGACAGGCGCGGTGTATCATCAAGACGGGAAGTGTAAATGGACAATATCGAAGTTCGTGGTGCTCGAACCCATAATCTGAAAAACATCAACCTGATTATCCCGCGTGACAAACTGATCGTCGTCACCGGCCTGTCCGGTTCCGGCAAGTCATCGCTGGCTTTCGATACGCTGTATGCCGAAGGGCAACGCCGCTACGTCGAATCGCTCTCCGCCTATGCGCGCCAGTTCCTGTCGCTGATGGAAAAACCGGACGTCGATCATATCGAGGGCCTGTCGCCGGCGATCTCCATCGAGCAGAAATCCACCTCACACAACCCGCGATCCACGGTCGGCACCATCACCGAGATCCACGACTACCTGCGCCTGCTGTTCGCCCGCGTCGGCGAGCCGCGCTGCCCGGATCACCATGTGCCGCTGGCGGCGCAAACCGTCAGCCAAATGGTCGATAACGTGCTGAGCCAGCCGGAAGGCAAGCGCCTGATGCTGCTGGCGCCGGTGGTGAAAGACCGCAAGGGCGAGCACACCAAAACGCTGGAAAACCTGGCCGCCCAGGGCTATATCCGCGCGCGCATCGACGGTGAAGTGTGCGATCTGTCCGATCCGCCGAAGCTGGAGCTGCAGAAGAAACACACCATCGAAGTGGTGGTCGACCGGTTCAAGGTGCGCGAGGACATGGCGCAGCGCCTGGCCGAATCGTTCGAAACCGCGCTGGAGCTGTCCGGCGGCACTGCGGTGGTGGCGGATATGGACGACGAGAAAGCGGACGAGCTGCTGTTCTCCGCCAACTTCGCCTGCCCGATCTGCGGCTACAGCATGCGCGAGCTGGAACCGCGCCTGTTTTCCTTCAACAACCCGGCCGGCGCCTGCCCAACCTGCGACGGCCTGGGCGTGCAGCAGTTCTTCGATCCGGATCGCGTGGTGCAAAACCCCGAGCTGTCGCTGGCCGGCGGCGCGATCCGCGGCTGGGATCGCCGCAACTTCTATTACTTCCAGATGTTGCGCTCGCTGGCGGAGCACTATGAGTTCGACGTCGAAGCGCCGTTCAACACCCTGAGCGCCGACGTGCAGAAGGCGGTGCTGAGCGGCTCCGGCAAAGAGTCGATCGAATTCAAATACATCAACGATCGCGGTGATACCACCGTGCGCCGTCATCCGTTCGAAGGCGTGCTGCACAACATGGAGCGCCGCTATAAAGAGACCGAATCCAGCGCGGTGCGCGAAGAATTGGCGAAGTTCATCAGCAATCGCCCTTGCGCCTCGTGTCACGGCACCCGCCTGCGCGAAGAAGCGCGCAACGTGTTCGTCGAAGACACCACGCTGCCGGAGATCTCCGATCTGAGCATCGGCCATGCGATGACCTTCTTCCAGAACATGAAGCTCAGCGGCCAACGCGCCAAGATCGCCGAAAAAGTGCTGAAAGAGATCGGCGATCGCCTGAAATTCCTGGTGAACGTCGGCCTGAACTACCTGTCGCTGTCCCGCTCGGCGGAGACGCTCTCCGGCGGCGAAGCGCAGCGCATCCGTCTGGCCAGCCAGATCGGCGCCGGCCTGGTGGGCGTGATGTACGTGCTGGATGAGCCGTCGATCGGCCTGCACCAGCGCGACAACGAGCGCCTGCTGGAAACGCTGATCCACCTGCGCAACCTCGGCAACACGGTGATCGTGGTGGAGCATGACGAAGACGCCATCCGCGCCGCCGACCACGTGATCGACATCGGCCCCGGCGCCGGCGTACACGGCGGCCAGGTGGTGGCGGAAGGCACCGTCGACGACATCATGGCGCAGCCGGACTCGCTGACCGGCCAGTTCCTCAGCGGCAAGCGCGAGATCGCCATTCCGGCGCAGCGCGTGCAGGCCGATCCGACCAAGGTGCTGAAGCTGAGCGGCGCGCGCGGCAACAACCTGAAGGACGTGACGCTGACGCTGCCGGTTGGTCTGTTTACCTGCGTCACCGGCGTGTCCGGCTCCGGCAAATCGACGCTGATCAACGATACGCTGTTTCCGATCGCTCAGCGCCAGCTCAACGGCGCCACCATCGCCGAACCGGCGCCGTTCCGCGAAGTGACCGGCCTGGAACATTTCGACAAGGTGATCGACATCGATCAGAGCCCGATCGGCCGCACGCCGCGCTCCAACCCGGCCACCTACACCGGCATTTTCACCCCGGTGCGCGAGCTGTTCGCCGGCGTGCCGGAATCGCGCAGCCGCGGTTATACGCCGGGCCGTTTCAGCTTCAACGTCAAGGGCGGGCGCTGTGAAGCCTGCCAGGGCGACGGGGTGATCAAGGTTGAGATGCACTTCCTGCCGGACATCTACGTGCCGTGCGATCAGTGCAAGGGCAAGCGCTATAACCGCGAAACGCTGGAAGTGAAGTACAAGGGCAAGAGCATCCACGAAGTGCTGGAGATGACCATCGAAGAAGCGCGCGAGTTCTTCGACGCGGTGCCGGCGCTGGCGCGCAAGCTGCAGACCCTGATGGATGTCGGGCTGTCCTACATCCGCCTCGGCCAGTCGGCCACCACGCTCTCCGGCGGTGAGGCGCAGCGCGTCAAGCTGGCGCGCGAGCTGTCGAAGCGCGGCACCGGCCAGACGCTGTATATCCTCGACGAACCGACCACCGGTCTGCACTTCGCCGATATCCAGCAACTGTTGGCGGTGCTGCATCAGCTGCGCGATCAGGGCAACACCATCGTGGTCATCGAGCATAACCTGGACGTGATCAAGACCGCCGACTGGATCGTCGATCTGGGGCCGGAAGGCGGCAGCGGCGGCGGCGAGATCCTGGTCGCCGGCACGCCGGAAACCGTGGCCGAGTGTGAAAAATCGCACACCGCACGCTTCCTGAAACCGCTGTTGAAGCCGTAGTGCCGCCGGCGTGCGGGCCGTCGCTCAGGCGGCCCATACGCTGGCCCGTTTCGCTGCAATCAAACAGAAACAGGCAAGATTTCGACATTTTCAGGCATTTCCCTCCGCGCTCACCGCTTTTATCATCAATGTTCCCTCGGCGGCCGCCCTGTCTGACTCAGGCCGCGTCTCACCGGCACTCCGCTGCCGGCCAAGCGTTGTCCCCCATACATTGATAACTGGAGCGACCATGAACATTACCCATGCCTATGCCGCGCATGACGCGAAGTCTGCGCTGGTGCCTTTCGATTACCAGCCGCGCGCCCTGCGCGACCACGATGTGCAAATTCAGGTGTTGTTCTGCGGCGTCTGCCACTCGGATCTGCACCAGGCGCGCAATGAATGGAGCAATACCATTTACCCGGTGGTGCCGGGCCACGAAATCGTCGGCCGCGTTAGCGCCGTCGGCGGCCACGTCTCGCGTTACCGGGTCGGCGATCTGGTCGGCGTCGGGTGCATGGTAGATTCCTGCCGCAGCTGCCCGAGCTGCGATGAGGGGCTGGAGCAGTATTGCGAGAACGGCTTCACCGGCACCTATAACGGTCAGGACCGCCAGACCGGCGCCGTGACCTACGGCGGCTACTCCACCGATCTGGTGGTGGATCAGGACTTCGTGCTGCGCGTGCCGGAGAATCTCGATCCGGCCGGGGTCGCGCCGCTGCTGTGCGCCGGCATCACCACCTATTCGCCGCTGCGCCAGTGGGGCGCGGGACCAGGCAAAAAGGTCGGCATCGTCGGGCTCGGCGGGCTGGGGCACATGGGCGTCAAACTGGCGCGAGCGATGGGCGCGCACGTGGTGCTGTTCACCACCTCGCCGTCGAAAATCGAAGACGCCAAGCGTCTTGGCGCGCATGAAGTGGTGATTTCGCGCAACCCGGAGGAGATGGCGCAGCACGTCAACAGCTTCGACTTCATCCTCAACACGGTAGCGGCCCAGCACGATCTGAATCCGTTCCTCAACCTGCTGCGCCGCGACGGCACCCTGACGCTGGTCGGCGCGCCGGAGCACGATCATCCGTCGCCGCAGGTGTTCAATCTGATCATGAAGCGCCGCCGCATCGCCGGTTCGCTGATCGGCGGCATCGCGGAAACGCAAGAGATGCTGGACTTCTGCGGCCAACACGGCATCACGTCGGATATCGAGCTGATCCCGATGCAGCAGATTAATGAAGCCTATGAGCGCATGCTGAAAAGCGACGTGAAGTACCGCTTCGTGGTGGATATCGACTCGCTGCGGGTCTGATGACGGCGGGCGCCCAACGGCGCCCGTTTCTTATAGCTGCTTGATGATCCTGGCCGGGTTGCCGCCCACCACGCAATTGGCCGGCACGTCTTTGGTTACCACCGCGCCGGAGGCCACGACCGCATTGTCGCCGATGGTCACCCCCGGATTGATCACCGCGCGCCCGCCGATCCACACGTTGTCGCCAATCCTGACCGGCTTACCGAACTCCGCGCCGCCGACGCGGGTCTCGGCGTCCAGCGGATGGGTCGCGGTGTAGATATGCACGCCCGGCGCCAGCAGGCAGTTGTCGCCGATATGCACCTCGCACACGTCGAGGATCACGCAGTCGAAATTGGCGTAGAAGTTCTTGCCGAGATAAATGTTATAGCCGTAGTCGCAGCGGAAGGTCGGCTCGATGGTGCCGCCCTGATAGCCGCCCAGCAGCTCGCCCAGCCACTGTTTGCGCAGCACGCCCTCTTCCGGCGAGGAGTGGTTATAGCGATGCGTCAGCTGGCGCGCGCGCCGACGCTCGCTGCGCAGCAGGTCATCGCCGGCGTCGTACAGTTCCCCGGCGATCATCTTGCGCTTTTCTTCGCTGATGGCCATGTCGGCCTCCTTATTTTACCCGCGGTTCTTGAATGCCCAAGCGTAGCCGCTTTAGCCCGGCAATAAAAAGGGAACGTTCCCAATCTAAAGCCGCGATCACGCTTTAACATGAAAAAGCAGGAGAAAACGGGCGGCGGCGCCGCCCGGCAATCAGGCGCGCAGTTCCTGGCGCACGTGTTCGGGCAGGCCTTCCACCACCAGCTGATAGGAGCTGTCGATCAGCGTGTAAAACTGCGAGTTCGGCAGGTTGCCGTCAAGAAACACCGTGTTCCAGTGCGCCTTGTTCAGGCCGTCGCAGGCGACGATCTCCGGATGGTGTTCACGCAGGCTTTCCGCCAGCTCCGGGCTGGACTTGACCGCCAGCGCCGGCCGCCCTTCGACCTCGCACACCATGGCGAACATCACGTCGCCCACCTTGATCTGGCTGGCCTGCCACTGGTTCTGGTCGCTTTGTTCCGCGCCCGGCTTCGCCATGCAGTACTCCAGCAATGCACTGTTATTCATTGGGTTATTCCCCCTGTAACGTGGCCACAATACGGCGTGCTCCGCCGTGGATGCGGTGCTCCCCCAGCCAGATGCCCTGCCATGTGCCCAACATCAGCCGCCCGTGCCTGACGGGCAGCGTCAGAGAAGCGCCCAACAACGAGGATTTGATGTGCGCCGGCATGTCGTCCGGCCCTTCGTAGTCATGCTGATAGGGTGCGTTTTCCGGCACCTGACGCAGGAAATGCTGCTCCATATCGGCTCGCACCGTGGGATCGCAGTTCTCGTTGAGCGTCAGCGAGGCCGAGGTATGCTGCAGCAACAGATGCAGCAGGCCGGTTTGCAGGCGGTGTAAGTGGGTTAACTGGTTGACGATCTCGTCGGTAACCAGATGAAAGCCACGCGCTTTTGCGCTGAGGATTAGCGTTTGCTGATGCCACATGAGTGAGCGCCCCTCAATCAGTATATTCTCTCTCCGGTTTGCGGCAACTTCGGCGGCGCGCCGGCAATAAAAAAGGAGCGATATCGCTATCGCTCCCCGATGAACGTCCCTTCAGCCTAACAGGCGTTACTGCACCGCGGCAAACGCCTCGGCCACCTGACGCACGTTGTTGTGGTTCAGGCCGGCCACGCACATGCGGCCGCTGTGGATCAGGTAGACGCCGAACTCTTCACGCAGGCGATCGACCTGCGCCGCGCTGAAGCCGGTGTAGCTGAACATGCCGCGCTGCGCCAGCAGGTAATCAAAGTTGCGCTGCGGCAGCGCGCTCCTCAGGGTGTCCACCAGCGCGTGACGCATCTCGAGAATGCGGGTGCGCATGCTCTCCACTTCGTCCAGCCACTGGGTTTTCAGCTGGGCGTCGTTCAGCACCTTGGCCACCAGCTGCGCGCCGAAGTTCGGCGGGCTCGAGTAGTTGCGGCGCACGGTGGCCTTCAGCTGGCCCAGCACGCGCCCGGCCGCCTCTTCGCTTTCGCACACCACCGACAGGCCGCCGACGCGCTCGCCGTACAGCGAGAAGATCTTCGAGAACGAGTTGCTCACCAGGCACGGCAGGCCGGCCGCAGCGATGGCGCGAATGGCGTAGGCATCCTGCTCCATGCCGCCGCCGAAGCCCTGATAGGCAATGTCGAGGAACGGAATGATTTCACGCTCGGCGATCACCTTGACCACCTCATCCCACTGGGCAGGGGTCAGGTCGGAACCGGTCGGGTTGTGGCAGCACGGGTGCAGCAGCGCGATGCTGTGCTTCGGCAGCTGTTTCAGCGCAGCGAGCATGGCGTCAAACTTCACGCCCAGGCTTTCGCTGTCGAAATACGGGTAGGTATTCACCTTGAAACCGGCGCCGCTGAAGATGGCGACGTGGTTTTCCCAGGTGGGATCGCTGACCCACACCTGCGAATCCGGGAAGTAGCTTTTCAGGAAGTCAGCGCCCACTTTCAACGCGCCGGAACCGCCGACGGTCTGAATGGTGGCGATACGCCCCTGCTGCAGCATCGGGTGCTGCGCGCCGAACAGCAGATGCTGGATGGCGGAACGGTAGGGTTGCAGCCCTTCCATCGGCAGGTATACCGAGGCGCCGTGCTCGACGCTGTTCAACTGCGCCTCCGCCGCGGCGACCGCCCGCATCTGCGGAATGATGCCCTGCGCATCGTAGTACAGGCCGATACTCAGGTTCACCTTGTGCGCGCGCGGGTCTTGTTTGAATTTTTCCATCAGCGACAGAATGGGATCGCCGGCATAGGCGTCAACGTTCTGGAACACGGGGTTTTTCTCCTGGTTTATTTATTGTGGTTTGGGCACAGCGTTACGTTCCTAATATAGACGGAAAACCGCGTTAGGTTTTAGCTTTCTCGCGCCACCGGCAATAAACCGTTTTCCTTGATGCGATTGAGCACCACCGCCGTTTTGATATGCGCCACGCTTTTGTGCGGCGACAGCGTCTGGCTGATGAATTCGCTCAGCGCCGGCAGGTCCGCCACCGCCACTTTCAGCAGGTAATCGGCGTCGCCGGTGGTCTTGTAAGCGTCGAGGATCGCATCCACCTCCTCCAGCATCTGATGAAAGCTGTCGATCTGCTCTTGGGCGTGCGTGATCAGGCTGACTTCGATCAGCCCCACCAGCCCCAGGCCGACCGCCTCCGGCGCCAGCCGCGCGTGGTAGCCGCGGATCAGCTGCGCCTGCTCCAGGCTGATACGCCGCCGCGAACACTGGGAGGCGGAGAGCCCCACCAGCTCGCTCAGCTCCTGATTGGTCAGACGGCCGTTGGCCTGTAACAGCGTCAGGATTTTCATATCAAAATCGTCAATGTTGTACATAGCCACCTGTAAACTGTGTTAATAAATGTTGACGTTACAGCCTACCAGTTTTTTTACCGTTGCCGACGTCACACCCTGGCGCTTAAATCGCGTACAGCAGCAACGCCCGGCGTTTTCGCCGGTAAGCGGCATAAAAAACGGCTAACTCATGCAGGTAAACGACAATTAACGGCGAAGTAACGCATAAAACCACGAATGTATAAAAAGGACGCCAGATGAAAAAGCTACTCCCTCTCGCGCTGCTGCTCGCCGCCGGCGGCGCCGGCGCGCAATCCCACCTGGACAAGGTGCTGCAGCAAAAGACCCTGGAGGTCTGCACCACCGGCGACTACAAGCCCTATACCTTCCTCAAGGAAGACGGCGGCTATGAAGGCATCGACATCGATATGGCGGAGTCGCTGGCCAAGAGCCTGGGCGCCAAAGTGAAGTGGGTGAAAACCAGCTGGAAAACCCTGACGCCGGACTTCGCCTCCGGCAAGTGCGATATCGCGATGGGCGGCATCTCCGTCACGCTGGAGCGACAAAAACAGGTGTTCTTCGCCGACAAGCTGGATACCGACGGCAAAATCCCGCTGGTGCGCTGCACCGACGTGAAGAAATACCGTACTCTCGAACAGATCAACAAACCGTCGGTGCGCCTGCTGGAGCCGGCGGGCGGCACCAACGAAGCCTTCGTGCACGCCTATCTGCCGAAGGCCAAGCTGACGCTGACGCACGACAACATGAGCATTTTCCAGCAGTTGGTAGACCGCAAGGCGGACGTGATGATCACCGACGCCTCCGAGGCGCTGTACCAGCAGAAGCGCTATCCGAAGCTGTGTGCGGTAAATCCGAGCAAACCGATGCAGTACGGCGAGAAGGCTTACATGCTGCCGCGCGACGATTTGAGCTGGAAACTGTATGTGGATCAGTGGCTGCACCTGGCCAAGGCGACCGGCGAGTATCAGAAGATTATCGATAAGTGGTTGGCGGTAAAGAAGTAACCCGCTGAGAAACGGGGCCGACGCGCGTCGGCCCCTGCTGCGCATCAGTCGCCGATGTATTCCATCGCCACGCGCTGCGTGAGCTTGGTGATAAGTTCGTAAGCGCTGATGCCGGTGCAGGCGGCGATGCGCTCGACCGGCAGCGCCTGGCCCCACAGCACCGCTTCATCCCCCACCTTATCGGCGGCGTCCGGCCCGAGATCGACCGAAATCATGTCCATCGACACCCGGCCGACGATCGGCACTTCGCGGCCGTTGATCAGGATCGGCGTACCGGTCGGCGCGCTGCGCGGGTAGCCGTCGCCGTACCCCATCGCTACCACGCCCAGCCGCGTATCGCGCGGGCTTACCCAGGTGCCGCCGTAGCCAACCGCTTCGCCGGCCTTGTGCTCGCGTACCGCGATCAGACTGGACTTCAGCGTCATCGCCGGCTGCAGCCCATGCTCGGCGCCGCTGCCGTTATCCAGCGGCGACACGCCGTACAAAATGATGCCGGGACGCACCCACTCATTGTGGGCATCCGGCCACAGCAGCGTGCCGCCGGACGCGGCGACCGAGCGCTGGCCCGGTTTGCCGCGCGCGAACTGCTCGAAGCAGGCGATCTGTTTCAGGGTGGCGTCGGATTCCGGCTCATCGGCGCGGCTGAAGTGGCTCATGATATTGACCGGCTGCGCCACGTTGCGGCAGGCGCACAGGCGCTGATAAAACGCTTCCGCCTGTTCGGGGCGCACCCCCAGCCGATGCATGCCGGTATCGAGCTTCATCCACACCGGCACCGGGCGCGCCAGCTTGGCCTGCTCCAGCGCTTCGAGCTGTTCGATGCTGTGCACCGCGGTTTCGATGTTGTTCGCCACCAGCACCGGCAGATCTTCGGCACAGAAGAAACCTTCCAGCAGCAGGATCGGTTTGACGATGCCGCCGGAGCGCAGCATCAGCGCCTCGCCGATGCGCGCCACGCCGTAGCAGTCGGCGTCTTGCAGGGTGTGGGCTGTTTCCAGCAGGCCATGTCCATAAGCGTTTGCTTTCACAACGGCAATCAGGCGGCTTTGCGGCGCCTGGCGGCGCACCTGTTGCAGATTATGTCGCAGAGCGCGGCGGTCGATTACAGCGGTTGCCGCTTTCATTTCAGTTCCTTAGCTGATTATTCGTCATCGTATTGTGGCCCCGCGTAGTTATCGAAACGCGACCACTGGCCGTTAAAGGTAAGGCGCACGGTGCCGATCGGGCCGTTACGCTGCTTACCGATAATAATTTCCGCGATCCCTTTCAGATCGCTGTTCTCGTGATACACCTCATCACGATAGATGAACATAATCAGGTCGGCATCCTGCTCGATAGAGCCGGACTCACGCAGGTCGGAGTTGACCGGGCGCTTATCGGCGCGCTGCTCCAGGCTTCGGTTCAGCTGCGACAGCGCCACCACCGGCACCTGCAGCTCTTTCGCCAGTGCCTTCAGCGAGCGCGAAATCTCGGCGATCTCCAGCGTACGGTTGTCGGACAGGGCCGGCACGCGCATCAGCTGCAGGTAGTCGATCATGATGAGGCTAAGCCCGTCGTGCTCGCGGAAAATGCGCCGCGCGCGCGAGCGCACTTCGGTCGGCGTCAGGCCGGAGGAGTCGTCGATGTACATGTTGCGCTTCTCCAGCAGGATACCCATGGTGCTGGAAATGCGCGCCCAGTCCTCGTCGTCGAGCTGGCCGGTACGGATGCGCGTCTGATCCACGCGCGACAGCGACGCCAGCATACGCATCATGATCTGCTCGCCGGGCATCTCCAGGCTGAAGATCAGCACCGGTTTTTCCTGGGTCATCGCGGCGTTTTCGCACAGGTTCATGGCGAAGGTGGTTTTCCCCATCGAAGGACGGGCGGCGACGATGATCAGATCGGACTTTTGCATGCCCGCGGTTTTCTTGTTGAGATCCTGATAGCCGGTATCGACCCCGGTCACGCCATCGTGCGGCTGCTGATACAGCTGCTCAATGCGCGACACGGTGTCTTCCAGAATACGCTCGATGCCCTTCGGGCCCTCGTCTTTGCTGGCGCGGTTCTCGGCGATTTGGAAGACGCGGGATTCCGCCAGATCGAGCAGGTCTTCGCTGCTGCGCCCCTGCGGATCGTAGCCGGCGTCGGCGATCTCGTTAGCCACCGAGATCATCTCGCGCACCACCGCGCGCTCGCGCACGATGTCGGCGTAGGCGCCGATGTTGGCGGCGCTCGGGGTGTTTTTCGACAGCTCGGCTAGGTAGGCGAAGCCGCCGACCGAGTCCAGTTCGCCCTTTTGTTCGAGCGATTCGGACAGGGTGATGAGGTCGATAGGCTTGCTCATCTCCAGCAGACGCTGCATCTCGGTAAAGATCAGGCGGTGCGGGCGGCTGAAGAAATCGTTGGCGACCACGCGCTCCGCCACGTTGTCCCAGCGCTCGTTATCCAGCATCAAACCGCCCAACACCGACTGCTCGGCCTCCAGCGAGTGCGGCGGCATCTTCAGCCCTTCCATCTGACGATCTCTGGAACGCTCTCTGGTTTCGTCCGCGTTTGTTTTGTTGGTTGGTTTTTTTCCTGCCATGAAACGTAGTCTTTATCCGGTTGCGAATGAAGGATCCTGACGCGAGAGTATACGTGATTTTTGCGCCATAACCGATGCAAAAAAGGTATTGAACCCCGCATGGGCAAACTGGATCTCCGAGACTAAAAAGAATAGGGTGAAATCAGACACTCCAACGAGGTAACGATATGGCCAAGCGCATTCAATTCTCCGCCACCGGCGGGCCGGAAGTCTTGCAATACGTTGATTTTACACCGCTCGATCCGGCTGCCGGGGAAGTGCAGATCGAGAACAAGGCGATCGGCATCAACTACATCGACACCTATGTGCGCAGCGGGCTGTACGCGCCGGCCAGCCTGCCGAGCGGCCTCGGCACCGAGGCGGCCGGCGTGGTAGTCAAGGTCGGCGCCGGGGTCAGCGCGATCAAACCGGGCGACCGGGTGGTGTATGCGCAGTCGTCGCTCGGCGCCTACAGCGAAGTCCACAACGTGCCGGAAGAAAAAGTGGCGCTGCTGCCGCACAACCTCAGCTTTGAGCAGGGCGCCGCCTCTTTCCTCAAAGGGCTGACGGTGCACTACCTGCTGCGCCAGACTCACGAAGTGCAGCCGGGTGAAGTGTTCCTGTTCCATGCCGCCGCCGGCGGGGTTGGCCTTATCGCCTGCCAATGGGCCAAAGCGCTGGGTGCGCGCCTGATCGGCAGCGTCGGCTCCGACGAGAAGGCCGCCCTGGCGAAACAGGCCGGCGCCTGGGCCACCATCAACTACCACAAAGAGGATATCGCCCAGCGGGTGGCCGAGCTGACGCACGGCGAGAAGGTTGGCGTAGTGTACGATTCGGTGGGGCAAAGCACCTGGCAGGCCTCGCTCAACAGCCTGAAACGCCGCGGCCTGATGGTCAGCTTCGGCAATGCCTCCGGCCCGGTGACCGGCGTCGATCTGGCGCTGCTCAACCAGAAAGGATCGCTGTACGTCACCCGCCCTTCCCTCAACGGCTACGTCACCAACCGCGCCGAACTACAGTACGCCAGCAACGAGCTGTTCTCGCTGATCGGCAGCGGCGCCATTCGGGTGGAGGTGAGAGACGAGCAGAAATTTGCGCTGGCCGACGCCCAGCGGGCGCACCAGGTGCTGGAAAGCCGCAGCACCAGCGGCTCCAGCCTGCTGATCCCCTGATAGCGGCAAAAGAAAAGGGCTCCTTGCGGAGCCCTTTCTGTTACTGCGTTTTGTAGGGGTAGAGCAGAGTCCGCCAGAGACAGGGGGTTGCTTCAGCAACACGAATTTTGGTTGTCTCTCACGGTGATGAAATCGGTCGCATCACTGCATCGATCCACATCCTAACAGCCCCGTTCGGCAAAAAACACGCTTTATGTGCCACATCGCCGGGGAAAACTGCCAAGCTGTGATCGTTGCCGCATTCGCGGTGCGAAAAATTGTGCAAGTTTCAGTGTGACTGTCTGATTATTCAGCAAAAAATCAGTAACGCCTGGCCTGCGGTTTCTGCATCGCGCGGTAAATCCATACCCCGACCACCGCCAAAATCAGCCACGGCAGCAGCTTGATGACCACCGCGAACAACCCGCCCACCAGCATGAACGCCGCCGCCGCCAACAGCGCAGCGAAGATCCCCAGCAGCGAGATGCCGGTCACCATCAGCATCACCACAAAGCCAATGAGAAAGAAGATTTCCAACATGATTGATCCTTTGCAACTCAACGTATCTGCAGAGTGAATTACAAGAAGCGTGCCAGAATGGCGGAAGGGCTAACCTATTGAAAAAACGGTGCAGGCATCCAGCAACGTGCCGAATGCCTGGCGAAAAAGACTAACTGTTGGTCAAAATTTTTGTGGGTTACGCCATTTCGACACGCGGCTGACGCACCAGCGCCAGCGCCTGCTCCACCACCCGCGCATCGGCGCCCGGCTTGTGGGCGTTCTCGCTCAGGTGGCGACGCCACTGGCGCGCGCCCGGCACGCCCTGGAACAAACCGAGGATGTGGCGGGTGATGTGGCCGAGATAGGTGCCGTTGGACAGCTCGCGCTCGATATACGGATACAGCGCTTCGACGATCGCCACGCTGTCCGGCACTGCGGTCTGCGCGCCGAACAGTTCGCTGTCGACCCGCGCCAGGATGCCCGGATTCTGGTACGCCTCGCGCCCCATCATCACGCCGTCCAGATGCTGCAGGTGCTGCCGCGCCTCCTCCAGCGTTTTCACCCCGCCGTTGATGGCGATGGCCAGCGCCGGGAAATCCCGCTTCAGCTGATAAACGCGCGGGTAGTCCAGCGGCGGCACTTCGCGGTTCTCTTTCGGGCTGAGGCCGGAGAGCCAGGCCTTGCGCGCGTGAATGGTGAACATGTCGCACTCACCGCGCCCGGCGACGGTCTCGATAAAGTCGCACAGGAAGGCGTAGCTGTCCTGATCGTCGATGCCGATGCGGGTCTTCACCGTCACCGGGATCGACACCACGTCGCGCATCGCCTTGATGCAGTCGGCGACCAGCGCCGCCTGCCCCATCAAACAGGCGCCGAACATGCCGTTTTGCACGCGATCGGACGGGCAGCCGACGTTGAGGTTAATCTCGTCGTAACCGCGCTGCTCCGCCAGTTTGGCGCAGTGCGCCAGCGCGGCCGGATCGCTGCCGCCCAGCTGCAGCGCCACCGGATGCTCTTCTTCGCTGTAGGCCAGGTAGTCGCCTTTGCCGTGGATGATCGCGCCGGTGGTCACCATTTCGGTGTACAGCAGCGTTTCCTTGGTCAGCAGGCGGTGGAAGTAACGGCAATGACGATCGGTCCAGTCGAGCATCGGCGCGATGGAGAAACGATTGGCGGCGTAGGTTGGGGCGTGGTTGTCTTTCGTCATGCTGAGTTACTGGCTACCTGAGTCTGTCTGGGTTCAACGAACGGCGCGCGGCCGCAAACGGCTATTATAACGACAATCGGCGCCGTTGGGAAAACCGCCTTGCCGGCGGCGTAAATAAGCGGGAGTAAGGCGAATAATTTCACTCGTTCAAGTTTTATCACTACGGGCGCACACGACGCCTCTGCCTTGAAGACACGACCATGAAAATCTTCGTTAAACACCTGGATGGCCGGCTGTCTGCTGTTTTCCGGTGCGGCGCTGACGATGGATGGCGACGGCAGCAATCAAACCCCGCCTACCTGTCCAAGAGGCCAGGTCTACGACAGCAAAACCCAGACCTGCATGGTGGATAAAGGCGGCAGAATCGGCGACGCAGACCGCACCAGCTATGCCTATGCGCTGGCGAAAAGCGGCCGCTATCAGGAAGCGATCGATGTACTCAACACGCTGAAAGATCCCAATACCGCCGTCGCACTGAATTATCGCGGCTATGCCACGCGCAAACTTGGCCGCACCGATGAGAGGATCGGCTATTATTTAAAATTAGCCGCCCTCGTTCCGAAATCCCCTAAAGTGCACGAGTACCTGGGGGAAGCCTATATGCTGAAAAGCCGGCCCGATCTGGCAGCGGCCATCGTTCACCAACCGGAATCTTGATCAGATGCACCTGCGGAGGTGACTATCAGCGGCGGTGCGATACGCGATGAACTCGGCCACTATCTTTTCCGCCTGTGGTGCTATGCTCAGGAACGCGCTGCGCAATTCCCCCCAGTTCATACCTGAATCGCTGGTTGTTTTCCATCTTGCCCCCCATCTGGCTCAATGAAGTTCGCGCCCAGCATCTTCGCCAAGGGCAAGGCTGCATGGCGGCGGAAGAGTTTGGCGATGCAGACAACGGTGAACAGCCGGTCTGGTTCAATGAAGTGATGCGGCGTGTCAGCCGACTGCCATCGGCTCAGCGCAACTCGCTGTTTCTGGTGTATGGGTTATCCTACCGGGAAGCAGCAAAGTGCTGGCGGCCGCACGTCTGGCATTGGCCGATGACCGACAGCGGCGAACCGACAATTTGCACCATTAAGGAGAGCCATCCTCCCCCCTTTCCCCGCACTCGCCGATAAACCGCAGGCCGCCAATCCGTGTTGAGCGCCCTATTCCAACGTGCGGATAACCTGGCACGGCTGCGCTAGCGAGGCTTATTGTTCGTTGCCCAAAGAACCAAAAGGTAACAATGCCCAGAACTGGTTACCTTTACCATTGTAAATATTCTGACACTATTGTTTTATTACCGCCAAAAGAAAAGTTAAGGATATTCCTAAAAAAAAGAAAATACTGGAAAATTTACATTCGCCACCTTAACATAGGTGCTATTTATTTACATTTGGCATCATTTAATTGCTGACGCAAGCATATATTTTTAGTTACTTAAAGTTAATTTATAAATCTCATTCAAACAGAATGGTCAGAAATAAATTATCTAACACTGTTAGTCATAAGAGCAACCATTGTTGATAGCTAACTACCCCAGCAGGAAAGCAACGACATACGTCAACCAAGGGAGCTCCTAGCAATACAAAACTTTTGTATACCTGAGTTGAGTTCAAGCGTTCAGGATGAAATTAAGCTTTTAAATTCAATCAATTGAAATCACTAACATAACCATTAAAAAGGCAATCATGAAGAAATTAGAATCATTGCAGTACGCTAGGGCGATAGCAGCAATGCTTGTCGTCATAGACCATACTGTAACGCAATTCTCACTCTACCAATCTACAGGTGTTGACTTTATTGACACAATGTTAAAGAAAACAATAAACATGGGCAACATAGGTGTATATGTTTTCTTTGCCATTAGTGGTTATATAATGTCCTACACGACAAAAAATAAAGATTTTGATATTTTACATGCTAAAATATTTATACAAAAAAGAATAAAGAGGATATATCCTTTATATTGGATATATCTTTCGATATTTATTGCACTATGGGCTGTCGGCCTGGCTATGCGCTCCCATCATTATAGTTTTTCTCAAATAATATACTCATACATCCTAATACCTTATGGTGTAACTGATGATAAAATAACGCCACCAGTCTTGACTCAAGCGTGGACATTAAGATACGAAATGTTCTTTTATATAACATTTGCATTTTTTATAATGTTAAGAATAAATAAAAAAACAATGCCAATGTTACTACTCGTTTTCTTTTCAACATTAGTCGTACTCTCACAATCCAATCTATTTCCATTAGCCGAACTAAATATATTTTTCTCAAATTGGCTACTTTTGCTTTTCGTGGCGGGGATATTATTAGAAAAAAACCAAGGTATTATAACTCAACTATTGACAAAAACAAAAAATCATACACTATGGATAATTACAACCCTACTTATACTAATAGCTACCTACGTTGAAAAACCAGTTATTATAGACTACTTATTAAGCATATTGATACTGATTTTTATCTTGCCAATTGATCAAGGAAGGAAAAGCCTCTTAAAACTTGGCGATGCTTCATACACAATATATTTGAGTCACTCATTCATAGTTTTAGCTTACGGGATTATATCAAAAAACACGTCAAGTATGTGGATATGTCTAATCACAGGTTTATTATCAGTACTTGCCTCTGCAGTTTTAGGCATATTCCTGTATGAGAAAATAGAAAAAAGAATACATCGTTAACTGAAAGAAAAATGATTGATAGCCATTAAAATTAAGTGGCTATCATCCTTATTAATATATCCTTCCGTCAAACAGCCCCATAACACAGCCAACATTAAACCACAAAAAAATCAGAAACAAAAAAGACAACATCAAGCAATATAGCCAATAAGAATATTATTAATTAATCACTTCACACTTAAAACATTATTACCACAGATTATATCATTTTTGCTGCACTGCAAATTCTACATTTCCAACGTTGCCCACATCTTGCAGCACATCTAGATCGGTTTTCATCGCGGCTGTTGTACACCTGGCCGCTTAACAGCTTCTCTCTTTCCGTCATCGTACAATGGCTCCTGCTCATCACGCGGGTGAAGCGCGTTATACCGCTCTCGCCCGCCGCTCTCCAGCGCTAAAACCGGCAATGTTGATTTGTCGCCCTGCGGCGGGGAAAAGTTGTGATGCATCTCTCTTTTAGCGCACTCTGCGCGCCTTTCCCTGCGCAATCCTCAGGGGAAAAGGGGGCAACTCTCGGCGATTCGCCGTAATCATGGTAAAATCGGCTTTTTTACGTACCGGGATATTTGCGATGAACTCAACCACCCAGGAAAAGCTGCTGGCGCAGGCGGAACGCCTCTGCCAACAACGCAATGTGCGATTGACGCCGCAGCGGCTGGAAGTGCTGCGTCTGATGACTCAGCAACCCGGTGCAATCAGCGCTTATGACCTGCTCGATCTGCTGCGCGTCGCCGAACCGCAGGCCAAGCCGCCGACGGTATACCGCGCGCTGGATTTTCTGCTGGAGCAAGGGTTTATCCATAGAGTGGAATCCGCCAACAGCTACGTGCTGTGCCACCATTTCGAACAGCCGATGCACACGTCCGCACTGTTTATCTGCGACCGCTGCGGCCAGGTGACCGAACGCACCACTGAAGGCGTAGAGGAAACGCTGCAGAAGCTGGCGCAGGAAGCCGGATTTGCGCTGCGCCACAGCGTGGTGGAAGCGCACGGTTTGTGCGCCGGCTGCGTGGAGGTTGAGGCGTGCGACAGCAAGCATGACTGCGCCGAACACGATCACAGCATCGCCGTCAAGAAGAAGTAAGACGAAGTCAGGTACCTCCCTGTACCTGCGGCCGGGGCGCCAGAGGATGAGAGCGACGCCGGCCTGCGCTGGGCAAGCCGCCTTCAATGGCGGCCCTGCAAATTACCAGCGGTGTTTGGTGTGTTCTTCCCAGGCTTTCACCTCTTTCTCGGCCGCCTCTTTCTGGTAACCGTAGCGCTCCTGGATTTTGCCGACCAGCTGTTCGCGTTTCCCTTCGATGACCGTCAGATCGTCATCGGTCAGCTTGCCCCATTTTTCCTTCACTTTGCCTTTCAGCTGCTTCCAGTTACCGTCGGCTTGATCTTTATTCATAGTCTCTCCGTTAACCTGTGGTGAATCAGTGATCCCTGTCGCCGGCCGGGGTTAACCAGAAATTTTTCTGGCTGATGCTCCCTTCACCTTAAGGAGCACCGTTCCCCTTCATGTACCGGCCACATGATTCATTCTAGTTAAACATGGAAATAAAAAAGCCAAAATACAGAACAAAAAACCATTAACTGACAAAATAAAAACAAAAAACGCCAGCAAACAACGAACTAACGCGAACGGGACCAGGCTGAAAACATGTAAGCAAACATGACAGAAAACATAAGAAAAACTAACCATTACCCCAACAGAATGCCCGGGTTAATGTGCGGTAAACCAGCTGCCGCGCACCTGGTGGCGGTGCCAAATCCAGCCCAACGCCACGCCGCGCAACGTCAGAAACACCGCCAGCGCCAGCCAAAGCCCGTGGTTGCCAAGCAGCGGCACGCTGAACAGCGTCAGACCATACCCTGCCGCAGCCACCGCCATGCTGTTACGCATCTCGGCGCCGCGCGTGGCGCCGATAAACATGCCGTCCAGCAAATAGCACCACACCCCGACCAGCGGCAGAATGACCTGCCACGGTAAATAATGGGCAGCCAACGCACGCAGCTCCGGCAAGGAGGTCAACGCCGCCACGATCTGCTGGCCGGTAACGGCATACGCCAGGCCGAAGGCCAACGCGACCAGCCCCGCCTGCCTGCAGGCCGCGTGCCACACCTTACGCAGTTGGCTATCGTCCCGGGCGCCGTAGGCGTGGCCCGAATGAGCCTCCACCGCATAAGCGAAGCCGTCGAGCGCATAGGCGGTGAACGTCAGCAGATTCATCAATACCGCATTGACCGCCACCACCTCGCTCCCCAGGCGAGCGCCGAAAATGGTCAGCGACGCAAAGCACAGTTGCAGCAACAGTGAACGCAGCATGATGTCGCGGTTGAGCGCCAGCAGGCGACGCAGATCGCCGCGCCAGGCCTGGCGCAGCATCGGCAGGGTAATACCGCGCAGGCGCATCACCCGCCACGCCAGCCACAGGCCGAGCAACAGCGTGGCGTATTCGGCGATGGCGGTGGCCGCCGCCGCCCCTCGCACGTTCCAGCCCAGGCCCATCACCAGCCAGATATCCAGTACGATATTCAGCAGGTTGCCGACGATCAGCAGGATCACCGGCGCCCGCACGTACTGCACGCCGAGCAGCCAGCCCAGCAGCACCAGATTGGCCAGCGCCGCCGGGGCGCTGAGCCAGCGGATCTCAAGAAAACGCCGCGCCTGTTCCAGCACTTCGCCATCGCCACCGACGATCCGCAGCGCCAGTTCGATCAGCGGATAACGCAGCAGGACGATCGCCGCTCCGGCCAGCAGCGCCAACAGCAGCGGTTGCATAAAGGCGCGCGCCAGCGCCTGCGGGTTCTGTGCCCCCAGCGCCTGCGCCGCCAGGCCGGTGGTGCTCATGCGCAGGAACAACAGCAGCATGAACAGGAAGCTGGTCGCCACCGCGCCGATCGCCACGCCCCCCAGATAGATCGGGCTGTCGAGGTGGCCGATCACCGCAGTGTCCACCAGCCCGAGCAGCGGCACGGTAATATTGGAGAAAATCATCGGCAAGGCCAGGCGCCACAGAGCTTTATCGGTGTCGCTGGTAAAGGCGGAAATCAAGCGCATGATGAGACGTTCCCGTAGCGGTGGCGAATGGCAAGGTCAGAAACAAAAACGCCCCAGAACAGGGGCGATTGATACAGGAGGCGGCACTGAGGGTGCGACGATTAAATCCAGTCGCCGTTGCGGATCACGCCGACCGCCAGCCCTTCGATAGTGAAATTCTGCTGACGCAGATCGACCACGATCGGTTGGAATTCGTTGTTCTCTGGCAGCAGTTCAACCACGTTGCCGTGCTTTTTCAGGCGCTTGACCGTCACTTCGTCTTCGATGCGCGCCACCACGACCTGGCCATTGCGCACGTCTTGCGTTTTGTGTACCGCCAGCAGATCGCCATCCAGAATGCCGATGTCGCGCATCGACATGCCGTTCACCCGCAGCAGGAAATCGGCGCTCGGTTTAAACAGGGAAGGATCCACCTGGTAGTGCCCTTCGATGTGCTGCTGCGCCAGCAGCGGCTCGCCGGCGGCGACGCGGCCGATCAGCGGCAGCCCCTCTTCTTCTTCCATCAGCAGGCGGATACCGCGCGAAGCACCGGAGACGATTTCGATCACGCCTTTGCGTGCCAGCGCCTTCAGGTGTTCTTCGGCGGCGTTAGGCGAACGGAACCCCAGACGCATCGCGATCTCGGCACGCGTTGGCGGCATGCCCGTTTGCGAAATGTGCTCGCGAATCAGGTCGTAGACCTCTTGCTGTCTGGTAGTTAGTGCTTTCATTCCGCCCCCTGTTTGTTTATACAGTCTTGCTGTGAGTATATACAGGTAAGCGCGGATTGGGAACCGAAGATTAAATAAAAATCAGTCAGTAGGCGCTTTTCGTCAGCCGAAGTGCTGCCATAAGACCGTGCCCCAAACGAACAGCGCCAGCACGATCGCCAGCGACACCGCCGCCGATCCCATGTCCTTGGCTCGGCCGGACAGCTCGTGATGTTCGCTGCCGATGCGATCCACCACCGCCTCGATCGCGCTGTTCAGGATCTCGACGATCATCACCAGCGCTACCGATCCGATCAATAAAATGCGCGCTATCGCACCCACATCCAGCCAGACAGCCAGTATGATAGCCAGGAGGGTGACCACCAGTTCCTGGCGGAACGCCGCTTCGTGTTGCCAGGCGGCGGAAAGCCCTTTATAGGAATAGCCGGCGGCCTTGATGATGCGGGTCAGGCCGGTTGCTTGGTTTGCCATGTTTTCGTGCCTTTCTCAGAGGTCGGTCATAATAAAAAGAGTCTAGAACAGTCCGCGCTGACGGCTCTCGGTTTTCGAACACCACAGATCTGCTACCCGGTTTCTGGTATGCTTGCGGCGCATTGCTAACAAGAGGCTTCACGTTGTTATGTCAGGTTGGCGTAAAATTTATTATAAAATATTGAATTTACCACTTAAATTGTTGGTAAGAAGTAAGGTCATCCCTTCAGATCCGGTTACCGAGCTAGGGTTGGATCCCTCACGGCCGATTTTGTATGTTTTACCTTACAATTCCAAGGCGGATTTGCTGACGCTGCGCACCCAGTGCCTGGCGCAGGATCTGCCCGATCCGCTCAACTCGCTGGAGATCGACGGCACCGTGCTGCCGAGCTACGTGTTCATTCACGACGGCCCGCGCGTGTTCCGCTATTACACCCCGAAAGAAGAGTCGGTAAAGCTGTTCCACGACTATCTGGATCTGCATCGCAGCAATCCGGATCTCGACATTCAGATGCTGCCGGTTTCGGTGATGTTCGGCCGCTCGCCGGGCCGCGAAGGCCACGGTACGCCGCACCTGCGTCTGTTGAACGGCGTGCAGAAATTCTTCGCCGTGCTGTGGCTCGGCCGCGACAGCTTCGTGCGTTTCTCCAACACCGTTTCGCTGCGCCGCATGGCCACCGAACACGGAACGGATAAAACCATCGCGCAAAAACTGGCGCGCGTGGCGCGCATGCACTTCTCGCGTCAGCGCCTGGCCGCCGTGGGCCCGAGCCTGCCGGCCCGTCAGGATCTGTTCAACAAGCTGTTGGCGTCCAAAGCGATCGAAAAAGCGGTCGAGGACGAAGCGCGCAGCAAGAAGATCTCGCATGAGAAGGCCCAGCAAAACGCCATCGCGCTGATGGAAGAGATCGCCGCCGATTTCTCCTACGAAACCGTGCGCCTGTCCGACCGCGTGCTGAGCTGGACCTGGAACCGGCTGTATCAGGGCATCAACGTCACCAACGCCGAGCGCGTGCGCCAGCTGGCGCAGGACGGCCACGAGATCGTCTACGTGCCCTGCCACCGCAGCCACATGGACTATCTGCTGCTGTCCTACGTGCTGTATCACCAGGGCCTGGTGCCGCCGCACATCGCCGCCGGCATCAACCTCAACTTCTGGCCGGCCGGCCCGATCTTCCGTCGCCTGGGCGCGTTCTTCATCCGCCGCACCTTCAAGGGCAACAAGCTGTACTCGACGGTGTTCCGCGAATACCTCGGCGAGCTGTTCACCCGCGGTTACTCGGTGGAATACTTCGTGGAAGGCGGCCGTTCCCGCACCGGGCGCCTGCTGGAGCCGAAGACCGGCACCCTGTCGATGACCATCCAGGCGATGCTGCGCGGCGGCACCCGTCCGATCACGCTGGTGCCGATTTACATCGGTTACGAGCACGTGATGGAAGTGGGTACCTATGCCAAAGAGCTGCGCGGCGCCACCAAGGAAAAAGAGAGCCTGCCGCAGATGCTGCGCGGCCTGCGCAAGCTGCGCAACCTGGGCCAGGGTTACGTCAACTTCGGCGAACCGCTGCCGTTGACGGCTTACCTCAACCAGAACGTGCCGCAGTGGCGCGAGTCGATCGATCCGATCGAAGCCCAGCGCCCAAGCTGGCTGACGCCGACGGTCAACGATCTGGCCGGCCAGATCATGGTGCGCATCAACAACGCCGCCGCGGCCAACGCCATGAACCTGTGTTCCACCGCGCTGCTGGCCTCGCGTCAGCGTTCGCTGACCCGCGAACAGCTGATCGAACAGCTCGAGTGCTACCTGCAGCTGATGCGCAACGCGCCTTACGCGCGTGACGTCACCGTGCCGACGCAAACGCCGGACGAGCTGCTGGATCACGCACTGAACATGAACAAGTTCGAGGTGGAGAAGGACAGCATCGGCGACATCATCATCCTGCCGCGCGAGCAGGCGGTGCTGATGACCTATTACCGCAACAACATCCACCACCTGCTGGTGCTGCCGTCGCTGATCGCCAGCATCGTGATGCATCACCGCCGGGTATCGCGCGCCGAGCTGCTGCGCCAAATCGGCATGATCTATCCGATGCTGAAAGCCGAGCTGTTCCTGCATAACGACAAGGAACAGCTGCCGGAGGTGCTGCGGCCGGTGATCGACGAGCTGATCCGTCAACAGCTGATCTGCGACAAAGGCGACGAGCTGGTGCTGAACCCGGCGCGCATTCGCCCGCTGCAGCTGCTGGCCGCCGGGGTGCGCGAAACCCTGCAACGCTACGCCATCACCATGTCGATCCTCAGCGCCAACCCGAGCATCAACCGCGGCGCGCTGGAGAAAGAGAGCCGCATCATGGCGCAGCGTCTGTCGGTGCTGCACGGCATCAACGCGCCGGAATTCTTCGACAAGGCGGTGTTCTCCACCCTGGTGGCAACGCTGCGCGAAGAAGGCTATATCAACGACAGCGGCGATGCGATCCGCGAGCACACCCTCGAGGTGTACAACATGCTGAGCGATCTGATCACGCCGGAGATCAAGCTGACCATCGAAAGCGTCAACATGCCGGAAGAGACCAACGCCCTGCCTCAATCCGATGCGGAAGAAGAGAAAGACGAGTGATTTCGCCCGGCGCGGAAACACAAAAGGCACCCTCGGGGTGCCTTTTTTCTTGCGGAAGGGAAGCGTTACGTCGGCAGATAGCTCAGCGCGATGCCGATGAACACCACCAGCCCCACATAGTTGTTCTGCAGGAAGGCCTTGAAGCAGGCCTCGCGCTCGCGGCCGGCGATCTGTTTCTGCTGGTGAATGAACAGCGCGCCCGCCAGCAGCAGTGACCAGTAAAACGCCCCGCCGAGCTGCGCCAGATAACCGACCCACACCAGCAGCAGCAGCGTCGCGAACTGCAACAGCCCGACGATCAGCTTGTCATAACGGCCGAACAGGATAGCGGTGGATTTGATGCCGATCTTCAGGTCATCGTCGCGGTCGACCATCGCATACAGCGTATCGTAGGCCACCGTCCAGCAGATGTTGGCCAGCAGCAGCAGCCAGCAGCTGAGCGGCAGCGATTCGCTGACCGCCGCATAGCCCATCGGAATGCCCCAGCCGAACGCGGCGCCCAGCACGAACTGCGGCAGGTTGGTCACCCGCTTCATAAACGGGTACGCCCAGGCCAGCGCCAGCGCCGCCAGCGACAGCCAAATGGTCATCGCATTCAGCGTCAACACCAGGCAGAACGAAATCAGCACCAGCACCACGAACAGCACCTTGGCCTCTTTCGCGCTCACCCGGCCGCTCGGCATCGGCCGCCCGGCGGTGCGTTTCACGTAGCCGTCCACCGCGCGATCGGCGTAATCATTCACCACGCAGCCGGCGGCGCGCATCAGGAACACGCCGAGCACGAACACCAGCAAAATCGACAGCGGCGGCACGCCTTTCCCGGCCAGCCACAGCGCCCACAGCGTCGGCCACAGCAGCAAAAGCGTGCCGATCGGTTTATCAATGCGCATCAAATGGCTGTAAGCCCGCCATTTACTTTGAGTCACGCTTCCCTCCAAGGTCTTGCTCTCCTCTCTTATGCAGGAACCGCTGAATACAGCGGCGAAGCCGGTAAAAACAGTTCGGTCAGCAGCAGCGGTTTGCCCGCCAGCCGCAGCCGTGAACGGCGCGCCCACAGCGCGTCCTGCCGGCCGATATGAATATAGTCGCGGGTCAGCTCGCCGCTGCTGAACAGGTAGCGCCCCAGCGGCAGCGTGCCCAGATCCACCAGCGCCTGGTCGGGGCCGGTCAGCGTATTTTCCGGGATCACCGTGCGCCCCAGCAGCCAGGGCTGGTCGTCGCCCAGCAGCACCACTTCGCGCAGCCAGTAGCGCGGGCTGTCGGGCAGGTGCTTCGCCTCGTCGCCCAGCGCCTCGCGCGTGACGAAGCATTCGCGCTGCGGTTCGACGCGCACCTGGGCGCAATGGCGTTCAAATCGGCGGGTCATGGAGCCTAACTCCATCAGCCAGTCGCTGACGGCGGCGGGCGCCGGAGGATCCTGTTCGGACAACCACTCCAGCGGCGGCAGGATGGAATCCCTGATGCCAGACATTGCTTTACTCCTCGCCTGAACCGCAGCCGGTACGGCGCGCCAGACGATACAAACTGTTAACAGGCCCCCATTGTAGCGCAGAAATGCGAAAGCGGCAGGCTGATTCGTGGCGAAAACGGCAGGCCTATCGGCCGGAAAAACCGGGGTTCTGTCATCTTTTTGCCATCCGTATTCTCTATCTTCGTTCCCCGGCACGATGACGATTCTGTGATCGCCTGCAAAGTTTCATCTTTGTCGCGTTGTTTTATCTACTCGCGTAGATACTCTGACACCGCAGCGTTGAATCGCCATGCGTCCGACATCATTTGTCGGCACACCTTTGTTGCCGGCACCAGGGAAACCATCTTTAACCGCGCCCCTCCAGGCGCAGAACAAAAGAGGATAGCACCGTCATGAGCGAAACAACGCTTGCCACTCCACAGACCGCCGACGCCGCGCTGGCGGCCGATGAACGCCTGGCAACCAAAGAGGGGCGCAGCCAATTTTGGCGCGCCACCTTCTCCTGCTGGCTCGGCACCGCCATGGAATACGTCGACTTCGCGCTGTACGGCCTGGCGGCCGGCATGGTGTTCGGCGATGTGTTCTTCCCCGAGGCCACGCCGCTGGTCGCCCTGCTGGCCAGCTTCGCCACCTACTCCGTCGGTTTCGTCGCGCGGCCGATCGGCGCGCTGGTGTTCGGCTGGATCGGCGATCGCAAAGGCCGCCGCGTGGTGCTGATCACAACCGTGGCGCTGATGGGCATTTCCACCACGCTGATCGGCCTGATCCCCTCCTATGCGCAAATCGGCGTCTGGGCGCCCACCTGCCTGGTGATCCTGCGCTTCGCGCAGGGATTCGGCGCCGGCGCGGAGCTGTCCGGCGGCGCGGTGATGCTGGCGGAATACGCGCCGGCCAAGCGGCGCGGGCTGGTGGCCTCGATCATCGCCATCGGCTCCAACAGCGGCACCCTGCTGGCGTCGCTGGTATGGCTGCTGGTGCTGCAACTCGACAAGGAAGATCTGATGAGCTGGGGCTGGCGCATTCCGTTCCTCGCCAGCATTCTGATCGCCGGGGTGGCGCTGTACCTGCGCCGTCACGTGCGCGAAACGCCGGTGTTCGAGCGCGAGCTGCAACAAAACCACCAGCGCATGCTGGACGCCGCTCAGGCCGCGCCGGACTCACGCAGCTACCTGCAGCGCACCAAAGCGTTCTGGGTGATGCTCGGCCTGCGCATCGGCGAAAACGGCCCCTCCTATCTGTGCCAGGGCTTTATCGTCGGCTACGTCGCCAAGGTGCTGATGGTCGATAAATCGGTGCCGGCGCTGGCGGTGCTGATCGCCTCGCTGTGCGGTTTTCTGGTGATCCCGCTGGCCGGCTGGCTGTCCGATCGCTTCGGCCGCCGCGTCACCTACCGCTGGTTCTGCCTGCTGCTGGTGCTGTACGCCTTCCCGGCGTTCTGGCTGCTCGACAGCCGTGAACCGGCGATCGTCATCTCGGTGATCGTGGTCGGCATGTGCATCGCATCGCTGGGGATCTTCGGCGTGCAGGCGGCCTACGGCGTCGAACTGTTCGGCGTGAAGAACCGCTACTCCAAGATGGCGTTCGCCAAGGAGCTCGGCTCGATCCTCTCCGGCGGTACCGCGCCGCTGATCGCCACCGCGCTGCTCTCCGGCTTCGGTCACTGGTGGCCTGTCGCCGCCTATTTTGTTGTAATGGCGGGCATCGGCTTAATCACCACCTTCTTTGCTCCCGAAACCCGCGGCCGCGATCTCAACCTGCCGCAGGATGCCGCGTAGCGAGAAGGCGAACAGGATCTTAATTTGGATAATCACTCCGCGCGACGCGTTACCCGCGCCGACGTGGCCCGCGTAGCGGGCACCTCCGTCGCCGTGGTCAGCTATGTGATCAACAACGGCCCGCGCCCGGTGGCGGAAGCCACCCGGCTGCGCGTGCTGGCGGCGATCGAGCAGACCGGCTACCGGCCGAACGACATCGCGCGGGCGCTGGCCTCCGGCAGCACGCAAACCTACGGGCTGGTGGTGCCGGATATTTCCAACCCGTTCTTCGCCACTCTGGCGCGGGCGCTGCAGCAGGAAGCCTTCAGCCGCGGCCGCGTGCTGCTGCTGGGCGACGCCGGCGACGATCGTCAGCGCGAGTATGAGCTTATCAACAACCTGCTGCGCCGCCAGGTCGATGGCCTGCTGTACACCAGCGTCGATCGCCACCCGTGGTTCGATCTGATCCGCGCTTCCGGCACCCCCTGCGTGATGATAGACACCATCGACAGCCAGGCCGGCGTCTGCGCCATTCGCGTCGACGAACGCGACGCCGCCTGCCAGGCGACCCGCCATCTGCTGCAGCACGGCTATCGCGACATCGGCATTTTTATCGGTCCGCTGACCATGCTCAACGCGCAGGATCGCCTGAACGGCTGGCGCGATGCGCTGCTGGAGGCGGGCATCGCGCCACGCGACGCGTGGATTTTCGAAGCGCCCTACACCCGCCAGGGCGGTTACCAGGCCACCCAGCGCCTGGTGCAAGGCCCGCGCCCGCGCGCCGTTTTCACCTCCAACGAGCAGCAGGCGCTCGGCTGCCTGTCGGCGCTGGCGGAGCATGGGCTGCGCGCGCCGGACGATCTGGCGCTGATCTGTTTTAACGGCACGCAACAATCCGAATTCAGCGTGCCGCCGCTCAGCGCGGTCGAGCAGCCGATCGACGCCATGGCCAAGCGGGCCATCGCCATGCTGGCCGCCGGCGCCGCGCCCGCCGAGCTGCATGAATTCGCTTTTCAACTGCGCATCCGCCGTTCGTGCGGCTGTTAGCGGTTTTTCAGGACACCTTATATGCGTTTAATCATTGATTGCGATCCCGGCAACGGCGTTCCCGGCGCCAACGTCGACGACGGCCTGGCGCTAGCCCTGGCGCTGGCAGCCAAACCGCAGCTGCAGCTGGAGTTGATCAGCATCGTGGCCGGCAACACCCCGCGCGAAGTGGGCTTCGCCGTCGCTACCGACCTGCTGGCACAGAGCGGTTATCAGGTGCCGGTCGCCCTCGGCGCGGCGCGCGCCCTGAGCGAGCCGCCGGAGCCGTGGCGCGCACATCTGGATCGCCCGATCGCCGATCCTAAGCTGGCGGCGCTGTGGCGTGACCTGCCCGCGCCCTCGCTGGCCAACGCGCCCGCGCCGGACGCCGCCATCGCCATCGGCGAACTGATCTGCCGGCATCCCGGCGAGATCACGCTGGCGGCGATCGGCCCGTTGACCAACGTTGCGCACGCCATGCAGCTTTACCCGCAGATGGCGCAGGCGGTGAAAGAGATCGTGATCATGGGCGGCGTGTTCAACGTTGAGGGATATATCAAGGACACCAATTTCGGCCTGGATCCGGAAGCGGCGCGGCTGGTGTTGAACAGCGGCGCCGCTATCACGCTGGCGCCGCTGGATGTCACCACTCAGACCATGCTGACCCAGGCGGATCTGGCCGCGTTGACCCAGCCGGATACCCCGCTGTGCCGCTATTTGCGCGCCACGACGCAGCCGTGGATCGACTATTCGCGCCATACGCGGCACCTGCCGGGCTGCTGGATCCATGATGCGCTGGTGATCGCCTGGCTGCTGGCGCCGCAGCTGGTCACCACCGAGATGTTTCATGTGGATGTGGCGCTGGAAGGGGCGTTGACGCGCGGCAGCTCACGCCGCTGGCGGCCGGACAGCCTGCGCCTGACGGTCGGCATGCCGGCGCCGCAGGGCAAGCCGGTGCGCGTCATGCAACAGGTGGACAACGCCCGTCTGCTGGCGTTGATCGGCGCAACGCTGGCCCGCGGATGAAAAAAGGTGCGCCAAAGCGCACCAATCATCGAGCCAGCATCGGCAGCGCCGGGTGTTACCCCTTGCCTTTAACGCTGCTGATAAACGTTTTACGCGCGGTGCTCGAGCCCAGTTTCTCGGCCTCATTCATCAGCTTCAGCGCCTTGTCGATATCGCCCGCCTTCACCGCCTGCTTGATGCCGCTATTGAAGTAGCTTTCGGTATCGTTGAGCATCGGCTCCGCCGGTTTCTCCGGCGCAGGCGCCGCCACGGCGGCCGGTGCGGTCGAGCCCACCACCACCGGCGCCACGGTCGGCGCAGGCTGCAGCATGCCGATCATCACGTTGCCGGTGCCCTGTTCCGCGGTCACCTTAAGCTTCAGCGTGCCGGTCGTCGCGTGGCCGGCGATCGGATCCGGGATATCCGGCACCGCGTTGCCCACGCCCTGCGCGTAGGCCTTGGCCGGGTTGGTCAGCTGCGTGGTTTTCGCCAAGTCCTGGCGGGTGGTGTACACCAGCAGGTAAATCTGTTTTTGACCGAGCGCCGGCGTCAGTTTCAGCGTGCCTTCGAGGCGATCGGAGGACATCGCCCCCGGCGGCTGATACGGGAAATAGCTGCTCGAGTAATACGCCGCCGGGCGCAGATGCTCATCCAGCACCAGCACGCTCGGCGCGTACAGCGAATTGTTTTTGGCGAGGCTGCTCAGCGTCACTTCCAGCGAACCGCGATCGGCCGGCAGCGTATAGGCGGCGATCGCCCCCTGAATTTCGCCCTGATTGAGCTGCGGGCTGACGGCGTCGAGCTTCACCTCTTGCGACACCGGCGGCTGCAGCGGCTGCCACGGCAGGCTTTGCAGCGTGGCGGCGCTGATGGCCGGCGCGACGGAAACGTTGGCCGGCGTGTCGGCGTTGGCCGCCAAAGGCGCGCCGACGGTCAGCGCCAGCGACAGGCAGAGTGACAGCAGATTCTTTTTCATCGTTATATCCTCTTTCAGCGCCGCGGCTGATCAGGCAAGAGATCTGGCCGCGGCGAATGCGGTTGGGGGAGAGCCGATGGCCCTCCCCGCCCTGTCGTCGTTACCACCAAATTTCCATCTGGGCGCCGAAGGTGACTTCGTCATCCTTGCCGCGGCTGAAGGTATGCATGCTGGTGTCGTTGTAAGCGGTGCCGGTGTTATACCCGGTGTCGTCACCGGTGGCGTAGCCCCACTTCTCATCCCACTTGGCGTAGGTGGCGAACAGGCGGATGGCCGGACGCGACCAGATGCTGTTGCCCGCCTGCCACTGCTGCGCCAGGGTCACTTTATACTGGCCGTTGCGATCGCCGGTGCGCTGGGATTTCACGTTGTCATAGCCGGCTTCCAGCAGGGTGCTCATGATCGGCGTCCATTTGTACATCGGGCGCACGCCCACGGTGTACCAGGTGGTGCCGTTGTTGTTGTCGCGGTCGATGTCCTGGAACATGGCGACGTACATCAGCGCCCATTGATCGTTGAAGTCGATGGCGCCGTGATCCAGCACGCGGATCATCTTGCCGTTGTTATCGATGGTGGCGCCTTCGTTGCGGCCGTTGTTCTGCGAGGTCATCGAGTCGGTGGCGTACTGCAGCACGAACTTGTTGTAACCGTTCAGGATGCTCTGCGTGTGTTCCGCGGTGAACATCCAGCCGTCTTTGCTGGCGCCGTCGGCCAGGCGATAGTTATCCTGCGCATTGGCGCGGCCGTAGTCCACGCCCAGTTCCAGGGTGCCGCCCGGGTTCAGCTCCAGGCCGGCCAGACGCAGGTCGAAGGTGTCGTTGACGGTTGGGCGCTGTTTCCATTCGTTATCCAGGTAGCCGTAAGAGCCGCCGGATTCGGAGTTGCGGGTCACGGCGGCGGACAGCTTGCCGAAGCCCAGATCGATGTTTTCCAGACCGGCGCCCGGGCCGGAGATATCCCAGTAGTAGAAGTCGATCATGTGAACGTCATGACGCTGATAGAAGCGCTTACCGGCCCACAGCGTGGAGCCCGGCAACCAGTCGATCAGGTTTTTACCCTGCACGTTGACTTCGCGGAAGCCCGGGGTCACGTCTTCCCAGTCGGAACGTTGCGAGACCGAATAGGCCAGGTTGGTGTCGAAATAGAAGCTCTTGTCGCCTTCTTTCCACACTTCCTGCCCCAGTTTCAGTTCGGCGTAGGTTTCGCATTCGTTGCCGAGACGGTATTTGCTCGCGGCGCCGGTGGCCTTGAAGCACTGTTGCTCACCGCCGCTTCCGGTCCAGCCGATGCCGGAACGGGCGTAACCGTGAAAATCCACGGCCAGCGCCTGGGTAGAGAGAACACCGGCGGCGACAGCCAGTGCCAGAGGAAGTTTGCGCAGAGTAGTCATCATTATTCTCCTGTTATACCGACTTTGATGCTTTAAACGCCCGGCTCCTGGTGCAGCCGTTTACATGCCGTACCGTCTTCACGGAACAGGTGGCAACGATGAGGCGGCAGGCCGATGGCGAATGTGGCACCTTCTTCTACCAGCACCACGTCATTCTGGCGGTACACCAGGTTTTGACGGATGGCCGGGATTTGGATGTGGATTTGCGTCTCGTTGCCGAGCTGCTCCACCACCTGTACGTCGCCGGTAAGCCGCACTTCTGAGGCTTCGCCGGGCAGCAGATGTTCAGGGCGAATGCCCAGTGACAGGTTGGCGCCGGGCTGAACGCCCTCGCCTTCCACCGGCAGCCAGACCAGCTGGCGGTTGGGCAGTTCGACCTGCACCTGTTGCGGCTGCGCCGCGGTCACCTTGACCGGCAGGAAGTTCATCTTCGGCGAGCCGATAAACCCGGCGACGAAGCGGTTGGCCGGGTAGTGATACAGCTCCAGCGGCTTGCCGACCTGCGCCACGCGACCGGCGTCGAGCACCACGATCTTGTCGGCCAGCGTCATCGCTTCGACCTGATCGTGGGTGACGTAAATCATGGTGCGCTGCAGGCGCTTGTGCAGACGGGAAATCTCGATGCGCATCTGCACCCGCAGCGCGGCGTCGAGGTTGGACAGCGGTTCGTCGAGCAGGAACACGTCCGGCTCGGCCACCAGCGTGCGGCCGATCGCCACGCGCTGACGCTGCCCGCCGGACAGCGCCTTCGGCCGCCGATCGAGCAGGTGCGCCAGCTGCAGCACCTCGGAAACCTGATTCACCCGTTGATTGATTTCCGCTTTCCTGGCGCCGGCCAGCTTCAGGCCGAACGACATGTTGTCCGCCACCGACAGGTGCGGATACAGCGCGTAGGACTGGAACACCATGCCGATGCCGCGCTCGGAAGGCGGCACCTCATTCATGCGTTTCTCGCCGATCAGCAGGTCGCCGGAGGTGATGTCCTCCAGCCCGGCGATCATGCGCAGCAGCGTCGATTTACCGCAGCCCGACGGCCCGACAAACACCACAAACTCGCCGTCTTCGATGGTCAGATTGACGTCTTTGGAAATCACGGCCTCACCGAAGGCCTTATAAACGCTGCGCAGTGTCACGCTAGCCATGCGTTACTCCCCTGCTTTCGCAGTTAACATGTCGTGTGAAAATGGCGGAGGCAAAGCCCGCCAAAACCCATTGATGACCCTCTTGCTGCGCGCCGTGCTGCCATGCCAACGGCAAGGTCGCTTCAGACGGCGCGGCCGCCTGAGTATAAGGCTGCAGGTTTATCAGCGCTTCAAGGCATTGATCCTGATGGGTAATAAGTAAGCGCACCACGCCGTCCCGCTGGCTGATCGCGTTCAATTCGCCGCGCTGGATGAGCGGCGAACGGCGCAGGGCCAACAGCGCCTGGCAGTAACGTAAGGTGGAGTGGCTGTCGTGCTGTTGGCGGCTGATGGCCAATGCGCGGTGTTCGATCGCCACCTGTTGATACCAGCTGATTTCGCCGGCGGTGACCTGTTCGGGGGCTTCATGCCACGGCATCGGCGTTTGCGCGCCGCGCGGATCCTGCAGCCCGGCGGCATGCGGCAGCCCCAGCTCCTCGCCCTGGTACAGGCAGATCGGCGCCGGCAACATCGCCAACAGCGTCAAAAAGGCGGCGGCGGAACGCAGGTCGCCCTGCCCCCAGCGGCTGACCACTCTTGGCTGATCGGCGTCGCCGGTGCTCCACAGGCTGTCCGCCAACGTGGCGCGGCGGGCGTGCAGCACCGCCACCAGCTTCTCCGCGCTGAACGGCATCACGTCCAGCGCCAGCGCGCCGTGGACGAACCGCTGTGGCGCAACGGCATTGCGAACGCGGTTGGCTTCATCGCCATACCACAGCGTCAGCCCTTCGGCCGTCACCGTCGCCTCGGCCTCCGGCGCCAGCGTCTGCGGCAGCAACAGGCCGTCGATCGACAGCGCTTTCAGGTACGGCAGCGCCGCCAGCATGCCGTGCGCGTCGCCCACGCCGTCCCCGTTTCCGTCACGGAAACTGGCCGGATGGATCCGGTACAGGGTGGGCTGAGTGGCGATAGGCATTGACGACATAAATCCGGTATCCCTGCTGCGCGTGGCGTTAAAAATCAATGGGCCGATAGTGCGGGAGTCGCCGGAAAGGGTAATCATCCGTAACAGGATTTTTCATGGGGGAGGAGGCGGGAGGATGAGAGAACGACCGCGGCGATGAGAAGTTCCGCGCTTAAGGCAAATCTGTGATCCGTCTGGCAAAAATCGCCCCCCTATTTTGTGCCTGACGCCACAGAATAGAGCGCAACGTTAACTGGATCACACTCCTCATCTCAGGGGCGTAGAGGGGGGGAGGATGAGAATATGTCGCGTTGTGACCCACTATTACCGCGAAACGTCACTCCTTGATTTATGTGCCCACAAAAAGAAGGACTGGATTATGACTCGCAGCATTACCCTCGCCCGCACGCTGGCGCTCTCGGCACTGGCCACCCTGGTGCTCTCTTCTTCCGCCTTCGCCAAGATCGAGGAAGGCAAACTGGTTATCTGGATCAATGGCGACAAGGGCTATAACGGCCTGGCCGAAGTCGGCAAGAAATTCGAAAAAGACACCGGCATCAAGGTTACCGTCGAACACCCGGACAAGCTGGAAGAAAAATACCCGCAGGTGGCCGCCACCGGCGACGGCCCTGACATCATTTTCTGGGCCCACGACCGCTTCGGCGGCTATGCGCAGTCCGGCCTGCTGGCCGAAATCCACCCGTCCAAAGCCTTCCAGGACAAGCTGTTTCCGTTCACCTGGGACGCCGTGCGTTATGACGGCAAGCTGATTGGCTACCCGATCGCCGTCGAGGCGCTGTCGCTGATTTACAACAAAGACCTGGTCAAACAGCCGCCGAAGACCTGGGAAGAGATCCCGGCGCTGGACAAGCAGCTGCGCGCCAACGGCAAGAGCGCCATCATGTGGAACCTGCAGGAACCCTACTTCACCTGGCCTATCATCGCCGCCGACGGCGGTTATGCCTTCAAGTATGAAAACGGTAAATACAACATCAAGGATGTCGGCGTCGCCAACGCCGGTTCGCAGGCCGGTCTGCAGTTCATCGTCGATCTGGTGAAAAACAAGCACATCAACGCCGATACCGATTACTCGATCGCCGAAGCCGCGTTCAACAAAGGCCAGACCGCGATGACCATCAACGGGCCGTGGGCCTGGAACAACATCGAGCAGAGCAAAATCAACTACGGCGTGACGCTGCTGCCGACCTTCAAAGGCAAACCGTCCAAGCCGTTCGTCGGCGTGCTGACCGCCGGCATCAACGCCGCCAGCCCGAATAAAGAGCTGGCGACCGAGTTCCTCGAGAACTACCTGCTGACCAACGAAGGGCTGGCGGACGTCAACAAAGACAAGCCGCTGGGCGCGGTGGCACTGAAGTCCTACCAGGAAACGCTGGCCAAAGATCCGAAGATCGCCGCCACCATGCAGAACTCGCAAAACGGGGAAATCATGCCGAACATCCCGCAGATGAGCGCCTTCTGGTACGCCGAACGCAGCGCGGTGATCAACGCCGTCAGCGGCCGTCAGACGGTGAAAGCCGCACTGGACGACGTGCAGACCCGCATCACCAAGTAACGACGTCGTGCGGGGTGCCACGGTGCCCCGCCGTTGCTTCACAGAAAGGAACGCCCTATGCAATTCGCTCACGCCGGGACGCCTGCGCGTAAAAAATCGAAGTGGTGGCAAAGCGACGCGCTGAAATGGCTGGTGGTCGGCCTGTTCAGCCTGGTGACCTGCTACCTGATTGTGTTGATGTATGCACAGGGTGAATACCTGTTCGCTATCCTGACGCTGATCCTGGTCAGCGCCGGGCTTTACGTCTTCGCCAACCGCCGCGCCTACGCCTGGCGCTATGTGTATCCCGGCGTCGCCGGCATGGGGCTGTTCGTCCTGTTCCCGCTGATTTGCACCATCGCCATCGCCTTCACCAACTACAGCAGCACCAACCAGCTGACCTTCGAGCGCGCGCAATCGGTGCTGATGCAGCGCCAGTTCCAGAGCGGCAAAACCTTTACCTTCGGCCTCTACCCGGCGGAAAACCAGCAGTGGCGCCTGCAGCTGACGCCGCCGGACGGCGAAGCACCGCTGATCTCCGAGCCTTTCCGCCTCGACGCCGCCGCGCCGCAAACCCTGAAACTGACGGCGCAGAGCGCCGCGCCGCAGGGCGAGCGCGCCACGCTGCGGGTGATCACCCAGAACCGGCAGGCGCTGAGCCAGCTGGTGGCGCAACTGCCCGACGGCGGTGAATTGCGCATGAGCTCCCTGCGCCAGTTCTCCGGCACCCGCCCGCTGTATGCGCTGGACCAAGACGGCAGCACGCTGACCAATAACCAGACCCAGGTGCGCTACCGGCCGAACGGCGACACCGGCTTCTATCAGGCGATCAACGCCGACGGCGGCTGGGCGCAGGAAACCCTGAGCCCGGGCTATACCGTCACCACCGGCTGGAAAAACTTCCTGCGGGTGCTACAAGACGAGGGCATCAAAAAGCCGTTCGTGTCGATCTTCATCTGGACCATCGTGTTCTCGGTGATGACGGTGATCCTCACCGTGGCGGTCGGCATGGTGTTGGCCTGCGTGGTGCAGTGGGAGGCGCTGAAAGGCAAGGCGATCTACCGTGTGCTGCTGATCCTGCCCTATGCGGTGCCGTCATTCATCTCGATCCTGATCTTCAAAGGTTTGTTCAACCAGAGCTTCGGCGAGATCAACATGATGCTCAGCCATCTGTTCGGCATCAAACCGGCCTGGTTCAGCGATCCGCTCACCGCCAAGAGCATGATCCTGATCGTCAACACCTGGCTCGGCTACCCGTACATGATGATCCTGTGCATGGGGCTGCTGAAGGCGATCCCGGACGATCTGTACGAGGCCTCGGCGATGGACGGCGCCAACCCGTGGCAAAACTTCTTCCGCATCACCTTACCGCTGCTGATCAAGCCGCTGACGCCGCTGATGATCGCCAGCTTCGCCTTCAACTTTAACAACTTCGTGCTGATCCAGCTGCTGACCAACGGCGGCCCGGACATGATCGGCACCACGACGCCGGCCGGCTATACCGATCTGCTGGTCAGCTACACCTACCGCATCGCCTTCGAAGGCGGCGGCGGGCAAGACTTCGGGCTGGCGGCCGCCATCGCCACGCTGATCTTCCTGTTGGTGGGCGCGCTGGCGATCCTGAATTTGAAAGCCAGCAAGATGAACTTCGATTAGGGAGAATGACGATGGCCATGGTTCAACCCAAATCCCAGCGCCTGCGCCTGTGGATCACCCATATTTTGATGCTGTGCTTTATCGCCCTGATCATGTTCCCGCTGCTGATGGTGGTCGCCATCTCGCTGCGCTCCGGCAACTTCGCCACCGGCAGCCTGATACCGGAAACCCTCTCCTGGGATCACTGGCGGCTGGCGCTCGGCTTTAGCGTCACCCACGCCGACGGCAGCGTGACGCCGCCGCCGTTCCCGGTGCTGCTGTGGCTGTGGAACTCCATCAAGATCGCGGCGATCACCGCCATCGGCATCGTGACGCTGTCTACCACCTGCGCCTACGCCTTTGCCCGCATGCGCTTTCGCGGCAAGAGCACGTTGCTGAAAAGCATGCTGATCTTCCAGATGTTCCCGGCGGTGCTGTCGCTGGTGGCGCTGTACGCCCTGTTCGATCGCCTGGGCCAGTACATTCCGTTTATCGGCCTGAATACCCACGGCGGCGTGATCTTCGCCTACATGGGCGGCATCGCGCTGCACGTCTGGACCATCAAGGGCTATTTCGAAACCATCGACAACTCGCTGGAAGAGGCGGCGGCGCTGGACGGCGCCACGCCGTGGCAGGCGTTCCGTCTGGTGTTGCTGCCGCTGTCGGTGCCGATTCTGGCGGTGGTGTTCATTCTGTCGTTTATCGCCGCCATCACCGAAGTGCCGGTGGCATCGCTGCTGCTGCGCGATGTGAACAGCTACACGCTGGCGGTGGGAATGCAGCAATATCTCAACCCGCAGAACTACCTGTGGGGCGACTTCGCCGCCGCCGCGGTGCTGTCGGCGATACCGATCACCGCCGTGTTCCTGCTGGCGCAGCGCTGGCTGGTGGGCGGCCTGACGGCCGGCGGCGTGAAGGGGTAATTTGTGCCACTGCAGTGCGTTTGATGTCTTTCCTTATCTTTTACCCTATGGATTTCAAGTTACAGCGAGTGCAGTCAACAACGCTGTAGCTTGAAAGACGACGGGTAATGATATCCTGTGTCTTCGGCGGCCTTGGGCCGCCATTTTTATCGCTACTCCCGTTTCAGCCGATCGGTGTTGGCCAGATAAAGCGTCACCACCAGCACCAATATCGCCGCGGCGTAGATCAGGGTATCGATGGGGTTTTTGTGGTCCACGATAATCAAACGAATAATCGCGGTAATGCCAATGTAAATAAAATAGCGCAGCGGGAAATGATAACCCGACTCAAAATACTTGACGATCAAGGCGATAAATTCAAAGTACAGGAAATAAATCACAATGCCTTCAATCAACAGGTAAGAGGACGACTCTTCGCTGTTGATAAATAACACCTTCGCCAGGTGGAGGGTTTCCTTGACCAGAAACACCACCAGGATGGCCGCCAGCAGCAGCAAGCCCACGTTCAGCACCCGCTGCAGCCCCTTCGCTATCATTATCGAACGCGACGTTTTTGCCATAAAACCTCTCTCTGAATACCGCGTATATGATTCAACCATGCCAATATAGGCATTGTCCTAAAAATTCCGCCCCTCGCGAAAGCACTTTAAACCCCATTTAATTCATCACGTTATAATAAGATGTTTCTGACCTATAGATTTGTAGCAAATCGAAATGTCAACTATCATGGGACACAGAGATCTTTACATAAAACCAATAACCTCGAATTAACAAGGGAATTCTTTATGCGCGCTAAACTTAACGGACTGGTCGCTGCGGGCCTGTTTACCTGTGCATTGTCCGGCCACGCCGCCGGCCTGGTAGCCCCTGACAACGATCTGCGTAACGATCTCGCCTGGCTGTCTGACCGCGGCGTCATCAACGTCAGCCTGTCCACCTGGCCGCTGAGCCAGGAAGAGATCAGCTCCGTTATCGCGCAGGCCAAGCCGGTGACCAACACCGAGAAAAACGTTATCGACCGCGTACAACGCCGCGTCGATGCCCTGAAAGCCAACATTCGCGTCAGCGGTTACGCCTCGACCGATAAACCCGGCACCCCGCAGGGCTTCGGCCAAAACGAATACGCCGACGATCGCCTGACCATCGGCGCCGGCGCCAACGGCGAGTTCTGGGACGTGCGTCTGCAGGGCTCGGTGGAAGGCGATCAGCGCGTCAGCGACGGCTCCAAATTCAACATGAACGGCTCCTACGGCGCGGTGAAAATCTGGAACCAATGGCTCTCCTTCGGCGAGGTTTCCCAGTGGTGGGGCCCTGGCTACGACGGCAGCCTGATCCGTTCCGACGCCGCGCGCCCGGTGGCTGGCTTTATGCTGCAGCGCGCCGACCAATCGCCGTTTGAAACCCCGTGGCTGTCGTGGATCGGCCGCTGGCAATACCAGTTGTCCGCCGGCCAGCTGTCGCAGTACGCTGCCGTGCCGGACACCAAGCTGATCGGTGGCCGCCTGACCATGATGCCGACCGACTTCCTGGAGCTGGGCGCTTCACGCATCATGATGTGGGGTGGTGAAGGCCGACCGCAGTCGTGGAGTTCGTTCTGGGACGGCTTTACCGGTAAAGATAACGATGATTCAGGTAAAGGCAACGATCCAGGCAACCAGCTCGCCGGTTTCGACTTCAAACTGAAAATGCAGCCGCTGATCGGCCTGCCAGTCAGCCTGTATGGTCAATTGGTGGGTGAAGATGAGGCAGGCTATCTGCCATCGCAAAACACCTATCTGCTCGGACTGGAAGGCCACCCGGAATGGGGCCCGACGACCATCAACTGGTATATCGAAGGGTCAGACACCCGTTCGGATATGAGCCGCAAAAACTATGTGTACACACACTATACCTATAAAGGCGGCTACTACCAGCAAGGTTACCCGCTGGGCCATGCGATGGGCGGCGACGGCCAGATGTTGTCCGGCCGCATAGAGCTGGTGCTGGACGACAGCCAGCGTTGGAGCACCCGCGTGGTTTACGCCAAGGTGAACCCGCTGAGCCAAAGCATCAACCAGGCCTTCCCGAAATCCGATACGCTGAAGGGCATTCAGGTCGGCTGGGGTTACACCTTCCCGTCACAGGTTAAGTTCGATACCAGCCTGTGGTACACCGACAACGATCACAGCACCGCCGACGACGTGGGCGCCGGCGTCAGCTTCGAAGTGCCGATCAACCTGTAATTTTTTGCAGACGTAAAAAAACCCGCCGCGGCGGGTTTTTTATTGGCTTCAGCTCAGGCGCTTAGCGCCATTCCTTGAAGCGGTTGATCAGCGCATTGGTCGAGCTGTCGTGGCTGCTGATTTTCTCGCTGCCCGCCAGCTCCGGCAGGATGCGGTTAGCCAGCTGTTTGCCCAGCTCTACGCCCCACTGATCGAAGGTGAAGATGTTCAGGATCGCGCCCTGGGTGAAGATCTTGTGCTCGTACAGCGCGATCAGGCTGCCCAGGCTGAACGGGGTGATTTCGCGCAGCAGGATCGAGTTGGTCGGGCGGTTGCCTTCAAACACTTTGAACGGCGCCACGTGCTTGACCTGCTCAGGGGTTTTACCCTGCGCCGCGAACTCGGCCTCCACCACGTCCAGCGACTTGCCGAACGCCAGCGCTTCGGTCTGAGCGAAGAAGTTGGACAGCAGTTTGGCGTGATGATCGCCCAGCGGATTATGGCTGATGGCCGGCGCGATGAAGTCGCAAGGCACCAGCTTGGTGCCCTGGTGGATCAGCTGGTAGAACGCATGCTGGCCGTTGGTGCCCGGCTCGCCCCAGATGATAGGGCCGGTCTGATAATCCACCGGATTGCCGTTGCGATCGACGTACTTGCCGTTGGATTCCATGTTGCCCTGCTGGAAGTAAGCGGCAAAACGGTGCATGTACTGATCGTACGGCAGAATGGCTTCGGTTTCGGCGCCGAAGAAGTTGTTGTACCAGATACCGATCAGCGCCAGCAGCACCGGCAGGTTCTTCTCCGCCGGCGTTTCGGCGAAGTGCTTGTCCATGGCGTGCGCGCCGCTCAGCAGCTGCTCGAAGTTGTCATAACCGATGGACAGCGCGATCGACAGGCCGATCGCCGACCACAGGGAGTAACGGCCCCCTACCCAGTCCCAGAACTCGAACATGTTGTCGGTATCGATGCCGAACTCGGCCACCGCTTTACCGTTGGTGGACAGCGCGGCGAAGTGCTTGGCCACGTGTTGTTGATCGGCGGCGCTGCTCAGGAACCAGTCGCGCGCGCTGTGGGCGTTGGTCATGGTTTCCTGAGTGGTGAAGGTTTTGGAGGCCACCAGGAACAGCGTGGTTTCCGGGTTCAGCGGCTGCAGCGTTTCGGCGATATGGGTGCCGTCGACGTTGGAGACGAAGTGCATGTTCAGGTGGTTTTTATACGGGCGCAGCGCTTCGGTCACCATGTAAGGGCCGAGATCCGAACCGCCGATGCCGATGTTCACCACGTCGGTGATCGGTTTGCCGGTGTAGCCTTTCCACTCGCCGCCGATGACGCGCGCGCAGAACTGTTTGATCTTGGCCAGCACCGCGTTCACTTCCGGCATCACGTCTTTGCCGTCGACCAGGATCGGGCTGTTGCTGCGGTTGCGCAGGGCAATGTGCAGCACCGCGCGATCTTCGGTGCGGTTGATTTTCTCACCGGCGAACATCGATTTGATGGCGCCTTGCAGATCGGTTTCTTTCGCCAGCGCCTGCAGCTTCTCCAGGGTTTCCTGCGTGATACGGTTCTTGGAATAGTCCACCAACATTTGGTCGTTGAAGGTCGCGGAGAACCTGGAGAAACGATCGCTGTCCTGGGCGAACAAGTCAGCGATCCGTACGTCTTTCATCTGTGCATAATGTTGCTGCAGGGCTTGCCAAGCAGCGGTTTGACTAGGATTGATATTTTTCATAGCAACACTCTTAGGCTTGAGAATAAAAATGACGCGTTGTCCGATTGTAGCCTGTTCGACTGTGATTATGATCTCTTTTCTTGCGATAGGCGCTAACTGTCAACGCAGTGCCGCCTCGTTTCAGCTTTCACTCTATACTTTTGGCTAACGGCCTGTTATCGGGGTTGCCGAATTGTCATCAGGCTGTGTCATCGTTGCTTATTTCGTCATTTGAAAGGGATCTCGTTTATGGAATTATCTGCCCCGCTCATGTTGGTGCTTATCGGCCTGGCGTCGCTGCTGGCGCAGTGGCTGGCCTGGCTGCTGCGCCTGCCGGCCATTTTGCCGCTGTTGCTGTTCGGCATCGTGCTCGGCCCGACGGTGCATCTGGTGCAGCCGGATCTGCTGTTCGGCGATCTGCTGTTTCCGCTGGTGTCGCTGTCAGTGGCGATCATCCTGTTCGAAGGGGCGCTGACGCTGCGTTTCGAGGAGATACGCGGCCTCGGCGGCGTGGTGCGCAATCTGGTCACCGTCGGCATGCTGGTCACCTTTCTGGTCATCAGCCTCGCCAGCTGGTGGCTGCTGGATTTCCCGCCGGAGCTGGCGGCGCTGATCGGCGCGGTGACGGTGGTGACCGGGCCGACGGTGATCGCCCCGCTGATGCGCGTGGTGCGGCCGAACGCCAACATTAACCAGGTGCTGCGCTGGGAAGGGATCGTCATCGATCCGGTCGGCGCCATCTTCACCCTGCTGGTGTTCGAATTCATCGTGCTGAAACAGAATGCGGAGTCCTATACCCATCTGTTTTGGACGCTGGGCATGACCGCCGCCGTCGGCCTGATCGCCGGCGCGCTGTTCGGCTACCTGCTCGGCCTGGCGCTGCGCCGCGTCTGGCTGCCGCGCTACCTGCAGAACCTGGCGGTGCTGGCGATCATGCTGACCGCCTTCGGTGTTTCCAACGCCATCGCTGACGAATCCGGCCTGCTGACCGTCACGGTGATGGGCATCTGGCTGGCCAACATGCGCGACGTGGACACCAGCGATATTCTGGCGTTCAAAGAGGAGCTGTCGGCGATCCTGATCTCGGCGCTGTTCATCATTCTGGCGGCGCGGCTCGATATCCAGGCGCTGTGGAACATGGGTTGGCCGCTGCTCCTGCTGCTGCTGGTGGTGCAGTTCATCGCCCGGCCGCTGTGCATCGCGGTGTCGACCTGGCGCTCTTCCCTGCACTGGCGCGATCGGCTGTTGCTGTGCTGGATCGCCCCGCGCGGCATCGTCGCCGCGGCGGTCAGCTCGCTGTTCGCGCTGACGCTGCAGCGCAGCGGCTACCAGGGCGCCGACCGGCTGGTGACCGTGGTGTTCGCCATCATCATCGGCACCGTGGTGCTGCAAAGCCTGACCAGCGGGATGATGGCGCGCTGGCTGCGGGTGCAGCAGCAAAAGCCGCGCGGCGTGCTGATCGTCGGCGCCAACAGCGTGGCGCGCATGCTGGCGCAGGCGCTGATCAAGCTGAACGTGCCGGTGATCGTCACCGACAGCAGCTGGGAATACTACCGCCAGGCGCGCATGGAAGGCATCCCGGCCTACTATGGCCACGCCTACTCCGAACACGCCGAGAACTATCTCGATCTGAGCAATATCGCCCAGGTGCTGGCGCTGTCGCCCAATCGCCACCAGAACGCGCTGGCGATCTACCACTTCGGTCATCTCTTCGGCGAGGATCACGTGTTTGCCATCCGTTCGGGAGCGCCGCTGAAAGGGCGCGGCGCCAGCGCGGAAAGCTCGCGTTTCCGCCGGCATGAAATTTTATTTAATCAGGAAGCCACCTACGGCCGCCTGAGCAGCCTGCTCGCCAGGGGAGCCACCATCAAAGCGACCAAATTGAACGAAAATTTCGGTTGGCTGGAGTATTTGGAGAAACATCAGGGCGTTATTCCGTTATTCAGCCAAAAGGAAGACGGTTCTCTGCAACCGATTGGCGCCGGTTCCACGCCCGCAATGCCCTGTACGCTTATCGCGCTGGTGCAAGATGAAAATCCCTCACCGTCTGTACGTTGACAGAATGGCGATAACCGGCTATTCCTAACAGCCTACTTGCGCACCCGGTGCGCAAGCCAGAAGAGGCGCGTCGCCCAGGTAGAGTGTCAGAGGAGCCGTTTCTCCGTTGACGGCACCCGAGGGGGAGCGACGCCGAGGTAGGGTAATGGCCGGCCATTATCCTATCGACTACAGGGGCTGAATCCCCTGGGTTGTCACCAGGGGATCGCCCGCAGGGCGATCGACAAGGTGGGGCGCTTCTGGGTGTATCGTAGCCTGACCTCTACGCCTGCCCCCTGTTTACCGCTCTCCCCTTGTGCCAAGGCTATGGAATTACAGTGCCCCCAAACGGGCATCCCTGACACGAGGTTTCTAGATGAACCAAGCAGCACCCCAGAATTCCACCGTGGTAGCCAAATTCGGCGGCACCAGCGTCGCCGACTTTGAAGCCATGAACCGCAGCGCCGACGTCGTGCTGGCCAACCCGCAGGTCCGCCTGGTGGTGTTGTCCGCCTCGGCGGGCGTCACCAACCTGTTGGTCGCCCTGGCCGAGGGTTGCGAGGCCGACAAGCGCAACTACCGGCTTGATGAGATCCGCCGCATCCAGTACGCCATCCTCGATCGCCTCACGGCGCCGGCGGTGATCCGCGAAGAGATCGACCGCCTGCTGGAAAACATCGCCATGCTGTCGGAAGCCGCGTCGCTGGCCACCTCGACGGCGTTGACCGACGAACTGGTCAGCCATGGGGAGCTGATGTCCACCCTGCTGTTCGTTGAAATCCTGCGCGCCCGCAACGTGCAGGCCGAATGGTTCGACGTGCGCAAAGTGATGCGCACCGACGATCACTTCGGCCGCGCCGTGCCGGACAGCGCCGCGCTCAGCGAACTGGCCCGGGCGCAGTTGCAACCGCGCCTGCAGGAAGCGCTGGTGGTCACCCAGGGCTTTATCGGCAGCGAGCCGAAAGGCCGCACCACCACGCTCGGCCGCGGCGGCAGCGACTATACCGCCGCGCTGCTCGGCGAGGCGCTCGGCGTTGGCCGGGTAGATATCTGGACCGACGTGCCGGGCATCTACACCACCGATCCGCGCGTGGTGCCGGCGGCCAAGCGCATCGACAAAATCGGTTTCGAAGAGGCGGCGGAAATGGCCACCTTCGGCGCCAAGGTGCTGCATCCGGCCACCCTGTTGCCGGCGGTGCGCAGCGACATTCCGGTGTTCGTCGGCTCCAGCAAGGATCCGGCGGCCGGCGGCACGCTGGTGTGCAACACCACCGAGAATCCGCCGCTGTTCCGCGCGCTGGCGCTGCGTCGCAAGCAAACGCTGCTGACGCTGCACAGCCTGAACATGCTGCACGCGCGCGGCTTCCTGGCGGAGGTGTTCAACATTCTGGCGCGCCACAACGTCTCCGTCGATCTGATCACCACCTCGGAGGTCAGCATTGCGCTGACCATGGACACCACCGGCGCCACCTCCGTTGGCGGCAGCCTGCTGACCACCTCGCTGCTGACCGAGCTGTCGTCGCTGTGCCGGGTGGAAGTGGAAGAAAACCTGGCGCTGGTGGCGATCATCGGCAACCAGCTGTCGCGCGCCTGCGGCGTAGGCAAAGAGGTGTTCGGCGTGCTCGATCCGTTCAATATCCGCCTGATCTGCTACGGCGCCAGCAGCTATAACCTGTGCTTCCTGGTACCGGGCGAAGAAGCCGAACAGGTGGTGCGCACCCTGCATCACAACCTGTTCGAATAAGTCATTATCCCCGATTGCGGGCGCAGCACGCTGCGCCCCTGCGTCTAAAAAATCCGTTCAAAACCGGCAGGGGTTCAGCATGTTGAACCCGCAAAAAACACAACCACACCCACCGTTCTCAATCTGGCTAAGGAAAACCTGCATGTTGGCATTACTCACGCGTTTATTCCCCCTGTGGGCGATACTGCTGTCCGTCGCCGCCTATTACACGCCGACCACCTTTACCGGCATCGGCCCCTACGTCAGCCCGCTGCTGATGCTGATCATGTTCGCCATGGGCGTTACGCTGCGGCTGGACGACTTCAAACGCGTGCTGGCGCGCCCCGGCCCGGTGGCGGCCGGCATCTTCCTGCACTATCTGATCATGCCGCTGGCGGCCTGGATCCTGGCGATGCTGTTCCGCATGCCGCCGGATCTGTCCGCCGGCATGGTGCTGGTGGGCAGCGTGGCCAGCGGCACCGCCTCCAACGTGATGATCTACCTGGCCAAGGGCGACGTGGCGCTGTCGGTGACCATCTCGGCGGTCTCGACGCTGGTGGGCGTGTTCGCCACGCCGCTGCTGACCCGTTTGTACGTCGACGCCGAAATCAGCGTCGATATCATGGGCATGCTGCTGAGCATTCTGCAGATCGTGGTGATCCCGATCGGCCTGGGCCTGATCGTCCACCATACCCTGACCAAAACGGTGAAACGCATCGAGCCGCTGCTGGCGGCGCTGTCGATGGTGTGCATCCTGGCGATCATCAGCGCGGTGGTGGCGGGCAGCCAAAGCCATATCGCCTCGGTCGGTCTGGTGGTGATCGTCGCGGTGATCCTGCACAACGGCATCGGTCTGTTGAGCGGCTATTGGGGCGGCAAGCTGTTCGGCTTCGACGAATCCACCTGCCGCACGCTGGCGATCGAAGTCGGCATGCAGAACTCCGGGCTGGCGGCCACGCTGGGCAAAATCTACTTCTCGCCGCTGGCCGCGCTGCCGGGTGCGCTGTTCTCGGTCTGGCACAACCTTTCCGGTTCGCTGCTGGCGGGCTATTGGTCCGGCCGCCCCATCAAGAAAAAATAAACCGCCTGTAGGGACGCAAACAATTGCGTCCCTTTTCTTTCCTGAGAAATTTCGTATTTCCCACTGGTCGGATTGTCATAATTCCCCTCATCCCCTATCATCCGTGAAAAATAAAAATTCAGATTCTTCCTAGCCATGCCGATAATGTTGGCAAGAGGAAGAGACGTTCTACTTTTTTTAATTAATTAAGTCACCAGGGTTGCCCGCCATAAAAGAAGCAGCCTAATTATTATTTAGATATATACCCACCGTCTTATTTGCCGCGGCAAATCAAGATACCTCGCAATGTGCATGTCGCTCATTATTTCGGGCCGGCCGTCGGCCGCCCGTGGTTAACCTCATGGATTGGGCTGGCTGCCCCGGCGGCCTCTCATAATGGATTACAATGATAAAAAAAATCACCGCTTTGACGCTGTTGGTCAGCACGGCCCTTTCCGCCGAAACCCTGCCGGACGCCCACATGATGCGGGATATGTCGATGGGGGAGTCGCGCCGCGCGCTGCAAGACAGCACGCGTGAAGTCAACCAGTTGATTGAGCAACGCCGCTACCAGCAGCTGAAACAGCAACGCTTGCTGGCGGAGCCGGAACCGGCCGCGCCCGCCCTGCCGCAGTCCGCGCAGTGCCTGCCGATCGCCGGCGTTTATCTGCAGGGCGTCACCCTGCTCTCGCCGGCCGATTTATCCGCCCTGAGCGCGCTGCCGGAAAACTGCATCAGCAGCAACGATATCAATCGCCTGACCCGTGAATTAACGCGCCTTTATGTGCAAAAAGGCTATATCACCGCGCGCGTGCAAATTGTTCGCCCTAATTCACAGGGAGAATTGGGATTAAGCGTCACCGAAGGATTTATCGAGAAAATAGAAGGCGGCGATCGCTGGGTCAACAGCCGTTTATTATTTCCAGGGCTGGAAGGCAAGCCGTTGAAATTAACCGAGCTCGACCAGGGATTGGATCAGGCCAACCGTTTGCAATCGAATACCACCAAGCTGGATATATTGCCCGGCCGCCAGGTTGGCGGTTCGGTCATTCGTTTGCGCAATCAGCATGCCAAGCCCTGGCTGATGACCGTCGGCACGGATAATTACGGCCAAAAAAGCACCGGCCAGTGGCTGGCGCGCGCCACCGCCACGCTGGACAGCCCGTTCGGCCTGTCGGACTTTGTCAGCCTGAACGCCAACAGCACGCTGGAAAACCCGGCTCATCGCTATAACCGCGCCTATACCCTGCTCTATTCGCTGCCGTACGGCGCGTTCACCTTCAGCGGGTTCGCCAGCTTCTCGTCCTACGAGAACCACCAGCAGCTGCCGCACAACCTGGTCAAACTGCACGGCCAGACCCAGCAGTACGGGCTGCGCAGCGACTACGTGTTTTACCGCGATCGCGATCAGATAGACAGCCTGAGCGGTCAGTTGACCTACAAGCGCATCGACAACTACTTCGAAAGCGTGCGCCTCGAGGTCAGCAGCCCCACCCTGACCCTGGCCGAACTGAGCGCCAGCCACCTGCAAATTCTGCCCAACGGGGTGTTCAGCGCCAACCTCAGCGTCGAACAGGGCCTGCCGTGGCTGGGGGCCGGTCGCCACCCAAGCTCGGTGCACCTCGACAGCCAGTTCACCAAAGGCAAGCTGTTCGCCAACCTCAGCCAGCGCCTTCACCTGGGTGACGCCACCTATCAGCTCAACAACCTGTTCTACGGCCAGTACAGCCGCGACCCGCTGCCCGGCGTGGAGTGGCTGAGCCTTACCGATCGCAGCGCCGTGCGCGGCTTCAGCCGCAGCACCCAGTCAGGCGACAACGGCTGGTATCTGCAGAACACGCTGTCGCGCAGCTTCAATCTGGGTGCCACCACGCTGACGCCGCGCCTCGGCGCCGACGTCGGCCGCATTTTGCCGCGCCAGGACAGCTCGGGGTGGCGCAGCAGCGCCGGCCTGAGCAGCGGCGCCACGTTGCGCTATCGGCAGGCGCTGGTCGATCTCGAGGTCAGCCGCGGCTGGATCTTGTCGAATCACGCCACGCCGGAAGATCCCGTTCAGGTACTGGCGCGCTTTTCTTACACCTTTTAATCAGCAGTTTTGCAGGACCCCACGGCAATATACGGAGAAACATGGATGAAAAATAATAACTTCAGGCTTTCAGCAGCGGGCAAACTGGCCGCCGCGCTGGCGATTATTCTCGCCGCTTCCGCCGGCGCCTACGCCGCGGAGATCGTGGCGGCCAACGGCGCCAACGGCCCCGGCGTTTCCACCGCCGCGACCGGCGCGCAGGTGGTCGACATCGTCACGCCGAACGGCAACGGGCTGTCGCACAACCAATACCAGGACTTTAACGTCAACCAGCCCGGCGCCGTGCTGAACAACTCTCGCGAAGCGGGGCTGTCGCAGCTGGCCGGCCAACTGGGCGCCAACCCCAATCTGGGCGGGCGCGAAGCCAACGTGATCCTCAATGAAGTGATCGGCCGCAACCCGTCGCTGCTGCACGGCCAGCAAGAGATCTTCGGCATGGCGGCCGACTACGTGCTGGCCAACCCGAACGGCATCAGCTGCCAGGGCTGCGGGTTCATCAACACCAGCCGCTCCTCGCTGGTGGTCGGCAACCCGCTGGTGGAGAACGGCCTGCTGCAGGGCTACAGCACCCTGGACAACCGCAATACCCTGAGCCTCAACGGCGTCCTGAACGCCGGCGGCGTGCTGGATCTGATCGCGCCGAAGATAGACAGCCGCGGCGACGTGATCGTGCAAGACTTCACCCATCGCAACGGCAGCGTGACGCCGGCGGCGATCAACGCCATCAGCGGCCATAACCGGGTGGCGCGCGACGGCAAGGTGCTGGCCAGCGTACAGCCGACCACGGCGCTGGACAGCTACTACCTCGGCAGCATGCAGGCCGGGCGCATCAACATCATCAACACCGCGCAGGGCAGCGGCGTGAAGCTGGCCGGCACGCTGGCCGCCGGCGACGAGCTCAAGGTAAAAGCCTACGATATTCGCAGCGAAAGCCGCGTTGACGACGCCAGCAGCAACCGCAACGGCGGCGACAACTACCAGAACTACCGCGGCGGCATCTACGTCAACGACCGCAGCAGCAGCCAGAAGCTGACCCGCACCGAGCTGAAAGGCAAGAACATCAGCCTGGTGGCGGATAACCACGCGCACCTCACCGCCACCGATATTCGCGGCGAAGACATCACGCTGCAGGGCGGCAAGCTGACGCTCGACGGCCAGCAGTTGAAACAGACCCAGGGCCACACCGACGACCGCTGGTTCTACTCCTGGCAATACGACGTCACCCGTGAGCGCGAGCAGCAGCAGCAGGCGGGCAGCACCGTCGCCGCCGGCGGCAACGCCACACTCGTCAGTACCCGGGAAGACGTGAACCTGTTGGGCGCCAACGTCAGCGCCGATCGGGCGCTGAGCGTCAAAGCGGCGCGCGACGTGCACCTCGCCGGGCTGGTGGAGAAGGATAAGTCCACCGAGCGCGGCTATCAGCGCAACCACACCTCCAGCCTGCGCACCGGCAGTTGGAGCAGCAGCGACGAAAGCGAGAGCCTGAAGGCCAGCGAACTGCGTAGCCAGGGCGAACTGACCTTGAAAGCCGGCCGCAATGTCACTACCCAGGGCGCCAAGGTCCACGCCCAGCGCGATCTGACGATCGACGCAGACAGCCAGATCCAGGTCGGGGTGCAGAAAACCGCCAACGCCAAAGCGGTACGCGATGACAAAACCTCCTGGGGCGGCATCGGCGGCGGCGACAACAAAAACAACAGCAACCGCCGCGAGATCAGCCACGCCTCCGAGCTGACCAGCGACGGCACCCTGCGCCTGAACGGCCAGCAGGGCGTCACCATCACCGGCAGCAAGGCGCGCGGCAAGGAAGGCGGCCTGGTCACCGCCACCCAGGGCGGCCTGCGCATCGACAACGCGCTGAGCACCACCGTAGACAAAATCGATGCGCGCACCGGCACCGCCTTCAACATCACCAGCAGTTCGCACAAGGCCGACAACCGCTACCAGAACAGCACCGCCAGCGAGTTGAAGTCTGACACCAACCTGAAGCTGGTCAGCCGTAAGGATACCGACGTGATCGGCAGTCAGGTCACCAGCGGCGGCGAGCTGAGCGTGACGTCGCAGACCGGCAACATCAACGTCAAGGCCGCCGAACAGCAGCAAAAAATCGATGAGCAGAAGACCGCGCTTACCGTCAACGGCTACGCCAAAGAAGCCGGCGACAAGCAATACCGCGCCGGTTTGCGCATCGAACACACCCGCGACAGCGAGAAAACCACCCGCACCGAGAACCACGGCGCCACCCTCAGCGGCGGCAGCGTGAAGCTCGAGGCGGAGAAGGACGTGACCTTCAGCGGCTCCAAACTGGTCGCCGACAAAGGCGACGCCAGCGTCAGCGGCAACAAGGTTTCGTTCCTGGCGGCCGACGATAAAACCACCTCGAACACCGAGCAGACCAAGATCGGCGGTGGTTTCTATTACACCGGCGGCATCGACAAGCTCGGCAGCGGCGTGGAAGCCGGCTACGAGAACAGCAAAACGCAGGCGCAGAGCAGCAAGGCGGTCACCTCCGGCAGCGACGTCAAAGGCAACCTGACTGTCAACGCCCGTGACAAGCTGACCCAGCAAGGCGCGCAGCACAGCGTCGGCGGCGCCTACAAAGAGAACGCCGCGGGCGTCGATCATTTGGCCGCCGCCGACACCGCCAGCAGCACCACCACCAAAACCGACGTCGGCGTGAACATCGGCGCCAACGTCGATTACAGCGCCGTGACCCGCCCGGTCGAGCGCGCGGTCGGCAAGGCGGCCAAGCTGGACGCCACCGGCGTCATCAACGACATCGGCGGCATCGGCGCGCCTAACGTCGGCCTGGATATCGGCGCGCAGGGCGGCAGCAGCGAAAAACGCAGCAGCAGCTCGCAGGCGGTGGTCAGCTCGGTGAAAGCCGGCAGCATCGACATCAACGCCAAAGGCGAAGTGCGCGATCAGGGCACGCAGTATCAGGCGAGCAAAGGCGCGGTCACGCTGACGGCGGACAGCCACCGCAGCGAAGCCGCGACGAACCGCCAGGAAGAGCAGAAACGCGATACCCGCGGCAGCGCCGGCGTGCGCGTCTACACCTCCACCGGCAGCGATCTGACCGTAGACGCCAAGGGCGAAGGCGGCACCCAGCGCAGCAGCAGCAACGCCAGCCAGGCGGTGACCGGCACGATCGACGCGTCCAACGGCATCAACGTCAACGTGAAACAAGATGCGGTCTATCAGGGCACCGCGCTGAACGGCGGCAGCGGTAAAACCGCCGTCAACGCCGGCGGCGATATCCGCTTTGATCAGGCCAGCGATAAGCAGAGCGAAAACCACAGCGGTTTCAACGTCAAAGCCTCCGCCAAGGGCGGTTTCACCGCCGACAGCAAAAACTTCGGCGCCGGCTTCGGCGGCGGCACCAACAACGGCGAAAGCAACAGCAGCACCGCGCAGGTCGGCAACGTCAGCGGCCAACAGGGCGTGGAGCTGAAGGCGGGCCGCGATCTGACGCTGCAGGGCACCAACGTCAAGAGCCAGGGCGACGTCACCCTGAGCGCGAGCAACAAGGTTGCGCTGCAGGCGGCGGAATCGACCCAAACGCGTAAGGAAAGCCAACTGTCCGGCAATATCGATCTGGGCGCCGGCAGCAGCGACAGCAAGGAAAAAACCGGCGGCAGCCTCTCCGCCGGCGGCGCCTTCGACATCGCCAAGGTGAATGAGTCCGCGACCGAACGCCAGGGCGCCACTATCGCCTCAGACGGCAAGGTCACCCTGTCCGCCAACGGCAAAGGCGATAACGCGCTGCATCTGCAGGGCGCCAGGGTCAGCGGCGGCAGCGCCGCGCTCGAGGCGAAAAACGGCGGCATCCTGCTGGAGTCCGCCAAGAACGAGCAGCACAAGGACAACTGGAGCCTGGGCATCAAAGCCAACGCCAAAGGCGGCCAAACGTTCAACAAGGACGCCAACGGCAAGGTCGATCCGAACACCGGCAAAGACACCCATACGCTGGGCGCCGGTCTGAAGGTCGGCGTGGAACAGCAGGATAAAACCACCCACGCCAACACCGGCATCACCGCGGGCGACGTGGCGCTCAACAGCGGCAAGGATACCCGCCTCGCCGGGGCGCGCGTCGATGCCGACAGCGTACAGGGCAAGGTGGGCGGCGATCTGCGCGTTGAAAGCCGCAAGGACGTCGAGAAAGGCGTGAAGGTGGAGGTGGATGCCGGGCTGAGCCACAGCAACGATCCGGGCAGCAGCATCACCTCCAAGCTGTCGAAGGTGGGCACGCCGCGCTACGCAGGGAAAGTGAAAGAGAAACTGGACGCCGGGGTGAACAAAGTGGCCGACGCCACCACCGACAAGTACAACAGCGTGGCGCGTCGCCTCGATCCGCAGCAGGACACCACCGGCGCGGTCAGTTTCAGCAAGGCCGACGGCAAAGTGACGCTGCCGGCAACGCCGGCCGGCGAGAAGCCGCAGGGCCCGCTGTGGGATCGCGGTGCACGCACCGTCGGCGGCGCGGTGAAAGACAGCATCACCGGGCCGGCCGGTCGCCAGGGGCAGCTCAAGGTCAATGCCGACGTGGTGAACAACAACGCGGTCGGCGAGCAGTCGGCGATTACCGGTAAGCACGGCGTGGCGCTGCAGGTCGGCGGCCAAACCCAACTGACCGGCGGCGAGATCCGCAGCCGGCAGGGCAAGGTGGAACTGGGCGGCAGCAAGGTCAGCCAGCAGGACGTCAGCGGCCAACGCTATCAGGGCGGCGGCCGCGTCGATGCGGCGGCCACGGTAGGCGGGCTGTTAGGCGGCGCGGCGAAACAAAGCGTCGACGGCAACGTGCCGTTCGTCAGCGGCCATGCTTCGACTCAGCAGGCGGACGCCAAAGCCGGCGTGTTCAGCGGCAAATAACGCGCCTCCCCTACGCAATGCCCCCGGTGAAAACCGGGGGCATTTTTTTTACAGCGTGCTCGGGGTGTCTTCCCAGTCGCGATCGTCGTCCTTGGCATCCTGATCCAACACGTTGTAAGCCACGGCGCAGAACAGCGAGTTCAAACGCTTCATGTCCCCCAACAATCCCAAATGCAACGAACTGGTCTCGATGCTCTGCACGTTTTGCTGATGCAAACGATCGACGTGCGCGTGCGCGTAGCGGCGATCCAGAATGCGGAAGCGATGCTTAGAACGGCGCAGGCGCTTGGCGCTGGTGACGTCGCCGGACAGGAACACCGACAGCCCCAGGCGCAGGTTGCCGATCAGCCGCTCGTGCAGCCCATCCAGTTCCGCCAATCCTTCCGCCGAGAAGGCGCGGCGCGCGGCGTGCGACTTGGCGCCCACGTCGCCGGCCATGCGCTCGATGATGTCGCCCGCCTGTTCCAGGTTAAGCGCCATTTCGATGATCTCCGCCCAGCGGCGCGAGTCTTCCTCGCCCAGATCTTCCTTCTGGATCTGCGCCAGATACAGCTTGATGGCGGTGTACAGCACGTCGACGTCATCGTCGAGGCGCCGCACTTCTTTATCCACCCCTTGCTTGCCGTGCAGCACTTCGCGCTGCAGGATCATCATGTGTTCCACCACGTCGCCCATGCGCAACGTTTCGCGCGCCGCATTGGCCAACGCCAGCGTCGGCGTGTCCAGCGCGCTGGCGTCCAGATGGCGCGGACGCATGCGCGGATCGTCGGCCGCCACGTCGACGATCAGCCGCTCGCACAGCGTCGCCATCGGCCCGGCCAGCGGGATCATCACCAGGCAGCGGATCAGGTTGTAGAACACGTGGAAGTAGATCACCAGCTCTTCGCTGCCGCCCGGCAGCTGAGCCATCACATCCGCCAGATAGGAAACGAACGGCAGCACCAGCACACAGCCCACCAGCTTGAACAGCAGGCTGCCGAGCGCCACGCGCCGCCCGGCGGCGTTCTGGCCGCTGGCGTTGATCATCGCCAACAGGCCGCTGCCGAGGTTGGCGCCGATCACCAGGCAGAGCGCCACCTTCAGCGAAATCACGCCGGACGCGGTCAGGGTGGCGGTCAGCAGCACCGCCGCCAGGCTGGAATAGCTGACGATGGCGAACAGCGCGCCGGTCAGGGCGTCCAGCATCACGTCGCCGGTCAGCGACGAGAACAGCACTTTCACCCCAGCCGCCTGGGTGATCGGCGTGGCGGCGGCCACGATCAGCTCCAGCGCCAGCACGATCAGCCCAAGGCCGATCAGGACGCGCCCGATCTGGCCGATCCGCATCTGCTTGCGGCTGAGGAACAGGAAGACGCCGATCAGGATCAGCAGCGGCGACAGCCAGGAAAGATCGAAGGTCAGCACGCGCGCCATCAGCGCGGTGCCGACGTCGGCGCCGAGCATGATCACCAGTGCAGGCGCCAGCCCCACCAGCCCCTGCGCAACGAAAGAGGTCACCAGCAGCGCCGTGGCGTTGCTGCTCTGCACCAGCGCGGTCACGCCGATGCCGGAAACGAACGCCAGCGGCTTTTTCTCAACGCTGTCGCTCAACACGCGCCGCAGATTGGCGCCGTAAACCCGCATGATCCCGGTGCGCACGATGTGGGTACCCCACACCAACAGCGCCACGGAGGAAAGCAGGTGAAGAAGGGTAAGCACGGAAGATACGCTCCATTAACGCCCGGCCAAAGGAGGCTGGTACCCGATACCTGTCAGGCGGTGCGGAAAGACGGAACGGTTCTGTTCGCCTTAGCCGCAGCCGGTAGGCCAAAAGATGACGGGTACAGCGCGCGGTCCCGCCTGCCGGGCGTAGGTCTGGCAGGACAGCGGGCGGGCGGCAGACCGCAGAAGAGAAGGGTTAATGCGGCGGCGGAAAGGCCCCGGCGCCGCGCTGCGAAGTCATGCAACTTCCCGCAATACAACAGGTTCCAAGTGTAGCCCAATTTGCTCGCCGTCGGGCCGCAGGTCGGCCACCGACCGGTTGAGCACGTCAACCAGCAATTCTACACCGCGAACCTGAATCCGATAGCGTACCACATTCCCGAGCAAACTGTGGCCCAGGATCACCCCGCCGATCCCCTGCCCGGCCGGCAACAGGCCGATCGATTCGGGCCGGATCGCCACCTTGCCGACATAGCTGCGCCCGGTCAGCTGGGCGGCCTGTTCGGCGGTCAGCAGGTTATAGTTGCCGATAAACCCGGCGGCGAAGGCGTCCGCCGGCTGGGTATACAGGGTTTCCGCATCGCCGCTCTGCACGATCTGCCCCTTGTTCATCAGCACGATGCGATCCGATAAGGTCAGCGCCTCTTCCTGATCGTGGGTGACGAAGATCGCCGTCAGGTTCAGCTCGCGTTGAATGCGCCGGATCTGCTCGCGCAGGTGTTTGCGGATGCGCGCGTCCAGCGCCGACAGCGGTTCATCGAGCAGCAGCAGCCGCGGGCGAGTGACCAGCGATCGCGCCAGCGCCACGCGCTGACACTGGCCGCCCGACAGCTGATGCGGATAGCGCTTCGCCAGATCGCTCAGCTCCACCAGCGCCAGCACCTCCTGCACCCGCTGGCCGATCTGCCCGGCCGCCAGCTTCTGCATTTTCAGCCCGAAGGCCACGTTGCCTTCCACCGTCATATTGGGAAACAGCGCATAGCTTTGGAACACCATGCCGATGCCGCGCTTTTGCGGCGCCAGCGGCACCAGATCCTGACCCTGCAACAAGATTTGCCCGCTGTCGACCGGGGTCAGGCCTGCCAGACAGCGCAGCAGCGTCGATTTGCCGCAGCCGCTCGGCCCCAGCAGGGTGACGAACTCCCCCTCTTCGGCGGTGAAATCGATATCCTGAAACACCTGCGTCTGGCCATAGTGTTTGTTCAGGCGGGTGACGTTGAGATAAGCCATCAGGTTAACCCTTGTTTTTATTCAGCAGGTTCGCCAGCCAGGTGACGAGCAGCACCACGGCGAAATAGGAGATGACCAGCGCGCTGGTGAAGTGCCCGCTGCCGTTGCGCATGTTGTACAGGTAGACCTGCAGCGTTTCATACTGGCTGCCCACCAGCAGGTTGGCGAACACGAACTCGCCGATCAGGAACGAGAACGACAGCAGCACGGCGATCGTTCCGCCCTTGCGCAGGTTCGGCAGCACCACCAGCAGCGCCGCCTGCCAGGTGCTGGCGCCGAGCAGGTGCGCGGCGTCCATCAGATCGCGCAGGTTGATCGCCTGCATGTTGTTGCTGATGGCGCGGTAGATAAACGGCAGCGCGATGGTGAAATAGCAGCCCACCAAAATCCACGGGGTGCCGAGCAGCGGCAGCGGATCGGCGGCGAACAGCTGCATCAGCCCCACCGCCGACACCACCGGCGGCACGGCGAACGGCAGCAGAATCAGCACGTTCATCACCGCGTCCAGCTTGGGAAAGTAGTAAGCGATCACAAACATCGCCGACAGGATCACCACCACCGACAGCAGCAGCGTGCCGAAGCAGATCAACAGCGAGTGCCACAGCGCCTGCAAAAAGCGCGGGTCGCTCCACAGCGCCGTCAGCCACTTCAGGGTAAAGCCGTCCGGCAAAATGGTGGCGCCCCACTGGGTGGCCAGCGCATAAATCAGCGTCGCCGCCAGCGGCAGCAGCAGGATCAGCAGCATCAGGCCGGTCACCGTGCGATGGTACAGGCGTTCAGCACGCGACATGAGCATTCTCCATCCGATTATGAGCGCGCATTGAGGTAGCTCCTGCGCAGCATCCATTGGTGGATCACCGTGATAAACGCCATCATCACCACCAGCAGCATCGCCAGCGCGCTGGCCAGGTTCGGATCGAGGGAGATGTCCCCCGCCACCAGCGCCGAGATACGGATCGGGATCACGTTGAAGTTGCCGGTGGTCAGCGCGTAGACCGTAGCATAGGCGCCCAGCGCGTTGGCCAGCAGAATGACGAAGGTGCCCATCAGCGCCGGCGCCAGCACCGGCAGGCCGATATGCCGCCAGTAGCGCCAGGGGCCGGCGCCGAGCAGCGCCGCCGACTCGCGCCAGTCGGCGCGCAGCGCGTCGAACGCCGGATACAGCAGCAGCACCCCCAGCGGGATCTGGAAATAGGTATACAGCACGATCAGGCCGCTCTTCGAATAGAGGTTGAAGCTCTCCATCAGACCGTATTTGCGCAGCAGCAACGTCAGGCAGCCGTTCAACCCCAGCAGAATGACGAAGGCGAACGCCAACGGCACCCCGGCGAAGTTGCTGGTCATGTTGGTGAACGACATCACGAAATCATGAAATCGGGTCTGGCCGAGCTGGCGCAGCGAGTAACTGCCCACTAACGCAATCAGCAAGCCGTAGATGCTCGACCACAGCGAGATCTCCAGCGAGAACTGAAACGCCTGCAGGTAGAACGGCGAGGTGAAGATATCGACATAGTTGCCCCATCCCCAGCCGCCGGTCTCGCTGAAAAAGCTGTGAACGGCGATCCACACCAACGGAGCGATCTGAAACGCGCCGAACAGCACGATAAACGGCAGCAGGCACAGCGCGGCGATCCAGTTGGTTTTGCCGTTCATCGCGCATCCTGCGACAGCAGCGCCCGGCAGCGCGGCTTGTCGTGCGGCGCCTGCAGCAGATCGCAGATCGTGCCGCACAGCTCGGTTTGCTGCGGATCGGCGTCGTCCAGGCTGAAGCCCGAGCCGAACACGAACAGCGGCACCTGGCGCTCTTCCGGCAACACGCCGCCGTGGCTGCGATCGTCGTTCATGCCGTGGTCGGCAGTGACCAGCACCTGATAACCGGCCGCCAGCCACTCGGGCAGATAGCGCGACAGCGAACCGTCGGCGCGCCGCGCCGCATTGCGGTACTGAGGCGAAGAGAGGCCGAAGCGGTGCCCGGCGTCGTCGATGTTCATCGGATGGATCAGCAGGAAATCCGGCTGATGCCGCAGGCGCAGGCTTTCGGCGTCGTCGAACAGATGGCTGTCGGGGTAGCCGTCGTCGTAATAGAAATGCCCGTGTTGAATCGGCAGCTCGGGGGCGTCGGTATGGCGGTCGCGCGCGGCGTCGAACGGCGTGCGGTTATACAATTCGCTGAACCAATGGTAGGCAGCAGCGGCGGTGGTCAGCCCGGCGGCGCGCGCGTAATGAAACACGCTTTGTTGATGAGAAAGGCGCGAGACGTGGTTGTGCACCACGCCGCTCGCCACCGGCGTGACGCCGGTAAGGATGCATTCATACAGCGGCCGGGAGATAGAGGGCAACTCGCACTCCAAAGAATACAGCCGTCCGCGTCCTGCCGCGCATTCGGCCTGCAGATAACCCATGACGTCGTGCGCCACCCGGTAGTTGAGTCCATCCAGAACTACAAGGATAGTTTTCATAGTAAGTTCACTCACTGTTGCATGTGCATGATGACGTTTTCCTGCCACAGACGCGGTAGCGTTTTGGCGCTCTGTTCCCAGGCCGCCGGATCGGCGATCGGGTGCGCGTTCTTATACTGCTCGGCCGGCAGCAGCTTGGCCTTGACGTCGTCCGGCAGCGTCAGATGTTCGGCGCGGATCGGGCGCGCATAGCCACGCGCCAGGTTGATCTGGCCGGCGTCGGAGAAGATGTATTCGCGCGCCAGCTTGGCGGCGTTCGGGTGCTTGGCGTATTTGTTGATGATGGTGGTGTAGCCGGAGATGATCGAGCCGTCCGACGGGATCAGCACTTCATAGCGGGTTTTGTCGAGCTGTTCACGGTAGTTCAGGCCGTTAAAGTCCCACACTACGCCGACCTGCACTTCACCTTTTTCCAATGGCGCAAGCACCGGATTGGTCAGGCTCAGACGGCCGGCCTTGGCCAGTTTGCCGAAGAATTCCAGGCCCGGCTTAAGGTTTTTCTCGTTGCCACCCATGGCGTAGGTGGCCGCCAGCACGCCGCTCGCTGGCTGAGCACCCGTGCCAACGTCGCCGATGGTGACCTGATAGCTGCCCTTCAGCAGATCGGCCCAGCTGTGCGGGATGTCTTTCACCTGCTGCTTATCAATGATGAAGGCGATGGTGCCGGTGTAAGCCAGCGCCCAGTGGCCGTCTTGGTCTTTCGCCCACTCCGGCACCTGATCCCAGGTAGAGGGTTTGTACGGCTGCGTCACGCCCTTCTGCACCGCCACCGGGCCGAAGGCCGCGCCGACGTCACCGATGTCCGCCGTGGCGTTGTTCTTTTCCGCATCGAATTTGGCGATCTCCTGTGCGGAGCTCATGTCGGTATCGACATGCTTCAGGCCATATTTGCTCAACAGATCTTGCCAGGTGCCTTTCCAGTTGGCCCAGCTGTCCGGCATGCCGACGCTGTTGACTTCGCCTTCTTTCTTCGCGGCCTGCTCCAGCGCCGCCAGATCGGTATCCGCGGCCCAGCTCATCTGGCTGGATAACACGATGGCACTGGTTAACACAGAAGCGCACAAACGTTTCATAACTGATGCTCCAGGTGGTAGTGTGGGGAGAGCTGGACTAGTCCAGCAAGGACCAAACCAATCTAACGGACGAATGTGATAATTATATGTCAGCTTAAAAAAGCGACGGTTTTATCACCCATTGCAACGGCGAAAACGCGACGCTGGTCTACCTTAAGGGAGGCCAAACGCACTGAAACGGGACACCCGCTGTATGAGTGAAGCACCGACGACCGTAGCCACCATCTGCCAAACGCTGAACGCCCGCATCACCGCAGGCGAGTTTGCCGTGGGCGGCAAGCTGCCCTCCGAACGCGCCCTGAGCGAACAGTTCGCCACCACCCGCATTACCTTGCAGGAGGCGCTCGGCCAACTGGAGGCGCAGGGGGTCATCTATCGCCAGGTGCGGCGCGGCTGGTTCATTTCGCCCCCGCGTCTGATCTACAACCCGCTGCAGCGCAGCCATTTTCACGCCATGGCGCAGCAACAGGGGCGCGCCGCCCATACCGAGGCGATCGACAGCGCGGTAGTCACGCTCGACGCGCCGCTGGCCGGCCGCCTGGCGCTGCCCCCCGGCGCCGAGGCCTATCGCATTCGCCGGCTGCGCTACATCGACGGGCGCGCGGTGCTGTACTGCGAGCACTACCTCAACCCGGCCTACTTCCCCGGCATACTGGACGAAGATCTGACCCAGTCGCTGACCGCGCTGTACGCCGTGCGCTACGGCATTCACTACGGCCGGGTGCGTTTCGACATGCTGCCCACCCTGCTGCCGCAGCAGGCCGCCGCCATGCTGAAGGTGACCTACGGCAGCCCGGCGCTGTTCATTACGCGGGTGAACCGCGATCAGCACGACCGGGTGATCGATTGCGATCTGGAGTATTGGCGTTACGATGCGCTGCACATCGACGTGGAAGCGCAGTAAATGACAAGGGCGCATCGCTGCGCCCTTAAAGAGGAAATCAGTCGGCGTCGTAGCCTAGGTTAGGCGCCAGCCAGCGTTCGACCTCGCTCACGCTCATCCCTTTACGCGCCGCGTAGTCTTCCACCTGATCGCGCTGGATCTGCGCCACCGCGAAGTACTTGCTTTCAGGATGGCTGAAGTACCAGCCGGACACCGCCGCCCCCGGCCACATGGCGAAGGACTCCGTCAGCTCCATGCCGGTGTGGCGGTTGACGTCCAGCAGCTGCCAGATGGTCGCTTTTTCGGTGTGTTCCGGGCAGGCCGGGTAGCCCGGCGCCGGCCGGATGCCCTGATAGTTTTCGCGGATCAGCTCCTCGTTGCTCAGGCTCTCGTCGGCGGCATAGCCCCAGTGCAGCTTGCGCACCTGCTCATGCAGGTATTCGGCGAAGGCCTCCGCCAGGCGATCCGCCAGCGCCTTGACCATGATTTTGTTGTAATCGTCGTGCTGCGCGTCGTACGCCGCCGCCAGCGCGTCCTCCTCCAGCCCGCCGGTCACCGCGAAGGCGCCGAAGTAGTCGGCCTTGCCGCTGCTTTTCGGCGCCACAAAGTCCGCCAGGCAGTAGTTCGGGAAGTCGGTTTTTTCCGTCTGCTGGCGCAGATGGCGGCTCACCGCCAGCACCTCGTCACGCCGTTCGTCGCGGTACACCTCCACGTCATCGCCGACGCGGTTGGCCGGGAACAGACCGTAAACGCCGCGCGGGTTGAGGCTGCGCTCGGCGGCCAGCCGATCCAGCATCTGATTGGCGTCGTGGAACAGGCGCTTGGCCTCTTCCCCCACCACCTCGTCTTCCAGGATGCGCGGGTATTTGCCCGCCAGCGACCAGGTCATGAAGAACGGCGTCCAGTCGATATAGTGGCGCAGCGTCTCGATGCCGGCCGCCACCGGGAACACGCCGAGCTGCCGCGGCGCCGGCGGCTGATAATCGGCCCAGTCCAGCGCCATGGCGTTGGCGCGCGCCTTCTGCAAATCGACCGGCGGCGTGCGCGGCTTTTTGCGCGCATGCTGAATGCGCACCGTTTCATACTCTTTGCGGGTGCGCGCCACAAACTCGTCGCGCTGGGTGGCGGACAGCAGCGCCGACACCACGCCCACGGTGCGCGAAGCATTCTGCACGTAGGTGGTCGGGCCGCTGTAGTTTTGTTCGATCTTCACCGCGGTGTGCGCCTTGGAGGTGGTGGCGCCGCCGATCAGCAGCGGCAGCGTAAAGCCCTGGCGCTCCATCTCTTTGGCCACGTTGACCATCTCGTCCAGCGATGGCGTGATCAGCCCCGACAGGCCGATGATGTCCACGTTCTCCTCGCGCGCGGTGCGCAGGATTTTCTCCGTCGGCACCATCACGCCCAGATCGACGATTTCATAGTTGTTACACTGCAATACCACGCCGACGATGTTCTTGCCGATGTCGTGCACGTCGCCCTTCACCGTCGCCAACAGGATTTTGCCCGCGGAGGTGCCCTGCTGCTTGCTGGCCTCGATGTAGGGTTCCAGGTAGGCCACCGCCTGCTTCATCACGCGGGCGGATTTCACCACCTGCGGCAGGAACATCTTGCCCTCGCCGAACAGATCGCCGACCACGTTCATCCCCGCCATCAGCGGCCCTTCGATCACTTCGATCGGGCGTTCGGCCTGCTGCCGCGCTTCTTCGGTGTCCAGCTCGATAAACTCGGTGATGCCCTTCACCAGCGAATACTCCAGCCGTTTCTCCACCGGCCAGCCGCGCCACTCCGCCTGCTGCACCGCCACGTCATTATCTTTGCTGCCACGGTACTTTTCCGCCAGCTCCAGCAGGCGTTCGGTGCCGTCCTCGCGACGGTTGAGGATCACGTCCTCCACCGCGTCGCGCAGCTCGGCGCTTAAATCGTCATAAATCGCCAGTTGCCCGGCGTTGACGATGCCCATGTCCATGCCGTTGCGAATGGCGTGATACAGGAACACCGCGTGGATCGCTTCACGCACCGGATCGTTGCCGCGGAACGAGAACGACACGTTGGACACGCCGCCGGAGATCATCGCGTGCGGCAGGTGGGTTTTGATGTCGGCACAGGCTTCGATAAAGTCGACGGCGTAGTTGTTGTGCTCTTCGATACCGGTAGCGACAGCGAAAATGTTCGGGTCGAAAATGATGTCTTCCGGCGGGAAGCCGACGCGCTCGGTCAGAATGTTATAGGCGCGGCGGCAGATCTCGAACTTGCGCTCGCGGGTGTCCGCCTGCCCCACTTCGTCGAACGCCATCACCACCACCGCGGCGCCATAACGGCGCACCAGTTTGGCGTGATGGATAAAGGCCTCTTCGCCCTCCTTCATCGAGATCGAGTTGACGATGCCCTTGCCCTGGATGCATTTCAGGCCTTTCTCGATAACGGACCACTTGGAGGAGTCGATCATGATCGGCACCCGGGCGATATCCGGCTCGCCGGCGATCAGGTTAAGGAAGCGCACCATCGCCGCTTCGGCGTCGAGCATCCCCTCGTCCATGTTGATGTCGATGATCTGCGCGCCGCTCTCGACCTGCTGGCGCGCCACGTCGAGCGCCTCGTTGTATTTCTCTTCTTTGATCAGCCGTTTGAATCGTGCCGAACCGGTGACGTTGGTGCGCTCGCCGACGTTGACGAACAGGGTGTTGGCATCGATGGTCAGCGGCTCCAGGCCCGCCAGGCGGCAGGCGACCGGGATCTCCGGCAGCCGACGCGGCGGCACGCCCTCGACCGCCTTGGCCATCGCGGCGATATGTTCCGGCGTGGTGCCGCAGCAGCCGCCGATGATATTGAGGAAGCCGGCCTGCGCCCACTCCCCGACCTGGCGCGCCATCTCGGCCGCATCCAGATCGTACTCGCCGAAGGCGTTCGGCAAACCGGCGTTCGGGTGCGCGGTGACGTAGGTCTCCGAGATGCGCGCCAGCTCGGCGACGTACTGACGCAGTTCGTCCGGGCCCAGAGCGCAGTTCAGGCCGAAGGTCAGCGGCTTGACGTGGCGCAGCGAATTGTAAAACGCCTCGGTGGTCTGGCCGGACAGGGTGCGGCCAGAGGCGTCGGTGATGGTGCCGGAAATCATGATCGGCAGTTCCACCCCCAGCGCTTCGAATTCGGTTTCCACCGCAAAGGCGGCGGCCTTGGCATTCAGGGTGTCGAAGATGGTTTCGATCATGATCAGATCGACGCCGCCCTCCACCAGCGCACGGGTCGATTCGCGGTAAGCCGTCACCAGCTCGTCGAACGAGATGTTGCGGAACGCCGGATCGTTGACGTTCGGCGAGATGGACGCGGTGCGGTTGGTCGGCCCCAACACCCCGGCTACGTAGCGCGGTTTTTCCGGCGTGCGCGCCGTCCATTCGTCGGCGCAGGTGCGCGCCAGGCAGGCGGCCTGATAGTTAATCTCGGCGGACAGCGACTCCATGTGGTAGTCGGCCATGGCGATGGAGGTGGAGTTGAAGGTATTGGTTTCAAGGATATCGGCGCCCGCCTCGAGATAGGCGTAATGAATGGCGGCGATCACTTCCGGCTTGGTCAGCACCAGCAGATCGTTATTGCCTTTCAGATCGCTGCGCCAGTCGGCGAAACGCTCACCGCGGAAATCGCGCTCATCCAGACGATAGCTCTGGATCATGGTGCCCATGCCGCCGTCCAACACCAAAATGCGCTGCGCTAACTGGCGGCGCAGTTGTTCTACTCGATTCGTCACTGTAACCCCTTCCATTGCCATCCAGCCCATTGCTCAACTGCCGCAAAAACCAACGAGTCATCCTAGCACAGCTTGTAAGGACAAAGGGCCAGACGACAATTGAGAGTTTTTCAGGTTGTGCGCCAACACCTCCGATGAGCTGACGGCGACTTGCAATTCATCGACAAAAAACGAAAATGAATTCCATCATACGGAAAAAGGAATCTTACCCATGGCCACCCCTGCTCCCGCCAAACGCGGCAAGAAGCCCCGCGCAGCAGCCCCGGCCGCCAGTGCGGCGACCGGCCAGGTACAATCGTTGACCCGTGGCCTGAAGCTGTTGGAGTACATTTCGGAAGCCCAGGGCAACGTGGCGCTGACCGATCTGGCCCAGCAGGCCGGCCTGCCGAACTCCACCACTCACCGCCTGCTCACCACCATGCAGCAGCAGGGATTCGTGCGCCAGGTCGGCGATCTCGGCCTGTGGACCATCGGCTCGCACGCCTTTGTGGTCGGCAGCAGCTTCCTGCAAAGCCGCAACCTGCTGGCGATGGTGCACCCGACGCTGCGCCGCCTGATGGAAGAGTCCGGCGAAACCGTCAACCTGGCGGTGCTGGATACCAGCGAGTACCAGGCGATCATCATCGATCAGGTGCAGTGTACGGCGCTGATGCGCATGTCGGCGCCAATCGGCGGCAAACTGCCGATGCACGCCTCCGGCGCCGGCAAGGCGTTCCTCGCCACCCTGCCGGACGATCAGGTAACCAAACTGCTGCACAAGAAAGGCATGCACACCTACACACCGCACACCCTGACGCCGCACAACCTGAAAGAGGGGCTGGCGCAGATCCGCAAACAGGGCTTCTCCTTTGACGACGAAGAGCACGCGCTCGGCCTGCGCTGCGTGGCGGCCTGCATCTTCGACGAGCACCGCGAAGCCTTCGCCGCCATCTCCATCTCCGGCCCGGTGTCGCGCATCACCGACGATCGCGTGATCGAGCTGGGGGCGCTGGTGATCCACGCGGCCAAAGAGATCAGCCTGGCCTACGGCGGCGTGCGCTGATCCCCCCCCTCCGAGGGGCGCCCCTGCGCGCCCTCTCTCCTGATTCCTTGCTCTGTTGTCAGCATGTAACAGGCTATCGGCATCCTGTGTAGCGCACGGGAAAAAAGCTTGAAGCCGATCACAGTTAGCGATCCTCACGGCGAAAGCCCATTGCAACCGCTCAAACTTCCTTCGACAATGTTACCGATAACATGTTACCGGTAACAAACAAGCTGAACGAAGGTAACGTCACCCGGTGTTTTGGAGCCAAGCCATGACCAACAATCAAAATCGCATTTACGTCGTTATGGGCGTTTCCGGCAGCGGCAAGTCCGCCGTCGCTGCCGCCGCGGCCCGCCAACTCTCCGCCGGCTTCCTCGACGGCGACTTCCTGCATCCGCGCAGCAACATCCTGAAGATGGCCGCCGGCGAAGCGTTGAACGACGACGATCGCGCCCCGTGGCTGGCCGCGCTCAACGACGCCGCCTTCGCCATGCAGCGCACCAACAACGTGTCGATCATCGTCTGCTCGGCGCTGAAAAAGCAGTATCGCGACCGCCTGCGCGCCGGCAACGGCAACCTGTCGTTCATCTATCTGCACGGCGAGTTCCCGGTGATCGAATCCCGCCTGGCGGCGCGTAACGGCCACTTCTTCAAACCGCAGATGCTGGTCACCCAGTTCGCCGCGCTGGAGCAGCCGGGCGCCGACGAGAACGACGTGATGGCGATCGACATCAACCAGCCGCTGGACGCGGTGATCGCCGATACCGTGCGCCATATCCAGAGCTTCCTGCCGCAGGACGTGTGCGCGTGAGTACCGTAACGCTGGTCGGTACCGCAGTCGGCTCGGTTTTACTGCTGTTATTCCTGGTGATGAAGGCGCGCATGCACGCCTTCGTCGCGCTGATGCTGGTATCCATCGCCGCCGGCATCTTCTCCGGCATGCCGCTGGACCATATTGCCGACACCATGCAAAAAGGCATGGGCGACACGCTGGGCTTCCTGGCGATCGTGGTGGCGCTCGGGGCGATGTTCGGCAAGATCCTGCATGAGGTCGGCGCGCTCGATCAAATTGCGGCGCAATTGCTGAAACGATTCGGACAAAGCAAGGCGCACTACGCGCTCGGCATCGCCGGCCTGATCTGCGCGCTGCCGCTGTTCTTCGACGTGGCGGTGGTGCTGCTGATCGGCATCGTGTTCGCCGTGGCGCGCCGCACCGACGGCAATATCGTCAAGCTGGCCATTCCGCTGTTCGCCGGCGTGGCCGCCGCCGCCTCCTTCCTGCTGCCGGGGCCGGTGCCGATGCTGCTGGCTTCGCAGATGAAGGCCGACTTCGGCTGGATGATCGCCATCGGCCTGGTGGCGGCGGTGATCGGCATGCTGATCGCCGGCCCGCTGTACGGCAGCTTTATCAGCCGCTTCGTCAACTGGCCGATGCCGCCGGAAGAGAACGAGCCGACGTTGACCAAGGGCAATTTGCCGTCGTTCGGCTTCAGCCTGGCGCTGGTGCTGTGCCCGCTGGTGCTGGTCGGCATGAAGACCATCGGCGCGCGGCTGGTCACCCCCGGCTCGCAGCTGCAGCAGTGGCTGGAGTTTATCGGCCACCCGTTCACCGCCATTCTGCTGGCCTGCCTGATCGTGATTTACGGCCTGGCGAAGCCGCGCGGCATGAGCAACGAACAGACGCTGGCCATCTGCTCCGCCGCGGTGCAACCGGCCGGGATCATCCTGCTAATGACCGGCGCCGGCGGGGTGTTCAAACAGATCCTGGTGGATTCCGGCGTAGGGCCGGCGCTGGGTGACGCGATGATCGGCGCCGGCCTGCCGATCGCCGTGGCCGCCTTTGCGCTCTCCGCCATGGTGCGGGTGATTCAGGGCTCGGCCACCGTCGCCTGTCTGACCACCGTCGGCCTGGTGCTGCCGGTCACCAGCCAGCTCGGGCTGAACGGCGGGCAGCTGGCCGCGCTGGCTATCTGCATCGCCGGCGGCTCCATCGTGCTGAGCCACGTCAACGACGCCGGTTTTTGGCTGTTCGGCAAATTCACCGGCGCCAACGAACTGCAAACGCTGAAAACCTGGACGGTGATGGAAACGATTCTGGGCAGCGTCGGCGGCGCTATCGGCATGATTGCATTCACGATGTTTTAAATCCTAAATCGCCCCCGGCCTTGCACACCAGGGCTGCAAATCATCCCCGGGGGCACCGCCACAGGCGGCGACTATAACAACAGCAATGTGAGGAAGGCATGATTAACCCAACCTTGTCCCGTGTCACGCAGCGCATCATCCACCGTTCCCAGGCCAGCCGCGCCGCCTATCTGGCGCGCATCGAGGCGGCCCGTTCCCAAACCGTCCACCGCGCGCAGCTGGCCTGCGGCAACCTGGCCCACGGCTTCGCCGCCTGTCAGCCCGATGACAAGACGGCGCTGAAAAACATGGTGCGCAGCGATATCGCCATCATCACCGCCTACAACGACATGCTGTCGGCCCACCAGCCGTACGAACACTACCCGCAGCGGCTGAAGCAGGCGCTGAAGGCGGTGGGCGCCGTGGGCCAGGTGGCCGGCGGCGTGCCGGCGATGTGCGACGGCGTGACACAGGGGCAGGACGGCATGGAGCTGTCGCTGATGAGCCGTGACGTGATCGCCATGTCAGCCGCCGTCGGCCTGTCGCACAATATGTTCGACGGCGCGCTGTTCCTCGGCATCTGCGACAAGATCGTGCCGGGGCTGGTGATGGCCGCCCTCTCCTTCGGCCACCTGCCCGCGCTGTTCGTGCCGGCCGGCCCGATGAGCAGCGGCCTGCCGAACAAGGAAAAGGTGCGCGTGCGCCAGCTGTACGCCGAGGGCAAGGCCGATCGTCTGGCGCTGCTGGAAGCCGAGGCCGCCTCCTATCACGGCATCGGCACCTGCACCTTCTACGGCACCGCCAACACCAACCAGATGGTGATGGAAGTGATGGGCCTGCACCTGCCGGGCGCCTCTTTCGTGCATCCGGATACGCCGCTGCGCGACGCGCTGAACGACGCCGCTGCGCGCCAGGTGACGCGACTGACCGACACCGCCGGCAACTACCTGCCGATCGGCCGCCTGGTGGACGAGAAAGTGGTGGTGAACGGCATCGTCTCGCTGCTGGCCACCGGCGGCTCCACCAACCTGACCATGCATCTGGTGGCGATGGCGCGCGCAGCGGGCATCATCATCACCTGGGACGATTTCTCGGAGCTGTCGGAGGCGGTGCCGCTGCTGTGTCGCATCTACCCGAACGGCCCGGCCGACATCAACCAGTTCCAGGCCGCCGGCGGCGTGCCGCTGGTGGTGCGTGAGCTGTTGCAACACGGGCTGCTGCACGAAGACGTGCACACCGTGGCCGGTTTCGGCCTGCACCGCTACACCCAGGAACCCTGGCTGGATAATGGCCAGCTGGTGTGGCGTGAAGGCGTAACCGGTTCGCTCGACGCCAGCGTGATCGCCAGCGTCGCTCAGCCGTTTGAACATCACGGCGGCACCAAAGTGATGGCCGGCAATCTGGGCCGTGCGGTGATGAAAACCTCGGCGGTGCCCGCCGACAACCAGATCATCGAAGCGCCGGCGGTGGTGTTCGACAGCCAGCACGACATCGTGCCGGCGTTTGAAGCCGGCAAGCTGGATCGCGATTGCGTGGTGGTGGTGCGTTTCCAGGGGCCGCAGGCCAACGGCATGCCGGAGTTGCACAAGCTGATGCCGCCGCTAGGCGTGCTGATGGATCGCGGCTTCAAAGTGGCGCTGGTGACCGACGGCCGCCTGTCAGGCGCCTCCGGCAAGGTGCCTTCCGCCATCCACGTCACCCCGGAAGCCTATACCGGCGGCCTGCTGGCGAAAGTGCGCGACGGCGATCCGATCCGCGTCAACGGCCGCAGCGGCGAGCTGCAGGTACTGGTCGACGCCGACGAACTGGCCCAACGCACGCCGTGCCAACCCGATCTGAGCGCAGAACACATCGGCTGCGGCCGCGAGCTGTTCGGCGCGCTGCGCAGCCAGCTGTCCGGCGCCGAGCAGGGCGCCTGCTGCATCACATTTTAATCGATAGCCTGGCCGCATCGCCGCCTGGCGGCGGCCACAAAGGAGAACGTCATCATGAACAAGTGGAAAACAAGCGCCGAGCAGATCCTGACGGCGGGGCCGGTGGTGCCGGTGATCGTGATCAACAAGCTGGAACATGCGGTGCCGTTGGCGAAAGCGCTGGTCGCCGGCGGCGTGCGGGTGCTGGAAGTGACGCTGCGCACCGCCTGCGCCATGGACGCCATTCGCGCCATCGCCCAAGAAGTGCCGGAAGCGATCATCGGCGCCGGTACCGTGATCAATCCGCAGCAGCTGCGTGAAGTGACCGAGGCCGGCGCGCAGTTCGCCATCAGCCCGGGGCTGACCGACGAGCTGCTCAAGGCAGCCACCGCCGGGTCCATTCCGCTTATTCCGGGCATCAGCACCGTTTCCGAACTGATGCTGGGCATGGATTACGGCCTGCGCGAGTTTAAATTCTTCCCGGCGGAAGCCAACGGCGGCGTAAAAGCGCTGCAGGCGATCGGCGGCCCGTTCCCGCAGGTGCGCTTCTGCCCGACCGGCGGCATCTCGCCGGACAACTACCGCAGCTATCTGGCGCTGAAAAGCGTGCTGTGCATCGGCGGCTCCTGGCTGGTGCCGGCGGACGCGCTGGAAAGCGGCGACTACGCGCGCATCACCGAACTGGCGCGCGCCGCCGTCGCGGGCGCCCAGGCCTGATTTACATCGCAGCGGTGGCGGCCGGCAGCGCCGCCCCGCTGCGCTGGCTGAACCGCTGCTTCTTGCGGTAAGCGAACACGTCTTCCACGTGCCCCTCGCGGATGCGCTGCTGTAACCCGCGCCAATACTCCGCGGTAAACAGATCGCTGTGCAATTCTTCAAACACCTGCCGAATGCGCCGATCGCCGCACAGGAAGTGGCGGAACTCCTCCGGGAACACGTCGTTGGGCGCGATGCTGTACCACGGCTCGCTGGCCAGCTCGTCCTCCGGATAGCGCGGCGGCGGAATGTCGCGGAAGTTGACCTCAGTCATGTAGCAAATTTCGTCGTAGTCGTAGAACACCACCCGCCCGTGGCGCGTCACGCCGAAGTTCTTGAACAGCATGTCGCCGGGGAAGATATTGGCGGCGGCCAGCTGCTTGATGGCATTGCCGTACTCTTCGATCGCATCGCGCATCTGCTGGTCGTTGGCCTGCTCCAGATACAGGTTCAGCGGCGTCATGCGCCGTTCCATATACAGATGTTTGATCACGATGCGATCGCCGAGATCTTCCAGCTTGCCCGGCACTTCGCGCTGCAGCTCCGCCAACAGCGCCGGGCTGAGACGCGCCTTGTCGACGACGAAATTCTCGTACTCCTGGGTATCCGCCATGCGCCCGACGCGATCATGCTCTTTCACCAGCTGATAGCAGGCCATCACCTGCGCCTGCGTCACCTCTTTTTGCGGGGCGAATTCGTCTTTAATCACTTTAAACACCCGATCGAAGGATGGCAGGGTGAACACCAGCATCACCATGCCCTTCACCCCCGGCGCGATAATGAACTGCTCCTGCGACTGCGCCATAAAGGTCAGGTATTCGCGATAGCATTCAGTTTTGCCGTGCTTCTGGCAGCCGATCGCCATGTACAGCTCGGCGGTGGTTTTGCCCGGTAGGATCTCGCGCAGCCACTCCACCATCGCCGCCGGCAGCGGCGCATAGACCATGAAATAAGATCGGGCGAAGCCGAAGACGATGCTGGCCTCGGCCTTACCGGTCAGGCAGGCGTCGATAAACAGCGCGCCCGACTCGCTGTGGTGGATAGGCAGCAAGAACGGATAAACGCCGTCGGCCAGACGCAGCTTGCCGACCAGCCAGGCGGCCTTGTTGCGATAGAACAGTTCGTTGGCGATCTGGAAGGTTGCCCCCGCCAACTGCTGTGCGCTGAAGGCGCGTTGCAGCGCCTGAGTGATGTAGTGAATATCGCGCGTCAAATCCTCCCACGGCAGCCGCAGCGGCAGATCGCTCAGCACGCTGCGCAGCATCGCCGGCAGATCGCCATTGGGGGTGAAATCGCGCGCCAGCGGACGCGGAATGTCGCGAAAGCGCCGCTCCGGCTGCGAACTGAAGACGAACAGCTTGTCCGGCGTCAGATCGCGGTGCTTGAACAGCCGGCAGTAGACCGAGTTAAAGAAGCTTTCGGCGATCTCGAAGCGCGGGTAGTCCGGCAGCAGGTCGATATAGACTGCTTTGACCCGGCTGGGGAAGTCGGCGTCGAAGTATTTCTGCCCGGTGATGCATTTGAGCTGCTCCACCACCAGGCCGACGTGATGGTCATACAGATGGATGCGCTTTTTCATCGCCCGCTGCACCGCCGGCCAGTCCGCCTGCTCGAAGCGCTGCTGCGCGCCGGCGGTCACTTCCAGAAAGCGGCCGTACTGCGCATCGAAGCCTTGCAGGATCGTCTGTGCGATCAACAACTCCAGTTTTGCCGCCATCCTTACCCCCGCCAGAAAAAGAAGCCTGCGCATGCAGGCTCCGGATGAAACGTCTTCAAGCTTGCCGCATCAGAACTGCTGTTCTTCCGTCGAACCGGTCAGCGCAGTGACCGAAGAAGCGCCGCCCTGAATGATGGTGGTGACCTTGTCGAAGTAGCCGGTGCCCACCTCTTGCTGGTGCGACGCGAAGGTGTAACCGCGATCCACCGCGGCGAACTCCGCCTGCTGCACCTTCTCGACGTAGTGTTTCATGCCCTCGCCCTGCGCATAGGCGTGCGCCAGGTCGAACATGTTGAACCACATGCTGTGGATGCCCGCCAGCGTAATGAACTGATACTTGTAGCCCATGTCCGACAGCGCCTGCTGGAAGCGGGCGATGGTCTGGTCGTCGAGGTTCTTCTTCCAGTTGAACGACGGCGAGCAGTTGTAGGCCAGCAGCTTGCCCGGGTATTTGGCGTGGATGGCGTCGGCGAAGCGCTGAGCGGCATCCAGATCCGGCGTTGAGGTTTCGCACCACACCATATCTGCGTAGGGGGCGTAAGCCAGGCCGCGGCTGATCGCCTGCTCGACGCCCGCATGGGTGCGGAAGAAGCCTTCCGCCGTGCGCTCGCCGGTGACGAAGGCGCTGTCATACGGATCGCAATCGGAGGTCAGCAGGTCGGCCGCATCGGCGTCGGTGCGGGCGATCACCAGCGTCGGCACGCCGAGCACGTCGGCCGCCAGGCGCGCGGCGACCAGCTTCTGAATCGCTTCCTGCGTCGGCACCAGCACTTTGCCGCCCATATGGCCGCATTTCTTCACCGCCGCCAGCTGATCTTCAAAGTGCACCCCGGCGGCACCGGCGGTGATCATCGCTTTCATCAGCTCGAAGGCGTTCAGCACGCCGCCGAAGCCGGCTTCCGCATCGGCGACGATCGGCAGGAAGTAATCGGTATAGCCTTTGCTGCCCGGCTCAATCTGGTTCGCCCATTGGATCTGATCGGCGCGGCGGAAGGTATTGTTGATGCGCTCGACCACCTTCGGCACCGAGTCCACCGGATACAGCGACTGGTCAGGGTACATGGCCGCCGCGCTGTTGGCGTCCGCCGCCACCTGCCAACCGGACAGGTAGATAGCCTCGACGCCGGCTTTGGCCTGCTGCAGCGCCTGGCCGCCGGTCAGCGCGCCCAGGCAGTTCACGTAGCCTTTGCGCGCCTTGCCGTTCAGCAACGCCCACAGTTTGGCGGCACCGTTTTGCGCCAGAGTGCATTCCGGGTTGACCGAACCGCGCAGGTTGATCACGTCTTCGGCGCTATAAGGGCGGGTGATGCCTTCCCAACGGGCCGATTTCCATTCCTGTTCCAGCTGCTGGATCTGTTGAGAGCGAGAGGTAGACATAATTTTTATCCTTTCAGTCGTGTAGGGTTGATTGGGAAAATTCAGGCCAGCAGCTCATAGCCGGGCAGCGTCAGGAAATCGATTAACTCATCTTGCGTGGTGATGCGCTCCATCAGGCGCGCCGCCTCTTCGTACCGGCCGGCGTTAAAGCGCGCTTCCCCCACTTCTTCACGCACCACCAACATCTCTTCTTGCAGCATCTGGCGGAACAGCGCCTTGGTGACCGGGCGCCCGTCGCTCAGGCTCTTCTCGTGGTGGATCCACTGCCAGATAGACGTACGGGAGATTTCCGCCGTGGCCGCATCTTCCATCAAACCGTAAATCGGCACGCAGCCGTTGCCGGAGATCCAGGCTTCGATGTACTGCACCGCCACGCGAATATTGGCGCGCATCCCCGCTTCGGTACGCTCGCCATCGCACGGTTCCAGCAGCTGTGCGGCGCTGATCGGCGCGTCTTGCTCACGCAGCACCTCCAGCTGGTTTTGGCGATCGCCCAGCGCTTTGCCGAACACTTCCATCACCGTGTCCGCCAGCCCCGGGTGCGCCACCCAGGTGCCGTCGTGGCCGTTGCTGGCCTCCAGCTCTTTGTCCGCCCGTACCTTGTTCAGCACCCAGGCGTTTTTCTCGGCGTCTTTGCTCGGGATAAACGCTGCCATGCCGCCCATGGCGAACGCGCCGCGCTTATGACAGGTTTTGATCAGCAGGCGCGAATAGGCGCTGAGGAAAGGTTTCTCCATGGTCACCGACTGACGATCCGGCAGCACGCGATCGCCGTGATTCTTCAGCGTTTTGATGTAGCTGAAGATGTAATCCCAGCGGCCGCAGTTCAGACCCACGATGTGATCGCGCAGGTGGTAGAGGATTTCGTCCATCTGGAACACCGCCGGCAGGGTTTCGATCAGCACGGTCGCTTTGATGGTGCCGCGCGACAGATCGAAACGATCCTCGGTAAAGCTGAAGACATCGCTCCACCAGGCCGCTTCTTCCCAGGACTGGGTTTTCGGCAGGTAGAAATACGGGCCGCTGCCCTTGGCCAACAGTTGGCGATAGTTGTGGTAGAAGTACAGCGCGAAATCGAACAGGCCGCCGGGAATGGCTTCATCACGCCACAGTACGTGCTTCTCCGGCAGATGCAGGCCGCGCACGCGAGCGATCAATACCGCCGGGTTCGGTTTCAGCTGGTAGATTTTGCCGGCTTCATTGGTGTAGGAAATGGTGCCGTTAACCGCATCGTGCAGGTTAATTTGGCCGTCGATAACTTTGTCCCAGCTTGGCGCCAGCGAGTCTTCGAAGTCCGCCATGAACACTTTTACGTTGGCATTAAGCGCATTGATCACCATCTTGCGCTCAACCGGCCCGGTGATCTCGACCCGGCGGTCACGCAGATCTTGCGGAATGCCGCGGATCTGCCAGTCACCTTCACGAATGGAAGTGGTTTCCGAAATAAACCCCGGCAGTTCGCCGCGATCGATATTTTGCTGCCAGCGGACACGCGCCGCCAGCAGCTCGTTGCGCCGCGGCGTGAATTTCCCCACCAGTTCCGCCAGGAATTCAACCGCTTCATCGGTCAACACCTGGCGTTCCGCTGCGGCGAAACCCTGCGTAAACCTTAACTCCGTGCCTGCTATCTGTTGCGTCATGACCTTGCTCCTTCCCATCGTTGCGCCCGCGCGACCGGCGCATTTTCATCAGAAATCACTGTGGATCAGGGCGGATGAAACGATCCTCAACTGGTCAGATCTCATCCCGATAGCTCTAAGAATACTCAACAAAAAATAAAAATCAAAAACCATTTCCATTTTATTATTAAATATTTTATTAACACTTTATTATCAATTGGTTAGATAAAATAGCAATAATGACAGGTAAGGAAATCGCTTCCAGTAATTTGATGAGGACGCGATAACGCCTTGTTGAACAAAGAATTTATTGGATAAGTGTCGGATAAAAAGAGGATCTTGCAGAGGATCAACGGAGCGGCGGCCTCGATTCAGCCGCCGGCAGGCAGAAAAGATCAGTCGAGCGTCGGATTCATATGACGCAGATCGTACGGCGTGATCTGGTAGACGTAATAGTTGAGCCAGTTGGAAAACAGCAGATGGCCATGGCTGCGCCAGGTGGCTTTCGGTGTCAGTGCGGGGTTGTCATCGGGGAAGTAGTTGAGCGGAACGGAGGGATCGAGGCCAGCTTCGTGGTCGCGACAATACTCCCCCGCCAGGGTCAGCGCATCATACTCCGGATGGCCGGTGACGAACGCCAGGCGCTTATCCCTGCTGGCGAACAGGTAGGCGCCCGCCTGTTCGGATTCGGCCAGAATATCCAGGTCGGTATATTGGCGAATCACCTCGGTCGGGAAATCGGCATAGCGTGAATGCGGCGCCAGGAAACTTTCGTCGAAGCCGCGCGTCAGCAACGCATGCTGCTGTAGCGTTTGGTGCGGGTAAACGCCGGAGAGCTTCACTTCGCGCGTCATCTTGGGAATGCCATACAGAATATTCAACGCCGCCTGTACCGCCCAGCACACGAACAGCGTGGAGGTAACGTGGTGCTTGGCCCAGTCGATCACCCGTTCGATCTGTGGCCAATAGGCAACATCGCAGAAATCGACCAGCCCCAGCGGCGCGCCGGTGACGATCAGACCATCGAAGTTCTCGTTCTGGATATCCTCGAAGTCGCAGTAGAAGTTATTCAGATGCTCGGCCGGCGTGTTCTTCGATTCGCGGCTGTCGATACGCAGCAGCTGGATATCAATCTGCAGCGGCGAGTTGGACAACAGGCGCAGAAACTGGTTTTCCGTTTCGATCTTCTTTGGCATCAGGTTGAGGATCAGCACTTTCAGTGGCCTGATTTCCTGTGTTTTTGCCCGCGAGGATGTCATCACGAAGACATTCTCACCGCGCAAGAAATTGACCGCAGGTAACTCATCAGGAACACGAATCGGCATTGCTTAACCCTCACACATCCATTTATACGTTTAGACTTCTAGATGCCCGAAGATAGCTTTTTTTTCCGTCGCTGTCGAGCATTCAGCGGAAAGGTGAAAATGTTTCATTGCGCGATCTGCGCCAAGATATGAGTAGAGAGAGTAAAAGGACTGAAAAGCAAAAAGGCCATCCTTTCGGATGGCCTCTTGGCTTATTTGATGCTTGGCAGTGTCCTACTCTCGCATGGGGAGACCCCACACTACCATCGGCGCTACGGCGTTTCACTTCTGAGTTCGGCATGGGGTCAGGTGGGACCACCGCGCTATTGCCGCCAAGCAAATTCTTTTTTCTGCCGAACGTCTAAACCCACTTTAAATAAAGTGGTGCTGATACCCAGAGTCGAACTGGGGACCTCACCCTTACCAAGGGTGCGCTCTACCAACTGAGCCATATCAGCACGCTTAATTTGATGCCTGGCAGTGTCCTACTCTCGCATGGGGAGACCCCACACTACCATCGGCGCTACGGCGTTTCACTTCTGAGTTCGGCATGGGGTCAGGTGGGACCACCGCGCTATTGCCGCCAGGCAAATTCTGTTTCATTCCAACCGCTTCACT
>NZ_JAVHUX010000025.1:0-28484 GCF_030954545.1 Serratia sp. MF1(2023) | reverse complement strand
AACGGCATCGCGGAAAGCGGCGGCGCGGCGGCATTGCGCGGCGACAAGCAGCACACGGACGCGACGGTGTCGACGCTGGGCCTGCGTGCGGACACCGAATGGCAGGTGAGCGCGGGCACGACGGTGGCGCTGCGCAGCGAGCTGGGATGGCAACATCAGTACGGCGGGCTGGAACGAGGTACCGGGCTGCGGTTCAACGGCGGCAACGCGCCGTTCGTGGTGGACAGCGTACCGGTCTCGCGCGACGGCATGGTGCTGAAGGCGGGGGCGGAAGTGGCGGTGAACGAAAACGCCACGCTGTCGCTGGGCTACGGCGGGCTGCTGTCGCAGAACCATCAGGACAACAGCGTCAACGCCGGTTTTACCTGGCGCTTCTGACGTTCAGCGATCATCGCAATGACCACGGAGCCGGCATGCCGGCTCCGTTTTTATTTGCGGCTGCGGGGTGAGTCCGTATGATGGCGCGGCGCCAGGGCAATAAAAAACCGGGACCCTGACGGATCCCGGCTTAAAAGTGGGTAAAACAGATTAGCGCTAAAGGCTCAAGCCCCGTTTGATTTGCGCAGTCCGAGCGATGTGCTCATCGTCTCAGTAGCGGCAACGGAACAAATTTTCCCTGGTGTTACTATGGTTATTATTAAAAAACGTGCTGGTGTTATTTTTTATAGTGTATTGCTGTATGTCTCTTTTGATACCATGTTTGACGATGCGACATGGTATGTCAAGCAACGTTTTTAACGCATAATTGCATGAGATGCCAGTTTTAGATGTGGCTTTTTCAGCGGAAATAATCAAAACGACTGATAAATCAGTAAAAAAAATCGAAGGAACAAATGGATAACAATCACCAAAAATTCGATTCACAGTCGATTGCCAATCGGGTCAGGGAGCTGTTTTTACATTACGGGATTGGAAAACGTCAGCATGCCCGCGAGCTCAGCCGCATCTTGGATCTGAGTTTTTCACATGCGCACCGCAAACTGAAAGGGCAAAGCCCCTGGACGCTGGAACAGATCAACAGCGTCGCGGCCGCGTTGGGAGAAACGCCGGCGGCGATCGCCGATTTAAGCGCCGAACACGAGACCACCGAGCCAAACATGGCGCGCGATGCCATCTTTTTCGTGGCGGGGGTGGCGATGCCTTGCGTCGGGCACATTGGCGATGAGCTTCCTGCCGGGCGGCCGGCGGAATTTGTGGCGCTGCGCGTGGAAGGGCAGTGGCGTATCTATCGCGCCGATGAGGCACCGGCAGGCCCGCGTTACGGCGTCGATCTGATCGAAATCCGGCCCGGCTTCGGCGACGACGAGCGGCTGAGCATCGCGGTATTGGACGATTCGCATCAGGCGGCCGATGAGCTGGCCAAGTATCTCGGCGGCTGCGGCTTCAACGCGGTGGCGTTTTACGACGTCGACAGTTTTTGCCAGGCATTGCAGCAAAGCCTGTTTGACGGCTACGTGGTGGACTGGCTGATCGGTGAGGAAACGGCGGATCGCTGTATCGCCACCATCCGCGCCTCCGACAACCCGGACGCGCCGGTACTGGTGCTGACCGGCGAACTGGGTACCGACCGACGCGAGTCGGAAATCGCTCAGGCGATGCGCGAGTACGACGTGCTCGGCCCTTATGAAAAGCCGGTGCGGCTCCATGTGATCGAAGCCGCACTGCAACGCTGTTTTAATCTTTAGCGGGGAACACCTCGGCCAGTGCGTTTGACAGCGCATCCAGCCGAACCGGCTTCATCAGGTAGTTATCGAACAGGGCGCGCTGATCCGCCGTCAGCTGCTCCGGCGTGTAGGCGCTGATGCCGATGATCGGCACATGGCGGTTGGGGCCGCGGCGGTTGCGCAGCTGCCTGGCCAGGGCGGCGCCGTCGATGCCCGGCATCTGCAGATCCAGCAACAGCGCGTCGTAAGGGCGTCTGAGCAGCTTCTGCAGCGCGCGCTCCGGCGAGTCGCACAGTTCGTGCTGGTAGCCCAGCTTGTCCAATAGCGCCGCAAAGGCGTCACCCACCGACTTGTTGTCATCCACCACCAGCACCTGCTGTGGCTTCTGCTGCAGAGAGGCATTGGCGGCGGCGGGCGCGTCGGCGCGTTCGTCTTCACTGATCTGCACCGGAATGCTGACGATAAAGGTGCTGCCCTTCTTGATTTCGCTGTACACCGTGATGGTGCCGTCGAGCAATGTCACCAGGCCATGCACGATCGCCAGCCCCATCCCGACGCCGGCATACTGCTTGGTATGCGACTGATCCAACTGGGTAAAGGGCTTGAAGATCTGATCGAGCTGGTCTTTTTCGATACCGATGCCGGTGTCGGTCACTTCGATAATCAACGAACTGCCGCCCGGCTGGCGGCGCAGGCAGCTGTGCAGCGTAATGCTGCCGCTTTCGGTGTACTTGTAGGCGTTGGTCAGCAGGTTGACGATAATCTGCCGGATGCGCAGCGGATCGGAGTGCACCAGCAGGTGGCTGCATTCCACTTCACAGCTCAGTTTGACCTGCTCTTTGCGGGTCAGGGTGGCGATTTCGTTGGCGGTCTCCGCGATCAGCTTCTGCGCGTCGAACGGCACGATGCGCAATTCCATCATGCCGCTGTCGAGGTGCGCGTAGTCGGTCAGATCTTTCATCTGGCTTTCGATTTGCTGCGCGGCGGTCTCCAGCCGCTGGAAGGTGTCCGCATGCTCAGCCGACACCCGGGTATTCACCAGCACGTCGATGGCCGACATCACGCTCTGCAATGAGGTGCGCAGCTCGTGGCCGATGGCGCCGAGGAAGGCGTTTTTGGTGCGCGTCGCTTTCTCCGCCTCGATGGCCTTGGCCTGCTGGCGAATGGTCAGCCGCTGCTGACGGAACACGATCAGGGTGATGGCGATCAGCGCGATCACCGAGAACATGACGATCACCAGCCCATAGAAAATAATGTGCCGTTTCTCGATGTAATCCTCATAGGCGGCGGTGCGCTGCTTCACCTCGGCGTGGTCGGTCAGGTTGGCCATTTCGATGGCGTAAGGCTTGATGGCTCTCATGGCCGCGGAAACCTGGCCGAAGTCGATTTTCCGACTGCTCAGCAGCTTATCGATGCGATCCATCTGCAGGCGCATCTGTTTGACCACTTCCGGGTAGCCCGGCTCGGCGTACAGCGGCTGGGTCGATTCGGAGACGGTTTCCAGCACGTAAAAACGCGAATAGAGGATTTCGAACCGCAGCCGCAGGTTGTCGTTGTCCACCTGCGCGGCGTGGCTTTGCTGCTCGACCAGCGTGTCGAACTCCGCCAGCTTGATGGAGAACTTGGCGATTGACCAGGAGTAGTTCTCCTGCGTGCCGGCGATGGCATACAGCCCTTTCTTCGACAGGGTGGCGCTGTAGTAATAGAGCGTGACGGTCGAAGCCACTAAAAACAGCGCGGCGAAAATGGCCGGGATCGCCAGCCTGCTGCCGTTCTTAAAGGTCGTCAGCTTCATTTGATCACGATCCTGTCCACTTGCCAGATAAAGCGCGAGTTGTACAACGGCGAGTTCAGTTCAGGCCCGGCGGCGTCGCGCGGGTAAACCAGGAACAGCGGGCCGAAGTTTCTGAGTTTCAGCATCTCCCCGTCCATCTTATAGGCCAGGATCATGTTGTACTTTTTGACGTCGGACAGCGGCACGTCGATGTAATAGTCGTTCAGCGCATAGAAGGTCAGCGTCTCGCCCTTGGCGCCGACGCGCTCCAGGATATCGGCCACCGAAATCCCTTCGAATTTTCTCTGCGGCGTCCAGGAAGTGGAGGTGGTGATGCTGCGCACCGGCATCGCCAACAGCTGCTTATCGGTGAACAGATAGCTTTTGTTGACCGGGTCGGTCACGTTGTCGATCTTGCCCGCCACTTCCAGGGTAAAGCTGAGCGCGCTGCTCTGGGCGATAATCAGGGCCACGCAGGCCATCGCGAGGGTTTTGCATAGTTTGAACAGCATCGGTGTTCTCCAGAGGCGCGGGGAGGTTGTATCAGTCCCGCTAATTTATCAGGCAGAATAATGGCAGAAAAAGCAGGCGGGCGCGAAGGGAATAGTAAACCGCACAAAAAGAACAGGCCTGAGCCGGTCGACCCGTGCGCGTAACCTTTCCCTTCCGTTTGTCAGCCGTTCCGATGTGCTTTCAACAGCTGCGCCAGCTGCGTCAGGCCTGCCGTTAGCTCGTTCAGCGAAGGGGAACCCAGGCATAGGCGAATGCCCGTTGCCCGTTCGTCGCGGTCCACCATCACGGCGTCCGGCGGCGTCACTTTTACGTTGGCCAATGCGGCGGCGGCGGCCACAGACTCGGCGGTTTCGCGCGGCATCGGCAGCCAGACATGATAAGCGTCGGGATGCGATACGCATTCGCCGGCGTCGAATATCGAGGTGGCCAGATGCACTCTGCGCTGAGCCTCATGGCGCAACGCTTGCGGTATCGCCTCGACCGCGCCGCTGGACAGCCACTCCCCCACCACTGCGCAAGACAGTGGCGAAGGCGCGAAGGGAATATCTTGCAAGGCTTCTTCCGCCGCGTTTTGCATGCCGGGCGGCAGAGTCAGCATACCGATCCGCAACCCCGGGCCGAGCGTTTTCGACAGGCCATTGACATGGAACACCCGCTCGGGTGCCAATGTCGCGAGCGCAGGCGTTGCTGAATGCCCCAGGGCATACACGCCATCCTCGATGATCCAGACATTCGCCTGCCGGCATATCTCGACGATAGTCTGCCTGCGCTCGGCGCTCATGGTGGCCGTTGTCGGGTTATGCAGCGTCGGTGTCAGATAGACCGCAGTATGGCCGCAGGAGACACGCTCGAGCGCGCGAGACAGCGCTTGCGGCACCATGCCTTGCGCATCGATATCGATACCGATCAAGCAATGGCCTTTGCGCCGGGCCAGCGCGATCGCACCGGGATAGCTGATTCTCTCCGTCAGTATCGTCCCGCGTGGCCCGCAGGCCAGGTCAAAAGCCAGTGAAATCGCCTGACGGGCATTGCTGGTCAGCGCCAGATTCGACGGTTCGATCGTGACGCCGACGTTTTCGAGCCAGCGGGCCAACAAACGTCGGTGCTCCAGATGCCCGGTCGGAGGGGAATAGAGGTTCAGATGATCCGCATCCATTTTCCGCGCAATGCTGGCCAGCGTGCGCGCCAGCAAACGATCGGTCAGCACCGCCGGCGGCGCATTGGACGAAAGATCGATTTCGCGTTTTTCACGGGCGTGGCGAATCGCCACGAACATCCCGCGGCCTTTCACGCTGCGTACCAACCCGCGTCGTTCCAGGATGGCATAGGCTTTGGTCACCGTGCCCAGACCGATCTCTAATTGCCAGGCGAGCGTACGGTGAGCCGGCAGACGATCGCCACCCTGCAGTTTACCCTCGATAATGTCGTCGCCTAACGCCAACACCAGCCGCTCGACGGTGGTGACTTCCGCATTGGCCAGGCGAGGTTGCCAGGGCGATTGAAGCCGCATGGTGATGCTCCGAAAAATGAATAGTGTCACGTGACACTATTTAAATAGGTGAAAAGTGTAACACATACTATGTTGGTGAAGAGTCCCTGAGTTTTCAACAACGTCTCGGCCGCAAGGCGGGTCAGCGGAGTTTTTCCATGAATGTCAGTCAGCTTGCGTTGGTTTATGGCGCATATCTTCTCGCAACCGCCAGTCCGGGCCCCAGCAACATGGCGATCATGGGCGTGGCGATGCGTGACGGCCGCTCACCCGCACTGGCGCTGGCTGCCGGGGTGGTGACCGGATCGCTGTGCTGGGCACTGTTGGCCGCGACCGGCCTTTCCGCCGTGCTGGCCACGTATGCGCAGGCGCTGTGGGCCATCAAAATCGTCGGCGGCGTGTATATGCTGTATCTGGCGCTGCGCGCCGGCCAATCCGCATTACGGGCGTCTCCCGTCTCGACAGGGATAGCGGCAGGGGATGGCGGGCGATCTTATCGGAAGTTGTATCGGCAGGGCGTGCTGATGCATCTCGGTAATCCCAAGGCCATCATGTCCTGGATGGCGATCATGTCGCTGGGTTTGCGACAAGGGGCGCCTGAAGGCGTTTTACCGGCGATTATCGGCGGTTGTGCGTTGCTCGGCGTGACGATTTTCGGGGGGTATGCCCTGCTGTTCTCAACGGCGCCGATGATCGCGTTTTATACCCGGGTGAGGCGCTGGATTGAAGGAATGCTTGCGCTGCTGTTCGCTTGCGTGGGCCTGGAGCTGTTGATATCGCGGGGGTAATCATGCACGCCCGGCGTTAACCTGAGGAGAGAGGCGATGGTTTTTGGCATGCAGATGGTGGATGTCTTTGGCGCCGGGCCACTCGCCGGCAATCCGTTGGCGGTGATCGCGGGCGCCGGAGCGTTGTCGACGGAGGACATGCAGCGCTTGACGCGTTGGTTCAACCTGTCGGAGACGGCCTTTTTACTGCCGCCGACGCACCCGCAGGCGGATTACCGGGTGCGAATATTCACGCTGGATCGTGAAATGCCGTTTGCCGGGCACCCGACGTTGGGCAGCTGCCATGCCTGGCTCGCTATGGGAGGGGCGCCCAGCAACGAGACGGAGATCATCCAGGAGTGCGGAGCAGGATTGGTGAGCATTCGTCGCGAGGGAGGGCGGTTGTGTTTTGCCGCGCCACCGTTGATTCGTTCCGGGGCGCCGTCAGGAGAGACGTTGGCCGACGCGTTGCGGTTTTTGGGGATCGCGTCTGATGAGGTGCTCGATGCCGCCTGGATCGATAATGGCCCGGGGTGGCTGGGGATCCGGCTGGCCAGCGCCGAGCGGGTACTTTCCCTGACGCCGGCGAGAAGCTGGCCGCGCAGAGTGGACATTGGCGTCGTCGGCCCACATGCCGAGGGTGACGCAGCCTTCGAAGTGCGCGCTTTTTTGAGCGATCATCTTGGCGCTATCGTCGAAGATCCGGTCACCGGCAGTCTCAATGCCTCCCTGGCCCAGTGGTTGTTCGCAAGCGGCGTGGTCAGCGGCGGATATATTGCCGCTCAGGGCCGCTGTCGTGGGCGCAACGGGCACGTGCATATCACCCGCGACGAGGGTGGCCGGATTTGGGTGGGCGGCAATACGCGCATTCAGGTCGAAGGGCGGTTGCAAGGGATTGGCACGGCGTAGAACGCGTCGCCGCACTGTGTGCGGCTGAACGGAATATCGATTTTCATCCGATGATAAGGAGTGAACAGTATGTTTGCGATGCCACAAAACGATACCCCCGTCGAAGCTGATATCACTCAGCCGACGACGGTCATCGATACGTTGAAAATGCTGGTACGTTACAAAGCGTGGGCGAATGCGCTGACCTTTGACACCGTAATGTCTTTGCCGGCCGGTGAAGCCTTGCGGCCGCGGCCGACCCGTTTTGGCAATATGGTGCATACCTTGAATCATGTCTATGTGGTGGACGATATCTTCAGGCACCACCTGCAAGGTCGAAAACATGGCTACCTCGCGCGCAACACCGAGCAAACGCCCGCGCTTGACGCTCTGCGGTGTGCGGTGGAGGAAATGGACCACTGGTATATCGAACAGGTGGATAACTGGTCGCCCGAGGCGCTGGCGCAGGTGGTGCAGTTCGAATTCGTCGGCGGGGGGGAAGGCCGCATGACGCGCCAGGAAATCGTGCTGCATGTCGTCAACCACGCGACCTATCATCGCGGTTTTGTCGGCGATATGCTCTATCAGGTGCCCTTCGCTTCGCCGGCGAACGATTTGCCGGTGTTTCTTCGCGATCACTACCGCCGGGCGCCGTGAGGCGAGCGAGATAAATAAAAAAGCCAGACGCTTTCGCGCCTGGCCTGTTATGCGCCGGAACTCGGCGAGGCTGCGCCTCAGCGCATGGTAACGAACTCTTCCGCCGCGGTCGGGTGTATCGCCACGGTGTTGTCGAAGTCCTTCTTGGTGGCGCCCATCTTCACCGCCACGGCGAAGCCCTGCAGGATTTCATCCATGCCGAAGCCGATGCCGTGCAGGCCGACGATTTTCTCTTCTTTACCCGCGCACACCAGCTTCATGCGGCACGGCTGGCGGTGCTGCGTCACGGCGCTGTACATGGCGGTGAAGGAGGATTTGTACACCTTCACGTTGTCCGCGCCGAACTTCTCGATAGCTTCCGGCTCGGTCAGGCCGATAGTGCCGATCGGCGGGTGGCTGAACACCACGGTGGCGATGTTGCTGTAATCCAGGTGCTCATCCGGCTTGTTGTTGAACAGGCGCTCGGACAGGCGGCGGCCGGCGGCCACGGCGACCGGGGTCAGCTCTACCGCGCCGGTGTTGTCGCCCACCGCGTAGATGCCTTTGACATTGGTGTTCTGGAACTTATCGACGTCAATATAGCCTTTCTCATTGGTTTTCACCCCGGTAACGCCGAGGTTTAGGTTGTCGGTCGCCGGTTCGCGGCCGATGGCCCAAATCAGGCAGTCGACGGTGAATGCCTTGCCGTTTTCCAGCTGCAGCGTCAGGCTGCCGTCGGCGTTCTTGACGATCGCTTTCGGCACCGATTCGGTATGCAGGCTCGGCCCTTCGGTGTTCATCACTTCCACCAGGGTTTCGACGATCATCGGATCGAAGCTGCGCAGCGGCGCGTGCTTGCGCACGAACAGGTGCGTTTCCGCGCCCAGCGCGTTCAGCACGCCGGCGATCTCCACGGCGATATAGCCGGCGCCGACTACGGCGACGCGCTTCGGCATGGCGTCCAGCTCAAAGAAGCCGTCGGAGTCGATGCCGTATTCCGCACCCGGAATAGCCGGGTGGCTCGGGCGGCCGCCGGTGGCGATCAGGATGTGGTCGGCGGTGATGAGCTCGCCGTTCACTTCCACGGTGTGCGCATCCACGAAGCGCGCGAAGCCTTTGATCACGTCGACCTTGTTCTTGCCCAGCACGTTGTCGTAGGAGTTGTGGATGCGGTCGATATAGGCGGTGCGGTTGGCGACCAGCTTCTTCCAGTCGAAGGCGTTGACGGTGGTGTCGAAGCCGTAGTCCGGGCCGTACTGATGGATGGCCTCGGCGATCTGCGCCGCGTGCCACATGACTTTTTTCGGTACACAACCCACGTTTACACAGGTGCCGCCCAGCTCTTTGGCTTCAATCAGCGCACACTTTTGGCCGTACATGGCTGCCCGGTTGATCGATGCGATACCGCCGCTGCCGCCGCCAATTGCTAGATAATCGTAATGTTTCGTCATCTGGGATTTCCATGAGTTGTGAATTTGAAGAGGGTAAGAGTTTAACGCCTGACCGGGGTTTGTCGCAAAGATTGCGTCGATGGCTGCGATAGGTGGACGCAGGGCGCGGCGAACCGCGCCCTGCCGGGGATTATTCCGGTACCACCCAGTTCACCAGATGGTGGCCGATGCCCGACGGCACCAGCACCTTGTGCAGCCACGGCAGCACGTTTTTCATCTGCTGTTCCAGTTTCCACGGCGGGTTGATGACGATCATGCCGGAGGCGGTCATGCCGCGCTGATCGCTGTCGGGTTTCACCGCCAGTTCGATCTGCAGAATGCGGCGAATGCCGGTGGCTTCCAGATCGCGCAGCATGCGTTTGATCTGCTGGCGCATCACCACCGGGTACCACAGCGCGTAGGTGCCGGTGGCGAAACGCTTGTAGCCTTCCTGAATGCCTTTGACCACGTCCTGGTAATCGGTCTTCATTTCATACGGCGGGTCCATCAGGATCAGGCCGCGGCGCGACAGGGGCGGCAGCTGGGATTTCAGCTGCTGATAGCCGTCGGCGCGCTGCACTTTGGCGCGCTCGTCTTTCTGGAACTCGCTGCGCAGCAGCGGGTAGTCGCTCGGGTGCAGCTCGGTCAGGTGAATTTTGTCCTGCGGGCGCAGCAGCTGGCGGGCGATCAGCGGCGAACCGGGGTAGTAGCGCAGCGTGCCGGAACGGTTGAAGTTGTGCACCACGCTCATGTAGGCCGCCAGCTCTTCCGGCAGATCGTCGCGCTGCCACAGCAGGCCGATGCCTTCCAGGTATTCGCCGGTGCGCTCGGCGTGTTCGCCGCTGAGCTGATAACGGCCCGCGCCCGAGTGGGTATCCAGATACAGGAACGGCTTCTCTTTTTCCTTCAGCGACTCGATGATCAGGCTCTGAACGGTGTGCTTGAGCACGTCGGCGTGGTTGCCGGCGTGGAAACTGTGGCGATAACTTAACATGACGGGTGGCGGTTCCTTGTGCTCCGCAGGCGGAGCATTCAATGCAATAAGGCTTATAATCTGCACAGTATAAACTGTCTGGCCGGGAAAAACCGGACTCCGTTGCCGCAGACGTTCACAGAAAGGGACAGGACGATGAGCAAACGGGCGTTCTGGCGGCCGGTGTTCGAAGCGTTCGAATGGGTTGAAACGCTGTGAATCACAAGGAGAAAGGATGAGCTGCATTTTTTGCGACATCGTGGCGGGCAAGGCGCCGTGCCATAAAATCTGGGAAGACGACGACCATCTGGCGTTCCTGTCCATCTTCCCCAACACCGACGGTTTCAGTGTGGTGATCCCCAAGGCGCACCACCCGAGCTATGCTTTTGACCTGCCGGACGAGGTGTTGAGCGCGTTGATGCTGGCGACCAAGCGGGTGGCGAAGCAGTTGGATCGCGCGTTCGACGACGTCGGCCGCTGCGGCATGGTGTTCGAAGGTTACGGCGTCGACCACGTGCACGCCAAACTGATCCCGCTGCACGGCACCGCGTCGCTGGAGCAGTGGCAGCCGATCGAATCGACCTCGCCGAAGTTTTTCGCGCGTTACGAGGGCTATATCTCCTCCCACGACGCCGCGCGCGCCGACGACGAGCAGCTGGCGGCGCTGGCCGCCCGCATCCGCCAAAGCGCCGTTTAAGGCACCAACGATCAACGCCGGGCATTGATTTTCCTGTTGTCTGGCTCCATGTTAGAGATTCATACGCATTTTAAGGCTCGCCCCACGGCGGGCCCCAACGCTAATCAGGACTGCCCTATGACAAATCCGTTGCTGACCCCGTTTTCCCTGCCGCCGTTCTCGGCGATCCGCCCTGAAGATATCGTGCCTGCGGTGCAATCCGCGCTGGCGGACTGCCGCGCCGCGGTAGAGCGCGTGGTCGCGCAGCCGGGGCCGTTCACCTGGGACAATCTGTGTCAGCCGCTGGCGGAGTCGGACGATCGGCTGTCGCGCATCTGGTCGCCGATCGGGCACCTGAACTCGGTGAAAAACAGCCCGGAGCTGCGCGCCGCCTATGAGCAGGCGCTGCCGCTGCTGTCCGAGTACGGCACCTGGGTCGGCCAGCACGAAGGGCTGTACCAGGCCTACCGCAGCCTGAAAGAGGGCGCGGCGTTCGAGGCGCTGAGCGTGCCGCAGCGCAAGGCGGTGGACAACGCGCTGCGCGATTTCGAACTGTCGGGCATCGGCCTGTCGGCGGATAAACAGCAGCGCTACGGCGAGATCGTCGCGCGCCTGTCCGAACTGGGTTCCACCTACAGCAACAACGTGCTCGACGCCACCATGGGCTGGAGCAAACTGATTACCGACGAAGCCGAGCTGAGCGGCCTGCCGGAGAGCGCCCTGGCGCAGGCACAGGCGATGGCGCAGGCCAAAGAGCAGGACGGTTGGCTGCTGACGCTGGACATGCCGAGCTACCTGCCGGTGCTGACCTACGCCGACAACCGCGCGCTGCGCGAAGAGATGTACCGCGCCTTCGCCACCCGCGCCTCCGATCAGGGGCCGAACGCCGGCAAATGGGACAACAGCGAAGTGATGGCGGAAACGCTGGCGCTGCGCCACGAGCTGGCTCAGCTGCTGGGCTTCGACACCTACGCCGACAAGTCGCTGGCGACCAAAATGGCGGAGAGCCCGGAGCAGGTGATCGGCTTCCTGAGCGATCTGGCCAAGCGCGCCCGCCCGCAGGCCGAGCAAGAGCTGGCGCAGCTGCGCGCCTTCGCCAAACAGCACTATGGCGTGGACGAGCTCGAAGCCTGGGACATCACCTATTACGGCGAAAAACAGAAGCAGCACCTGTTCTCCATCAGCGACGAGCAACTGCGCCCGTACTTCCCGGAACAGCGGGTGGTGGAAGGGCTGTTCGAAGTGGTGAAACGCATCTACGGCATCACCGCCAAAGAGCGTAAAGACGTGGAGACCTGGCATCCGGACGTGCGCTTCTTCGATCTGTTCGCCGCCGACGGCGAGCTGCGCGGCAGCTTCTATCTCGATTTGTACGCCCGCGAAAACAAACGCGGCGGCGCCTGGATGGACGACTGCGTCGGCAGCCTGCGCAAGGCCGACGGCACGCTGCAAAAGCCGGTCGCTTACCTGACCTGCAATTTCAACCGCCCGCTGGGCGACCAGCCGGCGCTGTTCACCCATAACGAAGTGACCACGCTGTTCCACGAGTTCGGCCATGGTCTGCACCACATGCTGACGCAGATCGATACCGCCGGCGTCTCCGGCATCAACGGGGTGCCGTGGGATGCGGTCGAGCTGCCGAGCCAGTTTATGGAAAACTGGTGCTGGGAGCCGGAAGCGCTGGCGTTTATCTCGGGCCATTACCAGAGCGGCGAGCCGCTGCCGAAGGCCATGCTCGACAAGCTGCTGGCGGCCAAGAATTACCAGGCGGCGCTGTTCATCCTGCGCCAGCTGGAGTTCGGCCTGTTCGATTTCCGCATGCACTTCGAATACAGCCCGGAAAAAGGGGCGCAGATCCTGCCGACGCTGGCGGAAGTGAAGAAAATGGTGGCGGTGGTGCCTTCGCCAAGCTGGGGCCGCTTCCCGCACGCCTTCAGCCACATCTTTGCCGGCGGCTATGCGGCGGGTTACTACAGCTACCTGTGGGCGGAAGTGCTGTCGGCCGACGCCTACTCGCGCTTCGAAGAAGAAGGGATTTTCAACGCCGAAACCGGCAAATCCTTCCTCGACAACATCCTGTCGCGCGGCGGTTCGGAAGAGCCGATGGCGCTGTTCAAACGCTTCCGTGGCCGCGAGCCGCAGCTGGATGCTATGCTGCGCCATTACGGCATTAAAGGATAACCCGACACGTGAGCGTGTGTTTATTGTGTGAAGCAGGCGCCGATCCCGGCGCCTTGTCTGTTTTGGCGCAGCGCTGGCGGCTGACGTCCGACGACGACGCGCCGATGGCGCTGATACTGACCCCGCAGCGGCTGGAGCTGCGCAAGCGCGACGAGCCGAAGCTCGGCGGAATCTACGTCGATTTCGTCACCGGCACCATGGCGCACCGGCGCCGCTTCGGCGGCGGCCGCGGCGAGGCGGTGGCCAAAGCGGTCGGCATCAAGGGCAGCTATCTGCCGGACGTGGTGGACGCCACCGCCGGGCTGGGGCGCGACGCCTTCGTGCTGGCGGCGCTGGGCTGCCGGGTGCGGATGCTGGAGCGCAATCCGGTGGTGGCGGCGTTGCTGGACGACGGTCTGCAGCGCGGCTATCTGGATGCGGAAATCGGCCCGTGGCTGCGCGAGCGCCTGACGCTGCTGCACGCCTCCAGCCTGACGGCGCTGGCGGATCTCAGCCCGCGCCCTGAAGTGGTGTATCTCGATCCGATGTTCCCGCACAAGCAGAAAAGCGCGCTGGTGAAGAAAGAGATGCGGGTGTTTCAATCGCTGGTGGGCAGCGACGATGACGCCGACGGCCTGCTGGAGCCGGCGCGCCGCCTGGCGACCAAGCGCGTGGTGGTGAAACGCCCGGACTACGCGCCGCCGCTGGCCGACGTGCCGGCGCACGCCGCCACGCTGACCAAAAGCCACCGTTTCGATATCTATATGCCGCTGTAATGTCTGCCGGGCCCGCGGTGTCGGGCCCTCAGTTTTCCTCCCGCAAGCTTTTCCCCACGCCGCCGCCCGGATGCACTGCCAGCAAGGCGTCCTTGTCGTAACCGCTGCGCGCCATCAGGCAGGCGCAGGCGGCGTCGAAGATCGCCAGCACCAGCACAATTGAGGTGGTGGCCAGCATGTTCAGCGGATCTATCTCCTTTTGCACCCCGGTGGCGATCGTCAACTGCGCCGCCTGTGCGATGGCGGAATGCGGGTTTTCCGTCACCGCGATCAGCGTCACGCCCTTGGCCTGCAGCGTCGGCAGCAGGCGGGTCAGCTCGTCGGAATTGCCGCCGCGCGAGATCAGGATCAGCAGATCGTCGGCGCGCAGAAAGCCCAGATCGCCGTGCGCCGCGCCGGTGGCGTCGAGGTAGACCGCCGGCCGTTCCACGCAGGCCAGCATGTGGGCTATCTTGCGCGCCGCAATCCCCGAGGTGCCGACGCCGGTGACGGCAATTTTACCGCGGCAGTCGGCCAGCAGCGTCAGCAGCCGCTGCCAGGTGCGCGCGTCGAGGCGCTCGCCCAGCTGCGCCAGCTCCTGACTGTAGGTTTGCCAACCCTGCACCGCCTGCCGCCATTCCTGCTGCATCACGCCTCCTCCTGCATCAACCGGCGGTATTTCATGTGGTCGTTGTACAGCTCGTGGAATACCCGGTATTTGCGGTCGTAGTAGCTTTTTATCTGGTTGGTCTGCGGCGTGACCGTCTTGCCGATGCGGCTCATGGCGCTCATCGCCTCCGGCAGGGTGTCGAACACGCCCGCCGCCACGGTGCCCATCATCGCGCCGCCGAGCAGCATCGCTTCGCTCTCCTCCGGCAGCAGCATGGCGCAGCCGGTGGCGTTGGCGTGCTCCTGCACGAAGATCGGGTTCTTGGTGCCGCCGCCGCTGGCCATGATGGTGTCGATGCTGTAGCCGCTGTGGTTCATGGTTTCGATGATGTGGCGGGTGCCGAGCGCGATGGCCTGAATGGTGGCCAGGTAGTGCAGCGCCATGTCCTCCGGCGTGCGCGACAGCTTCAGCCCGGTCAGGATGCCGGTCAGCGTCGGGTTGGCGCGCGGCGAGCGGTTGCCGTGGAAGTACGGCAGCATATGAATGTCCTGCGTCAGGAAGGCGATATTCTCCGGCTCGCCGGCCATGCGGCGCAGAATGGCGTTCAACACCTCATAGATGGTCTGCCCCTGAGTTTTCGCCTGCGTCAGCAGCTCCGGGTAGCACGGGTGCGACTGGATGACGTGGTCGATCAGCGCGCCGGTGGCGGACTGGCCGCCTTCGTTCAGCCAGTATTCCGGCAGGATCGCCGAGTAATACGGCCCCCAGACGCCGCCGATAAAGCGCGCGGTGCGCGACATCGCCATATGGCCGGTGGAGGTGCCGCCGATCAGCGCGACGCGGCGGTTGAAGTCGGCCACCTCGCCGGAGACGCCGGTGGCGCCCAGCGTGCCGAGGGTGCCGGCGTGGGCGTCGATGATCGACACGCTCACCGCCGTGCCGGCGATCAGCCCCATCTCGCCGGCGGCGCGCTGGGTCAGGCCGTGGCCCAGCGGCTCGCCCATCATTTTGACGTCGCTGCCGATCTTGGCCGCGTCATGTTCCAGCACGTCTTCCAGCCCGATCTGCTGGAAGTAGCTCTTGTCCCAGCGCTGTTCGTGGCCGAGATAGGTCCACTTGCATACCGTCGAACACAGCGAGCGGGTGGCGTCCTGGGTGGCGCGCCAGGTGAGGAAGTCCGGCAGATCGAACAGGTAGCCGGCGTTGGCCCAGGTGGTGGGCATGTGCTGTTTCAGCCACAGCAGTTTCGGCGTCTGCATCTCCGGCGAGATAATGCCGCCGACGAAGTCCAGCACCCGGTGTTTGGTGGCGTTGATGCGCTCGGCCTGGGCGATCGCCCGGTGATCCATCCACACGATGATGTTCTGTTCGGTGCGGCCGGAGGGGCTGACGGTCAGCGGCTTGCCCTCTTTATCCAGCACCACCAGCGAACAGGTGGCGTCGAAGCCCAACCCCTTGACCTGGATCGGGTTGATGTCGGCCTGGTTGACCGCGTCGCGCACCGCATTGCACACCGCCTGCCAGATGTTATCCGACGACTGCTCGACGAAATCCGCCTTCGGCCGGTACAGATCGATGGCCCGGCTGGCCTGGCCGACCATGCGGCCATTGAGATCGAATACGCCCGCGCGCGCGCTTCCGGTGCCCACATCTACGCCAATAAAATAGCTCGCCATTATTTTCTCCTCAGGCTTTTCGATTCTGTAACGCGATAAACAGGATCAGCACGCCGCCCCACAGGGCCATGGTCAGGTAGCTGCTAACCCCCAGCAAATTGAGGCCGCTTTCCAACATTTGCAGCACGATCAGCGCCAGCACCAACCCCAGAATACGGCCGAAACCGCCGTCCGGGTTAATGCCGCCCAGCACCGAGGCCAGAATGGTCACCAGCAGATAAGATTCGCCGTAGCCGGCCTTGGCCGAGTTGAACTTGGCCATCATCAGCAGGGCGGCGCCCCAGCCGAGCAGCGCCGACAGGATATACACCGCTACCTGCACCCGCGCGGTGTTCACGCCGCTGAAGCGGGTGGCCTGCTCGTTGGAGCCGATCAGGTACAGGCTGCGGCCCAGCGTGGTGTGCTCCAGCAGCAGCCACAGCCCGGCCGCCACCAGCAGGAACAGGATCAGTGCCACCGGCACGCCGAGCACGGCGCCGTTGCCGAGAAATTGAATCGCCGCCGGGAAGCCGGAGATCACCGCGCCGTTGGACAGCAGGATATTCAGACCGGTGATCAGCGTCATGGTGCCGAGCGAGGCGAGGATTGGCGAGACGCCGATCCAGGCCACCAGCGCGCCATTGAGCGCGCCGATCGCCACCGCCACCAGCAGGCCGGCCACCAGCGCCAGCGCCAGGAACAGCGGCTGGTCAGGGTGGCTGACGATGATCGCCGCCATCACCAGCGAACAGGCGTTGGCGCCGGCGATAATCGACAGGTTGATGCCGCCGGTCAGCATGGTGGTGCCCATGCCGAGCGCCAGCAGGCCGAGGATCGGCAGCTGCGAGGCGATCGACTGGAAGTTGCCGAGGCTGAAGAAGCGCGATCCGAGCAGCCCGGCGAACAGCAGCGCCACCGCGATGATGATCGCGCCCTGCAGGCGAATGATCCGATCGTTTGGGATCAACCGAGTTAACTGCGTCATGTCAGATCTCCTTGAGCAGCTTGCGTTTTTCGTTCCAGGCAGTGGTGCTGATGCTGATCAAAATGATCGCGCCGCTGAATACCTGGTGCCAATAGGCCGAGACGCTGAGCAGCGTCAGCCCGTTTTGCAGGAAGGCCAGCAGCACCACGCCGAGCAGGGTACCGGTCAACGAGCCGCGGCCGCCGCTCATGCTGGTGCCGCCCAGCACCACCGCCGCCAATACCGTCAGCTCGAAGCCGAGCAGCGAGTTGGGGGCCACCGACTGGGTGATCTGCGCCTGCACCACCGCCGCGACGCCGGCCAGAATGCCCATGTAGCCGTAGACGCAAAAATGCAGCCGCAGCAGGTTCAACCCCAGGCGCGACGCCGCGTCGCGGTTGCCGCCCATGGCGTAGATCTGGCGCCCCAGCCGGGTGCGGTTCATCAGCACGCCGGTGACGACGATGGTCCCCAGCAGGCACAGCAGCGGCAGCGTCAGGCCGTAGTCGTAGCCGTCGGCGCCCTGGAACGAGAACCAGTTGATGCCGTTCATGAACCAGTCCGGGAAGCCGTACAGCCAGGTACCGTTGGTGGCGTACACCAGCAGGCCGTAGAACAGGTTGAGGGTGGCGATGGTGATGATGATCGCCGGCACTTTCAGCCAGTACACCAGGAAACCGTTCACCAGCCCGAGCAGCAGGCCAACGCCAATCGCCAGGGCGAACGCCAGCGGGAAGCTGCCGCCGTGCTGGATCACCCAGCTGGCCATCACGTATTGGGCGATGGCGGTGACCGCCGGGAACGAAATGTCGATGCCGCCGGCGATCAGCACCACGAACAGCCCGCAGGCCAGGATGCCGAGAATGGCGTAGCTGGTGGCGACGTCGGTCAGGTTGCCGAGCGTCAGAAACTCGTCGGTGCCGGCGCTCAGGCCGATTGCCAGCAGCAGCACCAACAGGCCGAGATAAAACTCGTGCCGCCCGGCCAGGCGGGCCAATAATGACTTATCCATTCACCACCTCGGCGATCTGTTGCTCGGTACTCTGGTGCGGCGCAAACTCGGCGATCAGCTCGCCCTTGCGCATCACCATCACCCGATGGCTGTTGTAATAGGCTTCCGGGATCTCGTCGCATATCATCAGCACCGCCATGCCCAGCTGCGCCAGATCGCGGGCGATCTGGTAGATCCCCTCTTTGTTGGCGATGTCCACGCCGACGGTGGGCGAGTCGAGGATCAGGATCTTCGGCTGGGTCGCCACCCACTTGGCGATGGCGATGCGCTGGGCGTTGCCGCCGGACAGGGTTTTCACCGGCAATGCGCTGTCGGACACCTTGATGTTCAGATCGCGGATCAGCCGGTTGACCAGCTCGGTCGCTTTGGCGTGATCCAGCAGCCCGAGCGAGGTATGCAGCCGATCGAAGACGGTGACGATGGTGTTGTCGTAGATCGATTGCTCCATGATCAACCCCTGCGTCAGACGATCCTCCGACACATAGCCGATGCCGTGGCGCACCGCTTCGCGGTTGTTGTGCAGCTGCACCGCCTGGCCCTCGATGCGGATCTCGCCGCTGTCCGGCCGCGTCATGCCGAACAGGCTGAGGCACAGTTCGGTGCGGCCGGCGCCGAGCAGGCCGACGATCGAGACGATCTCGCCGCCGCGCAGCGCCAGATTGACGTTGCGGTATTTCTCGCCGCGGCTGAGGTTGCGCACTTCGAGCAGCGGCGCCTGTTCGGCCGGCGGCAGCGGCGGCAGCGGGCTGTAGTGGAAGCGTTGGCCGGTCATCAGGAACGCCAGTTCGTGGCTGTCCAGTTCGCTGGCCGGCCAGGTGCCCACCAGCTTGCCGTCGCGCATCACGCTGATGCGATCGGCGACTTCCATCACTTCATCCAATCTGTGGCTGACGAATACCACGCAGATGCCGGCCGCCTTCAGCTCGTTGACCACCCGCAGCAGGCCGTCGACCTCCTGGCGGGTCAGCGAGGCGGTCGGTTCGTCCATGATAACCAACCGCGCCTCGGCGGCGATGGCGCGGCAAATCGCCACCAGTTGCCGATCGGCGATCGAAAGTTTTTCCACCTTTTTATCGGGATCGATGCGTATGCCGACCCGCGCCATGGCGTCGAGCGCCGTCTGGCGCATCACCCGCTTGCGTACCCAGAAATGGCCGCCGGGCAGGTAACGGTGGATGGCGATGTTCTCCGCCACCGTCAGGTTGGGGAACAGCGACAGGTCCTGGTAGATAACCTGTATGCCGTAATAACCGGACAGCTGAGGCGTCAGGGCGTGGAAGAGTTTGCCTTCAAGCGAAATGTTGGCGCCTTTTTCCGGCTGATAGACGCCGGAGATGATTTTAATGATGGTGCTTTTGCCGCAGCCGTTTTGCCCGGCCAGGCAGTGCACTTCGCCAATATTGAGCGTCAGGTTGATCTGGTCTAATGCCAGCACGCCTGGGAATCGCTTGCTGATATTCTCCAGGGTGATAAATGCGGGGGAGGCTGTCATAACGTTAACCTGTGCTTGCGTAGCGGCCGAAGCCCTGGGCGCAGCAAGCTGCGCCCCTACGAGGGTTTAACTACTTTCCCGGTGTGGCGAAATTACGCGAAAAATCAGAATCCAAGCGATTGGGCGTTGTCTTTGGTGACTTCCAAAATCTTGTTAAACCGAATCACTTTGTGTTCCATATCGACGTCGGCCTTGCCGAGGCCCTCGATCGCCAGATCCTTGTTCACTTCCTTGCCCTGCAGCAGCTGGTCGGCCACCGTCACCAGCGCATAGCCGGCGTCTTTCGGATCCCACAGCAGCGCTTTTTTGATGTCGCCGCGCATCAGGTAAGGGGCGGCCTGCGCCGGCATGGCGATGCCCACCACCGCGATCTTGTCCTTGGCGCGTTTCTTGGCCACCGCCTGGCCGGCGCCGATCGGGCCGAGCGAGCCGAAGCCGATGATGCCCTTCATCTGCGGATAGGTTTTCATCAGATCCAGCGTGGTGGCGTAGGATTTGTCGATGCTTTCCGCCACCGGCAGGCGCGAGGTGACTTCAAACATGTCCGGGTATTTTTCTTTCTGGTATTTGATGGCGGAATCGGCCCAGGCGTTGTGCAGCGGCACGGTCAGCGAGCCGACGTAGATCGCGTAGCCGCCTTTGCCGCCCATGTCTTTCGCCAGCTCATCGACGTTGGCCTGCGCGTATTTCTCGCTGTCGATGGTCTCGATGTCCCACTGGCCGATCTGCTGGTCCGGGGATTCATGGGTCAGCACCACGATGCCTTTGTCGCGCGCTTTTTTCAGCACCGGCTCCAGCACCTTGGCGTCGTTCGGCACCACGATGATGGCGTTGACGTTCTTGGCGATCAGATCCTCAATCACCTTGACCTGCGCGGCCGGATCCGGGGTAGAAGGGCCGGTCTGGTAGGCGTTGACGTCGAGTTTTTTCGCCGCTTCGTTGACGCCCACTTCCATGCGGTTGAACCACGGAATGCCGGTCACTTTGGCGACTACGGCAATCTCATATTTATCAGCGGCGAACACAGGTGTTGTCGATAACATGCACGCAGAAACCACACATGCATTTAATAATGCGAGGTTAAATTTCATTAGCTGTACCTTTTTTTATCTGTAGGGGTGGCGGTTTTTCCACCGCTGCAGATTACAAAGGAATGGAAGAGGGAGCGTAGCTGAAGTTAACGAAATGTGATCCGCGCACATTAAAGTAAAATAGTGACGTATTTTGTGTTAAATAAATGTTTAATTATTTGATGGTGGTAAATTTACTACCGATTAAGAAGCAATAAATAACTATTTGTTAACCTTTGTTTAACTAATTGGCATCATTTGGATGGCGAGAAAGCATAAAAAAATGCCGGCGCAGAGGCCGGCATTGAAGCATTTAATCGATGTGTGAACAAGATCACCTTTAAGGCGGATTACAGCACGCCCTGCGCCAGCATGGCGTCGGCGACCTTGACGAAACCGGCGATATTCGCGCCGTGCACGTAGTGGGTTTGCTTGCCTTCGCCGCCGTATTCCACGCAGGCGTGGTGAATATCGGCCATGATATGTTGTAAACGTACATCCACTTTCTCTGCCCGCCAGCCGATGCGCGCGGCGTTTTGCGCCATCTCCAGCCCCGAGGTGGCCACGCCGCCGGCGTTGGCCGCCTTGCCCGGCGCGAACAGCACGCCGGCGTCGAGGAAGGCGTCGGTGGCCTGGATGGTGGTCGGCATGTTGGCGCCTTCCGCTACCGCCTTCACCCCGTTGCGGATCAGCGTCTGCGCCGCCTCGAGATCCAGTTCGTTCTGGGTGGCGCACGGCAGGGCGATATCCACCGGCACGTTCCACGGCTGCTGGCCGGCCAGATAGGTCAGGCCGCGTTCGCGGGCATAGTCCGCCACCCGGCCGTAGCGTTGGTTTTTGATCTCCGCCAGGTGCGCCAGCTTCTCGGTGGTGAAGCCGTCCTCGTCCACCAGGGTGCCGCCGGAATCCGACACGGTGATCACGCGCGCGTCCAGCTCCAGCGCTTTCTCGATGGTGTACTGCGCCACGTTGCCGGAGCCGGACACCGCCACCCGCATGCCCTCAAAGCCCAGGCCGTGGCGCTGCAGCATGGCGTCGGTGAAGTACACCAGGCCGTAGCCGGTCGCCTCGGGGCGGATCAGGCTGCCGCCGAAGGAGAGACCCTTGCCGGTAAACACGCAGGCGGTGTTGTTGGACAGTTTCTTCATCATGCCGGCCATAAAGCCGACTTCACGGCCGCCGACGCCGATGTCGCCGGCCGGCACGTCGGTGTCCGGCCCCAGATGGCGATACAGCTCGGTCATCAGCGCCTGGCAGAAGCGCATGATCTCGCCCTGGCTTTTGCCCTTGGGATCGAAATCGGAGCCGCCTTTGCCGCCGCCCATCGGCAGGGTGGTCAACGCGTTCTTGAAGGTCTGCTCAAAACCGAGGAACTTCAGGATCGACAGGTTTACCGACGGATGGAAGCGCATGCCGCCCTTATAGGGGCCGATGGCCGAGTTGAACTGCACGCGGAAGGCGCGGTTGACCTGCACCTGGCCGCGATCGTCCACCCAGCTGACGCGGAACTGAATGACGCGCTCGGGCTCCACCAGGCGCTCCAGCAGGGCCTGTTCGCGATAGCGCGGGTTGCGTTCGATAAACGGCCACAGCGAGGTGAAGACTTCGCGCACCGCCTGCAGATATTCCGGCTGGTGGGGGTTATGGCGCTGTAACGAGGACAGGAAAGACTCTACCGATACGGCATATTCCATGGATAACTCCTTTTAGCATTAAGTTTTCCCCCGCTATTTCTTATAGATATGGGTATAGGCGATGCCCGGGGGAGGATGTTGTGTCTTTAGCGACTATATCATCGGAGGGCGGTTGATTATCAAGCGATTAATCGGCGTGGCGGCATGAAAAACGCCCGCAGGGCGCGGGCGTTGGGCAATTAAGTTAGCAAGTGCTTACTTTATTCGTCTTCTTCATCGCGCAGCGGCACGATCAGCATATCGATGTGCACGGTATTGATCAGCTGGCGAGCGGAAGACATCAGCTTGCTCCAGAAATCCTGGTGGTGGCCGCACAGTACCAGATCCATGTCATATTTCTTGATGGCATCGACCAATACCTGCGCCAGATCGCCGCTGCCGCTCAGGGTCTCGGTGATCGGGTAGCCGGCGTTTTGCGACAGCTCGGTCAGCGCCTGATGGGTTTCCTCAGAGATGCGTTTTTGCATGTCGCCGAGATTGACGTCGATCAGGCCGGTATAGAGGTCGGAATAGTTGACATCGACGTGGATCAGAGAAACTTTAGCGTTGTACGGCCGCGCCATCGAGACGGCTTTTTCTACCAGGATCTTGCTTTCCGGGGATAGGTCCACCGCGATCAGTATGTGTTTGTAAGCCATAAGAATACTCCTTCCATAAACATGCCGATTAAAAGGGTTAGCAGGCGTTCCGTTTACCCGCCTTGCGCTTTTGGTTCCATAGTATCATTCGGATAACGCAATGATATGTTGGGGCGATCACACTGCGCCGCATCGAAAATCTCTCCGCCCGATACCTTTCGTTGTACACCCGCGCGGCGTAAAAGCCTATTGATTATGCGGATGCTGCCGGTCTGACCGCTTGAATTATAAGCGTTATTAAACAAAGTATAGCGCTAAATGCGCAATCAGCGCTCCAGATGCGGCTGCAGCAGGCTTTCAAACCACTCGTGAAACACCGCCAGGCGGCGTGAGCGCTGGCGACGATGGGGATAGATCAGGGCGATCGGCATGGAGGCGGCGCGGTAAGCGGGCAGGACTTCCACCAGTTCACCGGCGTCGAGCAGGTGTTGCACGTCGTAGCGCGGGATTTGCATCAGCCCCAGCCCGGCGCGGCAGCAGGCGATATAGCTCTCGGCGTTGTTGACCACCACCCGGCTGGGCAGTTCGAGCCGCTGGGTATGGCCGTCGTCGGTCAGGTATTCCCAGGGGGATTCGCGGCCGGTTTTGGGCGAGGCGTAACCGATGCTCCTGTGCCCCTCGGCAAGATCGGCGGGCTGAAGCGGATGGCCGAATTCGCTCAGGTAGGCGGGGCTGGCGCAGTTGATCAGCGCGATATGGCCGAGCGGGCGCATCACCAGGCTGCTGTCGTGCAGATCGCCGACGCGCACCGCGCAGTCGACCCCTTCCTGCACCAGATCGATGGCGCGATCGGCGGAGCCGAGCACCAGCTGCAGGTGGGGATGGCGCCGCAGCAGGCTGGGCAGCGCCGGCGCGATCAGCCGGCGGGCGATGCGGCTCGGCACGTCGACGCTGAGCCGCCCGGAGGCCTGGCGCTGGCTGGCCTGAAACGACTGATCGATATCCTCCACCTCGGCCAGCAGCGGGCGCAGTCGCTCGAGCAGCTGTTCGCCGTCGGCGGTCAGCCGCACCTGCCGCGTGGTGCGGTGCAGCAGGCGCACGCCCAGCTGCGTTTCCAGCTGTTGCACGGCGGCGGACACCGAGGCGCGCGGCACCTCCAGCACATGGGCTGCGCGGATAAAGCTGCCCATCTCCGCCACCTGCACGAATACGCGGTATTGATTGAATCTGTCCATCGATGCGCCCGTTATTGTCCTTATTATTGCCGCTTAATGCATTCCTGCGGCGTTATCCGGCAAACCCTCCTTGCTCCAGGAAGGCTTGCTCCTGCGTGGTAGTATCGCGCAACAGCAGCTGATTGCGATGTGGGAAACGACCGAAACGGCGGATGATATCGCGGTGTCCCTCGGCGTGCGCGCGTTCAGCCGGCCCCAGTTGAGCGTTTAGCGCCACGGAAAGACCCTGATCGGCGAGATTTTCCGAGTGGGCGAACGGCAGGCAAAAAAACAGGCGCAGCGAAGGCTCGACGGCCTGCATGTAGTTCGCCGTAATGGCGATGCGGGCGAAGCGGCGCGCCAGCGGATCGGTGGCGTACATGTGGGCGGTGTTGCGAAAAGCGTTGCGCGGAAATTGGTCGAGCAGGATCATCAGCGCCAGCGCGCTTTCCGGCATCTTAAGCCAGTCGTCGCGTTCACGCCGGGCCGCCGCCAGATGCAGGCCCAAAAAGCGTGCGCGAAAGCGTTGGTCGAAGCGCGGATCCTGCCGGAACCATTGCTCTGCGCCGGCGTCTTGCCAAAACCGCACCACCTCATCGGCCGTTTGATTATCGGCCGCGAGCGCATCGCTGCGCCGGCGGAAAAGGGTCGGCATGCCCGTCATTCCTTCTTCGCCTTGGTCGGCGCATTGCCCAAAATCATCGATGTACCGGCGTAAATGCCGCCGGACACCTCCATCGCCAACCGTTCGGCATCTTTGCGCCGCAGCTCGGCCATCAGATCCGCCGCGGTTTCCGGATCGGAGCCCAACGCCAACATAGCTTCATGCCCGAAAGACATGGCGGACTCTAAGGTGACGCGAATTTGGTAATCCACATTGGCCTTGATCAGCGCGATGGCATGTTCGCGGTCATGAGCGCGAGCCAGCACGCGGGCCTGCGGGAAGTGGGTTTTGGCGTGTTCGACAATCTGCGTGGCGGCTTGCGGATCGTCAATGCAGACCAAGATGGCGCGGGCGTGGCCGGCGCCCGCCGCATGCAGCACATCCATGCGCGCACCGTCGCCATAGTAAACTTTGAAGCCGAAGTCTTGCGCGTCGCGGGCAACCTGGGGTTCGCGGTCGATAATGGTGATATCGGCGCCCATCGCCAAAACGTGCTGGCTGACGATCTGACCAAAACGGCCGAACCCGACGATCAGCACGCTGTTGGTCAAGCCGGTGGGCTGTTCCGTGCCGTCCAACGAGGCGTCGGACGAGGCGCGCAGGCGTTGGTGGATCAACACCGCCAGCGGTGTCAAAGCCATCGACAGCACCACGACGGCGGTCATGTTGGCGTTGGCTTCCGCAGGCAGCACCTGATTGGCCAGCGCAGCGGCGAACAGCACAAACGCAAATTCTCCCCCTTGCGCCATGAGTACGGCGCGGTCGAGAGCATCACCGTGCGAGCTTTTCGTCAACCGGGCCACGCAGTAAATACACAGGCCTTTGATGAACATCATCGCCAGCACGCCGCTGACGATCAGCGGCCAGTTGCGCGCCACCACGGCCAGATCGAGAGACATGCCGACGCCGAGGAAGAACAGCCCCAAAAGCAGACCGCGAAAGGGCTCGATGTCGGCTTCGAGCTGATGGCGGAACGTCGATTCCGACAGCAGCACGCCGGCCAAAAAGGCGCCCATGGCCATGGAGAGGCCACCCAGCTGCATCAGCAAAGCGGCGCCAAGCACTACCAGCAGCGCGGCTGCGGTCATCACTTCGCGCGCTTTGGCGTGCGCCAGAATGCGAAACAGCGGGTTCAGCAGCCAGATGCCGGCCGCCACCAGCGCGGCCAGCGCACCGGCGGCGATGGCGATGCCGCCCCAGGCGGAACCGGATACCGGCGTCGATGAACCGGCCGGCGCGATGAACGCCACCAGCGCCAGCAGCGGGACAATCATCAGATCTTCAAACAGCAATACGGCGACGATTTTCTGACCGCGCGGGCTGGCGATGTCGCCGCGTTCGCCCAACAGTTGCATGACGATGGCGGTAGACGTCAGCACGAATCCCATGCCGCAGATGAAGGAGATGGCCAATGAAAAGCCGAAGGCCATGCCGATGGCGGTGAGCAGCAGCCCGCAGCTCAATACCTGCAGGCTGCCCAGGCCGAAAATATCGCGCCGCATGTTCCACAGATGAGAAGGCCGCATCTCCAGGCCGATGATGAAGAGAAACATCACCACCCCAAGCTCGGCGGTGTGCAGGATGGTCTGCGCATCGTTGAACAAACCAAAGCCGAACGGCCCAATCGCCAAACCGGCTGCCAGATAACCCAGCACCGAGCCCAGCCCCAAGCGCTTGAACAGCGGCACGGCCACCACGGCGGCGCCCAGTAGCGTCACCACGTTGAGCAGGTCGCCGGCGCTTTCAGACATGGGCGAGGCGCCAGAATACGAACGCGGCGATGGCGGCGGGGATCGCGAACACCAGCAGCAGGATCGGCAACTCCGCCCGCAGGCTGTAGCCCGCGTGGGCGACGCCCACCCACATATTGACCGCCGCGATCAGCAACCAGGCCGGGACGAAAATTTTTGCCGCCAGCGCCATGCCCGCCGCACTGGCGCCCCAGAGCCAGCCGAACAGCACAAACAATCCCAGGAGAACCACGCCTCCGCCAATGACCATTAGCATGTGCATTGCAATATCCTCTACGCTGCGCCTCCTGGCGGGGGCGGACGCCAGACGCGCGCCCCCCATGCGGCGTTACTTGGTAGTATAGCCGCCGTTGATCAGGATGGTTTGGCCGGTAACCCACCAGCCGTCGCTGACCAGGTGGCGGATAAACGGCACCACGTCTTCGATATCGGTGAGGCCGGTTTTGCTGAACGGCGACAGCGCCGCCGCGCTTTGGTGATACGCCACCGCATCGGCGCCTTCGGCCGGATAGAAGAACGGGGTGTCCATCGGGCCGGGGCCGACCGCCGTCACGGAGATACCGCGTTCGCCGAACTCCTTGGCGGCGGCGCGGGTGAAGTGCTCCACCGGCGCCTTGGTGCCGGCGTAAGCGGCATAGAACGGCGTGAAGGCGCCGAGCAGCGAGGTGACCAGCGTGCAGATTTTACCGTTGTCGTTGAGGTGTTTGCCCGCCTCTTTCAGGAAGAAGAACGCGGTTTTGGCGTTGACCGCGGTCATCTCGTCGTACTCGGCCTCGCTGATGTCGATCATCGGCTTTTTCAGCACTTTGCCGACGGTATTGATGGCGATATCCGGCTTGCCGACGGCGGCGACCGCATCGGCGAACAGCTTCTCGACCGCGCCCGCGGTGGTCAAATCGGCCTGCAGCGCGACGCCTTGCGCCCCGGCGGCCTGGATGGCGGCGACGGTCTTATCCGCTTCGGCTTTGGAGGCGGCGCTGTTGTAGTGGATCACTACCGCTTTGGCGCCTTGTTCAGCCAAATCGCGCGCGATAAGCCCGCCGAGATTTTTGGCGCCGCCGGCGATCAGGACGGTTTTTCCCTTGATTGAATGGTTGGCCATAACAGTTTCCTTGGATGAGCGTAACGGAAACCTGAGTCTAGCCAGCGTGTGGGGAAAGATCAGCGGCGTGGGGCGGGATAGACTATCCAGGAAAAACGACTAATTGCAGACGAACGGTTATCACTTATAACGCCCCGGCGGGGGCGTTTCGGCGCGTGGCGGTAAATTTTATCCACTGATCAGGCCAGTTTGCGTTTCATTAACCTACAATGATGAATATGGGCCTCACCATTTCCCCTCTGAGTGGAATCACGCCGTGCAAATCTCTCTGTGCGGTGCGGTAACGTCTCTGGAGGCGGTGGGTTATGGGCATGGCCCGTGCAGGCAAAAAAGGGGATGAGAGCGGTAAGCTCCAGCAGAGTATCGGGTAATGAGGTAGGGCGGTTGGACCCGGCGGATGGCCGCGGATAACAACGCCTTGAGGGGGTAATCATGATCAGTACCGTCGCGCTGTTTTGGGCCTTATGTGTGGTGTGTGTGGTAAACATGGTGCGGTATTACTCTTCTCTGCGCGCATTGCTGGTGGTATTGCGCGGCTGCGATCCGCTGCTGTACCAATACGTCGACGGCGGCGGTTTCTTCACCGCCCACGGGCAACCCAGCAAGCAGCTGAGGCTGGTGCGCTATATCTTTGCGCAACGCTATGTCGAGCACCACGATCCGGAGTTTATTCGCCGCTGCGAACGGGTGCGCGGGCAGTTCATGCTGACCTCGGCCCTGTGCGGCCTGGTGGTCATCAGCCTGATAGCGCTGATGATCTGGTATTAATGCCTTCCTGTTTCCCTTGATGCAGGCAAAAAAAAGGCGGCCCTGCGGCTAATGCTGGTCACTTAAGGGTGGCCAGCAACTTTTTTATCTGGATATTTCCTGCTTCTGGCTCTGAGCTCTCTCGGATAACTTCGCTCTCTGCGACCTGGCAACACCAGCCATTTTGCCTGTTCATACAACGTTCT
>NZ_JAVHUX010000005.1:0-121034 GCF_030954545.1 Serratia sp. MF1(2023) | reverse complement strand
TTTTCAGGTTCAACAGGCGCGAAACTCATCGTGGCGCGAACAGGGTATCGTTCACCAGACGCCGAATAGATTTACGCAAGCCCATCATAGATCAAAATCGGTGTTGCAAAAACGGGGGTGACCATAGATTTTTTATGGCTGGACGCCGTTACGCCACGCTGGCCGCCGGCACTTCAGCACGTTTCAGCAGGGCATAAGCCACACCCGCCAACAGCGTACCGGCGGCGATCGCCACCAGGTACAGCAACACCGGCGAAATCGCGCCCGGGATCAGCAGCACGAACAGCCCGCCGTGCGGTGCCATCAACTTGGCGCCGAACGCCATCGACAGCGCGCCGGTCAGCGCCCCGCCGGCAATGCAGCACGGCAGCACGCGCATCGGGTCGCGGGCGGCGAATGGAATCGCCCCTTCGGTGATGAAGCACAGCCCCAGCACCAGCGCCGCCTTGCCGCCTTCCTGTTCGGATTTCGGGAACTTGCGGCGCGCCAGCAGCGTCGCCAGCCCCATCGCCAGCGGCGGCACCATACCGGCGGCCATGATCGCCGCCATCGGCGCATACACCGAGGAACTGAGCAGCGCCACGCCGAAGGCGTAGGCCGCTTTGTTCACCGGGCCGCCCATGTCGGTACACATCATGCCGCCGAGGATCGCCCCCAGCAGCACGGCGTTGGCGGTGCCCAGCGACTGCAGCCAATGGGTCAGGCCTTCCATGATTTTCGCCACCGGCGTGCCGATCACGTAAATCATGATAAGACCGGTGATCAGGCTGGCCACCAGCGGAATGATCAAGATTGGCTTCAGCGCTTCCATGCTCTGCGGCAGGCGCAGCTTGCTGCTGATCGCCTTGGCGACGTAACCCGCCAGGAAACCGGCGATGATGCCGCCGAGGAACCCGGCGCCGGTGCTCACGGCCAGCATGCCGCCGATCAGGCCCGGCGTCAGACCAGGGCGATCCGCGATGGAGAAGGCGATGAAACCGGCCAATACCGGCACCATCAGCGCAAAGGCGGAGCCACCGCCGATCTGCATCAGCGCCGCCGCCAACGTGCCTTTGACTTCAAACGCCTTGATGCCGAACACGAACGACAGCGCGATGCACAGGCCACCGGCTACCACCATCGGCAGCATGTAGGACACGCCGGTCAGCAGGTGGCGATACGGGCCGTTACCCTCTTTCTTTTTACCCGCCGGCGCCGCGCTACCGCGCTGCTGCGGCTGGAACACCTCGGCCTCGGCCAGCGCCTTGTCCAGCTCCTGGGCGGTTTTCTTCAGCGCCAGGCCGGTGGAGGTGCGGTACATCGGCTTACCGGCGAATTTATCCAGATCCACCTCGATGTCCGCCGCGACGATCACCAGATCCGCCGCCGCCACCTCTTCCGGGGTGATGGCGTTGCCGGCGCCGACGGAGCCGCGCGTTTCCACCTTCACCCACCAGCCGCGTTTCTTCGCTTCGCTTTCAATGGCTTCGGCCGCCATAAAGGTGTGCGCCACGCCGGTTGGGCAAGCGGTGATCGCCACGATGCGTTTTTGCCCGGCGGCTTTCACCGCCGCCGCCTGCGGCGCCTGATAGGTTTCAGCTTCGGCCTTGGCGCGCGCCAGAAAAGCGTCCGGTTCACGCACCGCCTGTTCTACGTCGCCCACATACACCAATTTGCCGTTCAGCCCGGCGTCAGCCGGGGCCGACTGCCCCGCCACCGCCACCAGTTCGGCGTCCTGCAGCGACTCGACCAGCGTCAGGCCGGTTTTGGCCGCGGCGGCCTCCAGCATGCGTTTCGCCAGGTGGCCACGGGCCTGCCCCAGCGAACTGTCTACCATCAGCAGCGTTTTCATTCTGCCTCCTGCTATTGATTGAAAGGTTTCAGATCGACGCGCGCCATCATCGCGGCCAACTGGGGACGATCGGTCACGCCGACGTTGCTCTGGCTGACCGCCAGCGCCGCTACCGCCGTGGCCAGACGCAAGGTGTGTTCGCTGGATTCGCGCATCAGCAGGCCGTAAATCAGGCCGCCGACCATCGAATCACCGGCGCCCACGGTGCTGACCACCTCACAGGACGGCGGTTTGGCGATCCAGGCGCCGGAGGCGTTAACCCACAGCGCGCCTTCAGCGCCGAGGGAGATCACCACGTGGGCGATGCCCTGCTCGCGCAGCGCATGCGCGGCCTCGACCACGTCCGCGAGCGCCGGCAGCGGGCGGCCGGCCCAGATCTCCAGCTCGCGGCGGTTCGGCTTCACCAGCCACGGCGAGGCCTTCAACCCTGCGACCAGCGCTTCGCGGCTGCTGTCGAAAATGATGCACGGGCATTTGGCGCGCAGCTGGGTCATCCAGTCGGTAAAGGCATCGGGATCGACGCCGGCCGGCAGGCTGCCGCTCACCGCCACCATGTCAAACTGGCCCAGCCAGCTCAGCGAGTCGCTGACGAAGCGATCCCAGTCCTGCGGCGTCACTTCAAAACCGGAGAAATTGAAATCGGTGACTTCGCCGTCTTTTTCCGTCAGCTTGACGTTGATGCGGGTGCGGCCCGGCACTACCTGGAAGCGGTTGGCGATCCCCAGATCGCTGAACAGCAGCTGGAAACCGTCCTGATTGTCTTTGCCCAGGAAGCCGCCGACGGTGACGTCGATGCCCAAATCCTTCAACACCTTGGCGACGTTGATGCCCTTACCGGCGGCGTGCAGGCCGGCGGTTTTTACCCGGTTGACTTCCCCGCGTTCGATCTGCGGACAAAACCCCACCAGATCGTACGCCGGGTTCAGGGTGATCGTTGCTACTCTTCTGCTCATGCTGCGCCCTCGCCCAGTCCTTCATTAATCGCTTCGCCGATCGCCTTCAGCGCGGCTTCAGCATCTTCTCCATTGGCGGTAAAGCGCAGGTGATGCCCTTTTTTCACGCCCAGCGCCACCACCTTCATCAGGCTGCGCCCGTTGGCCGGCTTGCCGCTGCCGTCCAGGTTGGTGACGGTGATGTCACTGTTGAAACTTTTGATCACGTTGACCAGCGCCGTGCCCGGCCGTGCGTGCAGGCCGTGCTCGTTGCGGATCACGAACTCGGCGCTCAGTACGCTGCTCTCCTCGGCCACTTCGCTGGTCAGCAGCGCCAGCACCCCGGCGGCATCCGCCTTCAGCAGGCGTTCAGCTTTGTTGGCCAGCAGCAGATCGCTGAGGTAGTTGAGCACCGTCAGCGGCTGCGCGTCGGCGACCGACACCGTCAGCAGCAGCGCCACCGGCTCGCCGTCTTCCACGAAAGCCTGCGCCGGGCGGCTGACGGTGGCCGCGCTGGCCAGGTTGCCTTCAACGCTGTCGCTCAGCCAGATGCCCTGCCCCAGGTTCAGCGGCTTGCGGGTAATGGCATCGCTGACGAACTGCGCGTTGACCGCGCCGGCCTTTTGCAGCCGGCCGGCGTTCAGCGCCTGCAGCGTCATCAGGCTGTCGGCCGCGACGTCGAGCGCAATCAGCGAAACGTCGAACTGGAATTCGGCGCTCTGCTGCTCGCCCATCAGCAGGCCGCGCAGCTCTTCCGCGGAGGTGGTTTTCGCCAGCCGCTCCGCCACGCCGTCATCGCTCAGCACGTGAGTAAGCTGGCGCAGCAGCGCCAAATGCTCGTCGGAACGGGCGGCGATGCCGATCGCCACATAGGCGGTCTGGCCTTCGCCCCAGGCGATGCCCTGCGGGAACTGGAACACCTGCACGCCGGTTTTCAGCACCAGATCGCGGGTATCGGTGGTGCCGTGCGGAATGGCGATGCCGTTGCCCAGATAGGTGGACGTCTGCAGTTCGCGCTGCAGCATGCCGTCCACGTAACCGGCGCTGACGCAGCCGGCTTCGGTCAGGGCGGCGGCCACCTGGCGGATGGCCTCCTGCTTATCGGCGGCAGCGGCGCCCAGATGAATGTCTTGCGGTGACAACTGGAACATGATTCTCCTCTCCTGCTGAATTGAATCGTTTCAGCTTCATTGAGAAAAAGGAGCGTTACCCGCTCGCCACAAGCGGCCGGATAACGCTGAAACGTTTCAAGGAGTGTGTGAGCAGCGCAAGGCGAAAGCAAGCTTTCTCCCTTTTGCCATTGCAGATTTTTGAGCTTACGCACACTTTCGCCGGCGCATTGGTCAGCGCCGGGGCAAAATGACATACTGTGCTGAAACTTTGCTGACGGAGAAAAGCATGAACGTAGTGACCGGCGTCGGGGTGATCATCGTCAACCCGCAGGGCGAGATTTTGTTGGGCAAGCGCTGCGGTTCCCACGCGCCCTTTTGGTCGATCCCCGGTGGGCATCTGGAGGCCGGTGAAACCTTCGAGCAGTGCGCCCGGCGCGAAATCGCCGAAGAGACCGGGCTGCTCATCGATCCGCCGCGCTTCGTGGGCGTCAGCAACAATCTGCAAACCTGGCGCGCCGAAGGCAAACACACGGTGTCTGTCTGCCTGCAGGTGGATCACCCCGGCGGCAGCGCCGAGTTGAAAGAACCCGAAAAGTGCGCCGAGTGGCGCTGGTGCGCGCCCGACGCCCTGCCGGAACCGCATTTCGAAGCCAGCCGCACCGCCATCCGGCTATGGCTGAGTGGCCAGCCCTATTTGCCCACGGCCTGAGCCATCGCGAACGCGTCCTGCGTTCGCTTCCCCTGCCGCTCGAACTCATCGCTATATACACCAGAATATAACGCTATTTTTTGCGATATATGCCCTTTTTTTGACTACGGATAACCCTATGGGGTTAACCCTCTTCTATATTACCCCTGCAATCGACGTGGCATTCTGACCTCCGGTCGGCGGCCTTTTGGCAAGATTTTATTTTAAATTCATAATTATAAGCGGGTTTACCATGAGCAAAAAACTGACTGGCTTTGAAAAAAAGCGCCGGTGGGGATGGCTATGGCTTTTGCTGCTGGGGATTATCCTCGGCGCGGCGCTGTTGGCCGGGACCGCCACCGTATTCCATAAAACCAGCGATACCGCCTTCTGCGTTTCCTGCCACACCATGCAACAACCGCTGGCCGAATATCAGGGCAGCGTTCACTTCCAGAACACCAAGGGCATCCGCGCCGAGTGCGCCGACTGCCACGTGCCGCACCAGCCGATCGATTACCTGTGGACCAAAATCCGCGCGGTGAAAGACATTTACGGCGAAATGGTCGGCACCATCGATACGCCGGAAAAATACGAAGCGCACAAGCTGGCGATGGCGCAGTCGGTCTGGAAAACGCTGAAAGAGAACGACTCGGCCACCTGCCGCTCCTGCCACAGCTACGACGCCATGGACATTACCGCCCAGCGCCCTGAGGCGCGCCTGCAGCACCCGGTGGCGATCAAACAGGGCGAGACCTGCATCGATTGCCATAAGGGCGTGGCCCACATCCTGCCGGACATGAGCGGCGAAACCCAGGCCGGCGCCGCCGAGCTGGCGAAGGCCGCGGCGTTGACCGCACCGGACGCCACCACCCTCTACACCATCGCCACCGAACCGTTCTTCCTCAGCGCGGACGACAGCCATAACGCCGGCAACCTGATGCCTTCCACCGAAGTGCAGGTGGTGAAACAGGATGGCGATAAGGTACTGGCCACCGTGAGCGGCTGGCAGCAGGACGGGGTCAGCGAAGTGTTCTACGCCGCGCAGGGCAAACGCATCCTCAGCGTGCTGCTGGGTGAAGACGCGCGCCAACAGCTGAAGACCGCCTCCACCCAGACCGATGCGGAAACCGGCCTGGTCTGGCATCAGGTTTCTCTGCAGGTGTGGCTGCCGCGTAAACAGTTGATTGACGATCAGCAAAAAATCTGGCGCTACGCCGCGGACATGATGTCGGCCAACTGCACCGGCTGCCACGGGCTGACCGCGCTCGATCGCTTCAACGCCAACCAATGGATTGGCGTCATCAAAGGCATGGCGCCGCGCACCTCGCTGACGCAGGAACAGCTGCGCGTGCTGACGCAATACGTACAAAAACACGCCAGCGACATGCCACCTGCCGCACCGGCCAAGCTTTAAGGGAGAAGCGCAATGAGCAACCAACAACCGTTAACCATGAGCCGCCGCCGCTTCCTGACCGGAGCCGCCGCTCTGGCCGCCGCCCCTCTGCTGGCGGGCTTATGGCCCAAAGCGGCGCTGGCGCAGGCCATCAGCGAAGCGCTGCCGCAGTTCATCGCCTTGCGTCAGGCGCAGAAAGGCATTCTAACCGGCGCCCACTGGGGCGCGTTCGAGGCCATCGTGCAGGACGGCAAGATGGTCGGCGTGCAGCCGGTGCAGGACGATCCGTATCCGAATGAGCTGATCGCCATGGCGCCTTATCAGGTGCACGCCGAGAACCGCATCAAATACCCGATGGTGCGTAAAAGCTGGCTGGAGGGCGGCCCCGGCAGCCGCACCGAGCTGCGCGGCCGCGACGAGTGGGTGCGCGTCAGCTGGGACAAAGCGACCGAGCTGGTGTGCAATGAGATCACTCGCCTGCAAAAAGATCACGGGCCGCAGTCGATCTACGCCGGTTCCTACGGCTGGAAAAGCGTCGGCATGCTGCACAACAGCCGCACGCTGCTGCAACGCTTGATGAACCTGACCGGCGGTTTCCTCGGCTACGCCGGCGACTACTCCACCGGCGCGGCGCAGGTGATCATGTCGCACGTGGTCGGTTCGATGGAGGTCTACGAACAGCAGACCGCCTGGCCGAACGTGATCGAGAACAGCGAGCTGGTGATCCTGTGGGGCTGCAACCCGATGGTCACGCTGAAAAACAGCTGGAACGTGCCGGATCACGTCGGCCAGACCGGCTTCGAGGCGCTGAAGAAGAAAGGCACCCGGGTGATCAGCATCGATCCGGTGCACAGCGACAGCGCCAAGTTCGTCAATGCGCAGTGGATCGCCCCGCGCCCTTATACCGACGGCGCCATGCTGATCGGCATCGCCCACACGCTGCTGACCGAGAAGCTGCATAACCCGGACTTCCTGAAAACCTACACCGTCGGCTTCGACAAGTTCCAGGCCTACCTGCTGGGCGAGAGCGACGGCGTAGCGAAAACCGCCGAATGGGCGGCCGACATCAGCGGCGTCGATGCCGACACGCTGCGCCAACTGGCGCGCGAGATGGCGAAACACCGCACCATGATCATGGGCGGCTGGGGCATTCAGCGCCAGCACCACGGCGAACAGCAGCACTGGCTGCTGGTGACGGTGGCGGCGATGCTCGGCCAGATCGGCCTGCCGGGCGGCGGCTTCGGCTTCAGCTACCACTATTCCTCCGGCGGCAGCCCGACCGCCAAAGGCGGCATCATCGCCGGCATCTCCGCCGGCAACGCGCCGAAGAACTCGCCGGCGCCGATCCCGGTGGCGCGCATCGCCGAATGCCTGAGCAACCCGGGCAAAACCATCGACTTCAACGGCGCCAAGGTCACCTACCCCGAGGTGAAAATGGTGTATGTGGCGGGCGGCAACACCTTCCACCAGCATCAGGACACCAATAACCTGGTCAAAGCCTGGCAGCGGCCGGACACCATCGTGGTCAACGAGCCTTACTGGACCGCCACCGCCAAGCATGCCGACATCGTGCTGCCGGCCACCACCAGCTACGAGCGCAACGATCTGGAAATGGGCGGCGACTATTCGCAGCTCTACGTGTTCCCGATGCACCAATGCGTGCCGCCGCAGCACGAGTCGCGCAGCGACTTCGACATCTTCTCGGCGATGGCGGCCAGGCTGGGCGTGCAGGAGGCCTTTACCGAGGGCAAGGACGAAACCCAGTGGCTGAAAGGCATGTACGACGACATGAAGAACCAGGCGCGCGCCGCCCGGGTGGCGCTGCCGCCGTTCGACATGTTCTGGCAATCCAACAACTACGTGCGCTTCCCGGTGCCGGAGGCCAACAAGCAGTGGGTGCGCTTTGCCGATTATCGCGACAACCCGCTGCTGAACCCGCTGGGCACGCCGTCGGGCAAGATCGAGATCTACTCCGACGCCATCGCCAAAATGCATTACGAGGATTGCCCCGGCATCCCGACCTGGATGCCGCCGCACGAGTGGTATCGCGGGCCGGAAGCGGCCAAGTATCCGCTGTCGCTCAATACCGCGCACCCGACCAACCGGCTGCACTCTCAGCTCGACAACACGCCGCTGCGCGAGAAATACGCGGTAGCGGATCGTGAAGCGATCCTGATCCACCCGCAGGACGCGCAGCCGCGCGGCATCAGCGGCGGCGATCTGGTGCGGGCGTTCAACGATCGCGGCCAGATCCTGGTGGGCGCGGTGGTCAGCGAAGACGTGCGGCCGGGCGTGGTGCGCATCAGCGAAGGCGCCTGGTTCGATCCGGCCGATCCGGCGCAGCCTGGCTCGCTGTGCAAGAACGGCAACGTCAACTGCCTGACCTTCGACATCGGCTCTTCCAGCCTGGCGCAGGGCAACTGCGGGCAGATGGCGCAGCTGCAGATCGAGAAGTATCGGGGGCCGGTATTGAAAAATACCGCGCACGCGGTGCCGCAAGGCGCCTGATCCCGCGATAACCCGCGATAAACTGGGGCGCGTAACGCGCCCCTTTTTTCCTCGTCGCCGCGCGACATATCCGCTTACCCTTCGTCGCAAGGGAGCGGTTTGCGTTTCATTTCAACGGGCGTATGATGCGCGCGACCTCCCTTTTTCGACGAATTATCAACCGCCATGCCGACTTCATCCGCAGTAACGCGACGCGCGCCCGATCTCACTTCGCTGGCCTTTTTGGCGGTGGCGTTTCTGACCGGCATCGCCGGCGCGTTGCAAACCCCGACGCTGAGCCTGTTTCTGGAAACCGAGGTCAAGGTACGGCCGGCGCTGGTCGGGCTGTTCTTTACCGGCAGCGCGGTGATCGGCATTCTGGTCAGCCAGTTTCTCGCCGGCCGTTCGGATAAACAAGGCGACCGCAAATCACTGATCTTCCTTTGCTGCATGCTGGGTGCGCTGGGGTTCACGCTGTTCGCCTGGAGCCGCAACTATTACCTGCTGCTGCTCGTCGGCGTGCTGCTCACCAGCTTCGGCTCCACCGCCAATCCGCAGATGTTTGCGCTGGCGCGCGAGCATGCCGATCGCACCGGACGCGAGGCGGTGATGTTCACCTCCATCATGCGCGCCCAGGTTTCCCTTGCCTGGGTCATTGGCCCGCCGATCGCCTTCGCGCTGGCGCTGGGCTTCGGCTTTAAGGTCATGTATCTGGCGGGCGCGGCGGCCTTTGTGCTGTGCGGCCTGCTGGTGTGGAAGCGGCTGCCTTCGATGCCGAAAACCGCGGCGACGAACGCGCCCCTGGCCGCACCGCGGCAGCATCGCCGCGATTCGCTGCTGCTGTTCGTCGCCTGCACCCTGATGTGGACCGCCAACAGCATGTACCTGATCAACATGCCGCTGTATGTGGTGCACGAGCTGCGGCTGCCGGAGCGGCTGGCCGGGATATTGATGGGTGCCGCCGCCGGGCTGGAGATCCCAATCATGCTGCTCGCCGGCATGGTGGCGAAACGCTGCGGCAAGCGTTGTTTGATGCGCGGGGCGGTGGTCGCCGGCGTGCTGTTCTATTGCGGCCTGCTGTTTATCACCGGCAGTTGGCCGCTGATTGCCCTGCAGCTGCTGAATGCGGCGTTTATCGGCGTGCTGGCGGGCATCGGCATGCTCTACTTTCAGGATTTGATGCCCGGTCAGGCCGGCACGGCCACCACGCTATTCACCAACACCATTCGGGTAGGCTGGGTCATCGCCGGCGCCATCGCCGGTGCAGTGGCGGAAATCTGGAATTACCATGCGGTGTTTTACGCCGCGCTGGCGATGGCGGCAGGCGCGACGCTGTGTCTGTGGACGTTGAGGGAAGCTTAAGGCGCGGTGTCCGCTTCCAGCCTGGCGAGATAAATCAGCGCCTGATCGCGGTGATCGTGGCACATGTCGCGGCTCGGCTGCAGGCTGCCGCACACCTTCGGCCGCAGCGGCGAATGAAACAGGCCACAGCGCAGCCGTTCATCCAGATGAATGCAGCGGGTATTGGCGGGCTTGCCGTTCGGCATGCCGGGGATCGGGCTGGATATTGACGGCGCGATACAGCAGGCGCCGCAGTCGCTGCGACAGTCCATCAGCGCTACTCCTGGTGGGCTGGGGAAAAGAAGCGCGACAATAGCAGCCGCGCGCGGCGGCCGCCAGCAGAATCCCTGCGCCCCGGCGATCTTTACACTCATCGCCCTGCGCCGGCCGGCTGCCTCCTATGGCGAAAAAACGCCCAACAAACCTTGATTTAAAGACAAAAACGCATGAAACGTGCAATTACCACGCTTTACATGCGCCATGCGCCCATGTACCATTGAGCTAGTACAAAAGAACCCATCCCCCAGGAGCACGCATGTCTACGGACACCATCCAGAAGCTGGCCCGCCCTTCCGTCCTCGGCGGCGCGATGATCATTGCCGGAACCGCCGTTGGCGCCGGCATGTTTTCCATTCCGATCGTCACTTCCGGTGTCTGGTTCAGCGGCTCCGTCGCGCTGCTGGTGTATACCTGGGCCTGCATGTTGCTTTCCGGCCTGATGATCCTCGAAGCCACGCTGCACTACCCGAGCGGCGCCAGCTTCAATACCATGGTCAAGGATCTGCTGGGCAAAGGCTGGAACGCCGTGAACGGCCTGTCGGTGGCGTTCGTGCTGTACATCCTGACCTATGCCTATATCTCCGCCGGCGGCTCGATCATCGCCCACACGCTGGAGGGCATCGTCGGCGTCGGCCAGACCACCGCCGGCCTGGTGTTCGCGCTGGTCGTGGCGTTTATCGTCTGGCTCTCCACCCGCGCGGTCGACCGCCTGAGCACCATTCTGATCGGCGGTATGGTGATCACCTTCGTGATGTCGGTGGGCGACATGTTCACCCACGTGCAGCCCGCGGTGCTGTTCAACACCGGCGATGACCAGGCCAGCTATCTGCCTTACGCCCTAGCGGCGCTGCCTTACCTGCTGACCTCGTTCGGCTACCACGGCAACATTCCCGGGCTGGTGAAGTATTACCATAAGGACAGCGGCTCCGTGGTGCGCAGCCTGGTGTACGGCACCCTGCTGGCATTGGCTATCTACATCCTTTGGCAGTACGTGATCCAGGGCAATATCGCGCGCGACGCCTTTAAGCAAGTGATCGCCGAGGGCGGCAACATCGGCAGCCTGCTCAAGCAAATGGGCAACGTCTCCAGCAGCCAGACCGTCAGCCAACTGCTGAACGCCTTCTCCTATATGGCGCTGGCCAGCTCGTTCCTCGGCGTGTCGCTGGGCCTGTTCGACTACCTGGCAGACTTCTGCAAGTTCAAGGACGACGCCGTCGGACGCAGCAAGACCGCGCTGGTGACCTTTGTGCCGCCGACCCTGGCCGCGCTGCTGTTCCCGAACGGTTTCCTGTACGCCATCGGTTTCGCCGGGCTGGCGGCCACCGTCTGGGCGGTGATCGTGCCGGCGCTGATGGCGCGCGCCAGCCGCCGCCACCACCCGCAGGCCGGTTACCGTGCACCGGGCGGCAACGGCGTGATCCTGTTCGTTATCCTGTTCGGCCTGATCAACGCCGCCGCGCATATTCTTTCGCTGTTCGGCCTGCTGCCGGTCTTCCGCTAATCCCCGACGGGAGGGCGATCGCCCTCCCTTTCCCGCACTGTTTTTACGCCGGGCTATTGCCTGAAATCGGCGGCGCGAGTACCTTGTCGCAACTTCTCTAATACTCTTCATTGCGGATGAATTGAAATGGCAAGAGCTAACGAAATTAAGCGCGGCATGGCGATCAGCTACAACGGCAAGCTGCTGCTGGTAAAAGATATCGACGTGCAGAGCCCAAGCGCCCGCGGCGCCAGCACCCTGTACAAAATGCGCTTCTCCGACGTGCGCACCGGCCTGAAAGTGGAAGAACGCTTCAAGGGCGACGATATCCTGGACACCATTTCCCTGTCGCGCCGCAAGGTGAACTTCTCCTATATCGACGGCGAAGAATACGTGTTCATGGATGACGAAGACTACACCCCGTACATCTTCAAGAAAGACCAGATCGAAGACGAGCTGCTGTTCATTCCGGAAGGCGGCCTGCCGGGCATGCAGGTGCTGACGCTGGACGGCCAGGTGCTGGCGCTGGAGCTGCCGCAGACCGTGGATATGGAAATCGTCGAGACCGCGCCGGGCATCAAAGGCGCTTCCGCCAGCGCCCGCAACAAACCGGCCACCATGGCGACCGGCCTGGTGATCCACGTGCCGGAATACCTCAGCGCCGGCGACAAAATTCGCATTCATATCGCCGAACGCCGCTACATGAGCCGCGCCGACTAGTCGACGCCAGCGGGGCCGGAACGCGGCCCCGTTTCATTTTCCGCTACGGCAACTCCGGGAAAAAACGCCGCTTGAGCGCCAGCTCGACGCCGCGCAGCTCCGCCAGCCCTTTCAACCGCCCGATGGCCGAATAGCCCGGATTGGTTTTCTTTTTCAAGTCGTCCAGCATCTGATGCCCATGATCGGGGCGCATCGGGATCGGCCGCCGATCGCCCGCCCGCTGCCGACGCAACTCTTCGGTCAGGATCGCTTCGATCACCGCCACCATGTCCACATCGCCCTGCAGGTGCGCCCCTTCGTGGAAGCTTTTCGGGTTCTCCTCGCGGCAGGTGGCGCGCAGGTGGGTAAAGTGAATGCGATCGCCAAAGGTTTCAATCATCCGCACCAGATCGTTGTCGGCGCGCACGCCGTAGGAACCGGTGCATAGGGTGAAGCCGTTATAGATGCTGTCGACGGTCTGCTTCAGCCACTGCATGTCTTCAATCGTGGAGACGATGCGCGGCAGGCCGAGGATCGGCCGCGGCGGATCGTCGGGGTGCACCGCCAGCCGGATGCCGACCTCTTCCGCCACCGGCACGATGGCGCGCAGAAAGACCGCCATGTTCTCGCGCAGCCGCGCCTTGTCGATGCCGTCGTACTCCGCCAACCGGCGGCGGAACTGTTCCAGCGTGTAGCCCTCTTCCGCCCCCGGCAGCCCGGCGATGATGTTGCCGGTCAGCCGGTTTTTTTCCTCCTCGCTCATGGCGGCGAAATAGGCCGCCGCCTGACTGCGCTCTTGCGGCGTATAGTCGGCCTCGGCGCCGGCGCGCTGCAGGATATGCAGCTCGAACGCGGCGAAGGCGATCTGATCGAAGCGCAGCGCTTTGGAACCGTCCGGCAGCGGATAGGCCAGATCGGTGCGCGTCCAGTCGAGGATCGGCATGAAGTTGTAGCAGACGGTGTCGATGCCGCAGGTCGCCAGGTTACGCAGCGACTGTTGATAATTGGCGATGTACCGCCGCCAGTCGCCGCTGTGGGTTTTGATCTCCTCATGCACCGGCACGCTCTCCACCACCGACCACACCAGCCCCTTTTCCGCCAACAGCGCCTGTCGCGCGCGGATCTCATCGATCGGCCAGACGTCGCCGTTCGCGATATGATGCAGCGCCGTCACCACCCCGGTCGCCCCGGCCTGACGCACGTCGTCCAAAGAGACCGGATCGTTCGGGCCATACCAACGCCATGTTTGTTCCATGTTTTGTCCTTATGCCTGTCTCGCACCGCGATGCTGTTATACCAGTTTAATTTAGATGTCAGCTACCTTTAACTTACTCTTTCGCCCTGCGCTGTCAAAACCGAACCCCTCATTGGTTGATCCACTTCACGATTCTGGCTTATTTTGGACTGACCAATTCCTTTAGCTGGCCGACATCCTTACACTGGTCGCAGTTTTTTATCGCCGGCGCCCCCCTGCCGATGTGGCAGAAAACTGGTCTGCTAACTTGGCGCAACTGGCCCGCCAGCTGTCTTACACGCTTTGGAGATGAGATGAAAACGATCGCCAACACCCCATTGCCGGGCGCCGTCCGGCAGCCGGGCTATGACCGCCGGGCTCTGCGCAGCCGCATCGTGCACCTTGGCTTCGGCGCGTTCCACCGCGCGCATCAGGCGCTGCTGACCGATCGGGTGCTGAACGCCCACGGCGGCGACTGGGGCATCTGCGAGATCAGCCTGTCCGGCGGCGTGCCGCTGTTTGAGGCGCTGCGGCAACAGGATCATCTGTACAGCGTGCTGGAGAAAGGCGCGGACGGCCATCAGGCCATCGTGATCGGCGCGGTACATGAGAGCCTGCACCGCAAGCTGGAGGGCATCGCCGCGGTGCTGGAGAAACTGGCCGAGCCGCAGGTGGCGATCGTCTCGATGACCATCACCGAAAAAGGCTACTGCATCGAGCCCGGCAGCGGGCGATTGGATCGGCAGCATCCGGGGATCGTCGCCGATCTGGCGACGCCGCATCAGCCGCAGACCGTGCCCGGCATTTTGGTGGAGGCGCTGCGGCTGCGGCGCGAACGCGGCCTGCCCGCCTTCTCCCTGCTCTCCTGCGACAATATTCCGGAGAACGGCCACGTGCTGCGCCGGGCGGTGCTCGATCTGGCGCAGGCGCGGGATCCGTCGCTCGCCGATTGGATCGCCACCGCCGCCACCTTCCCCTGCACCATGGTGGATCGCATCGTGCCGGCCGCCACGCCGGCCACGCTGGATGAGATTGCCGCCGCGCTGGGCGGTGTGCGCGACGACTGCGCCATCGCCTGCGAGCCCTTTATTCAATGGGTGGTGGAAGACAACTTCGCCGCCGGACGCCCGGCGTGGGAGCTGGCCGGCGCCCAGCTGGTCAGCGATGTGCTGCCGTTTGAGCACATGAAACTGCGCATGCTGAACGGCAGCCACTCGTTCCTGGCTTACCTCGGCTACCTGGGTGGCTACCGCTATATCAACGAGTGCATGGCGGATGAACACTACCGTCGCGCCGCCCTGCGGTTGATGCTGGACGAACAGGCGCCCACCCTGAGCGTTACCGGCATCAGTCTGACCGACTACGCCGCACAGCTTATCGCGCGCTTCAGCAACCCGGCGCTGCAACACCTCACCTGGCAGATCGCCATGGACGGTTCGCAGAAGCTGCCGCAGCGCATGCTGGACGCGGTGCGCTGGCATCTGCGGCACGGCGGCGACTATAGCGGGCTGGCGCTGGGCGTGGCGGGCTGGATGCGTTACGTCGGCGGCGTCGATGACGCCGGTCAGCCGATCGACATTCGCGATCCGCTGGCAGACGTGCTGCAACAGACTATCGCCGCTACGCCGGACGATCGGCGGCGCGTAACGGCGCTGCTGGCGCTGAAATCGGTGTTCGGCGAATCGCTGGCAACGCATGTGGCGTTTGCCGACGCGGTGACGCAAGCCTATTTGTCGCTGCGCGATCGCGGTGCGCGTGAAACGGTGAAGGAGTGGGTGCTGCGGTGAGAAGCCTGCAGGGCCGAGAATAACCATGCCGGCGTAACGTTACGCCGGCATGGCGGAACGACTTAACGATAAACGACCGTCATAACAGCGAGTTTCTTCTGTTGGTCTACCCACTTCATTTCGGTTGTGCCTAGATTTAGCGGAAGTTCTTTGCGTGTAGTATCAAAACCTGACAACGCTTGCTGGGCCTGATAACGCTGGCCGTTGCGGTAACATTGCGTATTCGCCTTAGAATCTGCAATATTGACCGTGCAAGGACTTTCAACGATAGAACCGACGAAGCGAATTACCCCGCCGGCCACTCCTGCATGACTCACTGCCGTCCATGAAAACAACATTCCTACGATCAAAAATAACCGAAAGGTATTCATGGCAACCTCATTTTTAGTTAAGCCAATTTAACCATAGAGGATCTTGTTAGGAATAATCGCAAGGAAAGGGACGAGATTTGATCGTTAATCGTGTCATTAACAATGTAAAAACAAGCTACTAACAAAAGTTAACCGCATCTAATACAGGGTTTTATCTAAGAATTTTCTTGTTATGAACGGTGGATTTTGTCGGTTGAAAAGCGCATGGTGACGTGCAAAATTTGCGAGATAGAGCACAAATTAAATCGCGGCGTTTTCACCGATAAGGCTGCGTAACTCATTTATTAAGCAGGTTAATTTTTGCTCCAGGAATTATTAATGACCAAAACCAATTTGATTACCGGTTTCCTCGGCAGCGGTAAAACCACCACTATCCGCCATTTGCTGGCTCATAAGCCCGAACATGAGCGCTGGGCGGTATTGGTCAATGAATTCGGCGAGATCGGCATCGACGGCGCGCTGCTGGCAGACAGCGGCGCGGTGCTCAAAGAGATCCCCGGTGGCTGCATGTGCTGCGTCAACGGCCTGCCGATGCAGGTGGGCTTGAATATGCTGTTACAGCAGGCCAAACCGGATCGGCTGCTGATCGAGCCGACCGGGCTCGGGCATCCGAAACAAATTCTGTCGCTGCTGACCCAGGAGAGCTATGCCGGCTGGATCGATCTGCAGGCCACCCTGTGCCTGCTGGATGCCCGCCAGCTCAGCCAGCCCCGCTACCGCGACAACGAAAACTTCCGCGATCAGCTGGCCGCGGCCGACGTTATTTTGGCCAGCAAAAGCGATACCTATCAGCCGGAAGACAGGCGGGCGCTGGAGGCCTGGAGGGCGCAAGATCCGCTGCGGCGGCCCTGTTATGCCATCGCGCAAGGCGAAGCGGATGTCGCGCTGTTGTCACTTCCGCGCACGAATCGTACAGAATTGCCGGACGCGCAGCATCATCATGGTCAGGCGAAAACGCAGGGGCTGGCGGCGCTGCGGCTGCCGGAGCACGCCCGCTGGCGGCGAGCGTTGAACGAGGGGCAAGGCTTCACCAGCTGCGGCTGGATTTTTGACGGCGACACCCAATTCGACACCGTCGGCTTTATGGAATGGGTGCGACTCGCGCCGGTAGAACGCGCCAAAGGCGCGGTGCGCATCCCCGAAGGCACATTGCTGATCAATCGTCAGGGACAGGATCTCAACATCGAAACCCGCCCGGTCGCGCCGCTCGACAGCCGAATTGAGCTTATCCACAGCGAAAATGCCGATTGGAACGCCCTGCAATCCGCCTTGTTTAAGATTCGTTTAAGTTAGACCCCGTACCGTTGCCCCCCGGTTGCCGCAGGGCGGCCGGGTTTTATTTCGTTTTCATTTTGCCAACAGGTTATGTCATGACACGCCGCAATTTACCCCTCATTATCCTCTTCAACTTACTGGGCGTTGCGCTGTTCCTGTCCTGGTTCCTGCCGGCCAATCACGGCGGCTGGTTTACCCTGGACTCGGCGATCTTTTTCTTCTTTAACCGCCATCTGGCCACCGACCCGGCGTTTTTGCACCTGGTCGCCATCACCAACAACCGCGCGTTTGACGTGATTTCGCTGCTCGCCATGGGCCTGCTGTATTTGTACTTCTACCTGAAGCAGGACGCCGCCGGCCGCCGCCGCCTGGTGATCACCGGCGTGGTGATGCTGCTGACCGCCGTGGTGCTGAACCAGCTTGGCCACCTGCTGCCGGTGAAGCATCCGAGCCCCACCCTGACCTTCGACAATATCTATCGCGTCAGCGAGCTGACCGGCATCCCCACCAAGGACGCTTCCAGCGACAGCTTCCCCGGCGACCACGGCATGATGCTGATTATTTTTTCCTGCTTTATGCTGCGCTATTTCGGCCGCCGCGCCTTCGCCGTCGCCCTGCTGATTACGCTGCTCTTCTCATTGCCACGCGTGATGATTGGCGCCCACTGGTTTACCGATATTGCCGTCGGCTCGCTGTCCGTGGTGCTGGTTGGCGCCAGCTGGGTGCTGATGACGCCTTGCAGCGACTGGATCGTCGATCGGTTGAATCGCCTGTTGCCCGGCAAGCATCGCCCCGGCCAACCATAACTTGCGTCTATGACTCATGCCGGGAGGCGCTCGCCTACCGGCCTTAATCCCTTCGCTGAGCGCAAAATATCGTCACCGCCCGTTAACGCTTTTGCAACCTGATTTCACGCCAGATTCATACATCGGACAATTGGCGTTTTTTATATGAAGATTTACATTATGTTACATCACAAATTCATATAAAAAAGACGGGAAAAAGGCTCGCAATCCCCTATTTGTTCCGGTAATCTCAGATGCGTTTGTGCCTGGTTTAAGTCGAATCAGTATGGAATCCGATAAAAATGTGCGTTCTCGCACGTTTTCAACGGTAACTGGTTGTCGATGCAACAGGTGCGGACTAGGCTCGTTTCGTTTGGCATTTTTCAGGTAGCGACTTTCGTCGTTAAGGACTTCAAGGGAAAACAACAACAATGGTCAAATCTCAACCGTTTCTGAGATATTTTTTGCGGGTAGTCCCTGCAATTGCCGCTGCGGTTATGCTCTCCGCATGCAGCTCGACTCACACTTCGAACTTGAATAACGCACAAACTGAGATGCGTGCAGTTAATGACAAAGACGGTCTTTTACTGCAAGCCTCTCAGGATGAATTCGAAGCGATGGTCCGCAACGTTGACGTCAAGTCAAAGATTATGGATCAGTACGCGGACTGGAAAGGCGTTCGCTACCGTTTAGGCGGTGACAGCAAGCGCGGCATCGATTGCTCGGCGTTTGTTCAACGCACCTTCCGCGAACAGTTCGGCATGGATTTACCGCGTTCTACCTATGAACAGGAAGATCTCGGCAAGAAAATCCAGCGCACCAAGCTGCGCGTCGGCGATTTGGTGCTGTTCCGCGCAGGTTCCACCGGGCGCCATGTCGGCATCTATTTAGGCAACGATCAGTTCGTTCACGCCTCCACCAGCAGTGGGGTCATGATTTCCAAGCTGACCGATAACTATTGGAATAAACGTTATCGAGAAGCGCGCCGGGTGTTGACCAACGGTTAACGGCGCAATGCCTTGAAGATCCTGAATACCAAACGAGCGATAAGCGCCGCCTACGGGCGGCGTTTTTTTTGGTTGTCTAACAGATATCATCAAGATTGCTCCCTGCCTTATCGCCATCTTTCTCCGCTTAACGCTGCCGCACGCCATTATTTTGATAAACTGTTGGCAGGAAATCGCGCCATCGAGGAAAAACTCGCCTATTATCGTCAGATGACGGCAACGGCGCCCCGGCGTTATTTAAAACGTTTCCGCTTAAAATAGGCGCATTATATTTCTGTCGGCGACGCCGCATATTTAAACAACGCCGCCGGTTGGTACGGGATAAAAAGGCAAAAATGAAAAAAAAGCCGTTGGCACAATCCATTAAATGGCTGCGCGACACCCCTGACGCCCTGTTGCAGAGGACTCGGTTATGGGCTTGAAAAGAGCTTTTGCCCGCAGCGTGTCTCACCGACAGCGCAGCCTGGCTAAAAGCGGCGTCGCCGCCCTGGTATTTTTTACGCTCTTCACCGCGGTCACGCTTTCTTTGATTAACCACCAGCGCACGCAATATCAACATAAGGTCGAAGCGCGCACGCAAAAGTTCACGCTGGGTTATATCTCGCACCTGAAGACGGTGATGCAGCAAATGATGCCGCTGCTGGCCAAGCCTTGCCTCTCAAGCCAGTCGGACATTACCTACCAAGCGGCCTTTACCAGTGGCGTGCGCACCTTCCTGTTGGTGAAAGACGGCTACGCCTATTGCTCTTCCGCCACCGGCGACATGATGTTGCCGATGAAAAATCTCTACCAGGATATCGACTGGAATCTGCCCCTGGATCTCAAGCTGCAGCAGGGCACGCCGATCGTGCCGAACAAACCGGCGGTTGCAGTTTGGCTGCGGCATCCCGACGAAAAGGCCACCGGCATCCTCGCTACGCTGGACATCGATCTGATGCCCTATCTGCTGTTCACCTCGCACGACGAACAGGCGCCGGGCATCGCCATCGTGATGGGCAACCGCGCGCTGACCACCTTCAGCCCGAACCTGATGCCGGTCGATCAGTTGCCGAAGGGCAAGGCGGATAAACTGACGCTGCCCAATCTGCCGCTGACCATCCTGTTCTACAACGAGAAACTGACCCCCAACGACATTCGCCTGACGCTGCTGGGCAGCCTGGTGCTGTCATTGATGATCGGCGTACTCTGCTATTACATGCTGCTGCTGCGGCAAAGCCCGGAACGCGCACTGCTGCGCGGCATCAAGCGCAACGAGTTCTTTATCGAATACCAGCCGGTGTTCCATACCGACAGCAACAGCATCGGCGGGCTGGAAGCGCTGATCCGCTGGCAGCATCCGATCGAAGGCCGCATCCCGCCCGACGTCTTTATCCCCTACGCCGAAAGCAACGGGCTGATCGTGCCGCTCACCCGCCACCTGTTCAGGCTGATCGCCGAAGATGCGCCGCAGCTCGCCAAAGCGCTGCCGCGGGGAGGCAAGGTCGGGCTCAACATCTCCCCCGCCCACCTGAGCGCGCCGTCGTTCCACCAGGACGTGTATGAACTGTTGACGCAGCTGCCGGGCGATTACTTTACGCTGGTGTTTGAAATCACCGAGCGCGGCATGGTGGAAGAAGAGAGTGCGCTGGCGGAGTTTGACTGGCTGCACAAACAGGGCATCGAGATCGCGGTGGACGATTTTGGCACCGGGCACAGCGCGTTGATCTATCTTGAGCGCTTCACCATGGATTACCTGAAGATCGACCGTGGCTTCGTCAACACCATCGGCCAGGACACGGTCACCGCGCCGGTGCTGGATGCGGTGATCTCGCTAGCGAAAAAGCTGAAAATGCTGACGGTGGCCGAGGGCGTGGAAACCGCCGAGCAGATGCAGTTCCTGCAAGAACACGGCGTTAACTTCATGCAGGGCTACTACTTCAGCAAGCCGCTGAGCATCGACAATTTCGTCGCTTACTGCAATGCTCATCAGGTCTTTGATTATCAGGCAAATAAATAGTTAGTCTTTAAGCATCTTTACCCTGCGCCCGCCCGAAGAATGTTATGCTGGGCGCAGGTTGTACTTTATTCCACAGCAGGAGCTTACCGTCTGATGTCCGTGCGCATTTTCGCTGCTCTGGTGCTCTCGGCACTGAGTTTCGGTCTGCGGGCCGAAGCCCTCAACGAAAGCTACGCTTTCGCCCTTCTCGGTGAACCGAAATACGCCACCGACTTCAGCCATTTCGACTACGTCAACCCGGCGGCACCCAAAGGCGGCGACGTGCGGCTGGCGGCCATCGGCACCTACGACAACTTCAACCGCTTCGCTACCCGTGGCGTGCCCGGCGAACGTACGATGGAGCTGTACGATACGCTGTTCACCAACTCCGACGACGAACCCGGCAGCTATTATCCGCTGATTGCCGAATCGGCCCGTTTCCCGGCCGACATGCGCTGGATGGAGTTGGATATCAACGCCCGCGCCCGCTTCCAGGACGGCAGCCCGATCACCGCCGCCGACGTGGCCTTCACCTTCAATAAATTCATGACCGAAGGCGTACCGCAGTTTCGTTCCTATTACAAAGGCGTTACGGTCAAGGCCATTTCCCGGCTGACGGTACGCATCGAGCTGCCTAAAGCCAACCGTGAGCAAATCCTCAGCCTGCTCAGCCTGCGCGTATTGCCGGAAAGCTTCTGGAAAAACCATAAGCTCAACGAACCGCTCAGCACCCCGCCGCTCGCCAGCGGCCCGTATAAAATCGCCGATTACCGCCTCGGCCAGTACATCACCTACCAGCGAGTGCGCGACTACTGGGCCGCCAACCTGCCGGTGAACCGCGGCCGCTACAACTTCGACAGCATTCGCTACGATTATTACCTGGACGATAAAGTATCGCTGGAAGCTTTCAAGGCCGGCGCTTACGATTTCCGCATCGAGCCGTCACCCAAAAGCTGGGCCACCCAGTATCAGGGCGGCAACTTCGCGCGCAACTACATCATCAAGCAGGATGAGACCAATCAGGCGGCGCAGAATACCCGCTGGCTGGCGTTCAACCTGCAAAAACCGCTGTTCGCCGATCGTCGGGTACGGGAAGCGATCGGCCTGGCTTTCGACTTCAACTGGATGAACAAGGCGCTGTATTACAACGCCTATCAGCGCGCCGACAGCTATTTCCAAAACACCGCCTACGCCGCCCGCGGCTACCCGGACGCCGCCGAACTGGCCTTGCTGGCGCCGCTCAAAGGCCAGATACCGCCGGAGGTGTTTACCAGCATCTACCAGCCCCCCTCCTCCGACGGCAGCGGCAACGATCGGCAAAACCTGCTGAAGGCGACCCAATTGCTGAAAGAAGCCGGTTGGGTGGTCAAAAATCAAAAGCTGGTCAACGCCAAAACCGGCCAGCCGTTCACCTTCGAACTGATGCTGCTGAGCGGCAGCAACTTCCAGTACGTATTGCCCTTCCGCCACAACCTGCAGCGGCTGGGCATCGAGATGCAAATTCGCGAAATTGACGCCTCTCAGTACACCCGTCGCATGCGTGAACGCGATTTCGACATGATGTCGACCGTATATATGGCGATGCCGTTCCCCAGCGCCGATCTGCAAATCCTGTGGGATTCGCAGTACATCGATTCCAGCTACAACACGGCCGGCGTCAAAGATCCGGCGGTCGACAGCCTGGTGAGGCAAATCGCCGCCCATCAGGGCGACGAAAAGGCCCTGTTGCCGCTCGGCCGCGCGCTGGATCGGGTGCTGACCTGGAACAACTACATGCTGCCGATGTGGTACTCCAACCACGATCGTTACGCCTATTGGGACAAGTTCTCCACGCCGCCGATCCGCCCGGCCTATGCGATCGGCTTCGATAACTGGTGGTACGACGTCAACAAGGCGGCGCGTTTACCGGCTCAACGGCAATAAGGAGTCGGAATGGCGGCCTATCTGATACGCAGACTGTTACTGGTGATCCCCACGCTGTGGGCGATCATCACCATCAACTTTTTTATCGTGCAAATTGCCCCCGGCGGCCCGGTCGATCAGGCCATCGCCGCCATTGAGCTGGGGCATGGCAGCGGTTTTGGCAGCGGCGGCGTCAGCGAAGGCCTGGGCCATGCCCGAGCGGGCATCGCGGCAGGCGACAGCCAATACCGCGGTTCGCGCGGTCTGGATCCGGAGGTGATCGCCGAGATCACCCAACGTTACGGCTTCGATAAACCGCTGCACGAGCGCTACTTCACCATGCTGTGGAACTATATGCGCTTTGACTTCGGCGACAGCCTGTTTCGCGGCGCCTCGGTGATGCAGCTGATCGGCCAAAGCCTGCCGGTCTCCATCACGCTGGGCCTTTGGAGCACGCTGATCATCTACCTGGTGTCGATCCCGCTCGGCATCCGCAAGGCCGTCTACAACGGCAGCGCGTTCGATACCTGGAGCAGCACGCTGATCATCATCGGCTACGCCATTCCGGCTTTCCTGTTCGCCATCCTGATGATTGTGCTGTTCGCCGGCGGCAGCTACCTCGACTGGTTCCCGCTGCGCGGCCTGGTCTCCAGCAACTTCGACACCCTCTCGTGGCCGGCGAAGATCGCCGACTACCTGTGGCACATCACGTTGCCGGTGCTGGCGACGGTGATCGGCGGCTTCGCCACCCTGACCATGCTGACCAAAAACTCGTTCCTCGACGAGATCCGCAAGCAGTACGTCACCACCGCCCGCGCCAAGGGGCTGGATGAGAAAAAGATCCTGTACCGCCACGTATTCCGCAACGCCATGCTGCTGGTGATCGCCGGTTTTCCGGCCACCTTTATCAGCATGTTCTTCACCGGCTCGCTGCTGATAGAAGTCATGTTCTCGCTCAACGGCCTGGGGCTGCTGGGCTACGACGCCACGCTGCAGCGCGACTACCCGGTGATGTTCGGCACGCTGTATATCTTCACCCTGATCGGCCTGCTGTTGAATATCCTCAGCGATATCACCTACACCCTGGTCGATCCGCGCATTGACTTCGAGGCCCGCCAATGAGCCGCCTTAGCCCGATCAACCAGGCGCGCTGGGCGCGTTTTCGCCGCAACCGCCGCGGCTACTGGTCGCTGTGGATCTTCTTGGTGCTGTTCACCCTGAGCCTGGCCGCCGATCTGATCGCCAATAACAAACCGCTGTTGGTGCGTTATGAAGGCCGGTTGTACCTGCCGTTTATGATTAACTACAGCGAAACCGCCTTCGGCGGCGAGCTGAACACCGAAGCCGACTATCAGGATCCGTTCGTACAGCGGCAGATCGAACGGCACGGCTGGGCGGTTTGGGCGCCGATCCGCTTCAGCTACGACACCATCAACTTCGCCACCGAGGTGCCCTTCCCCTCGCCGCCTTCGCGCCACAACCTGCTCGGCACCGACAGCAACGGCGGCGACGTGCTCGCTCGTGTGCTGTACGGTTTTCGCATCTCGATGCTGTTCGGCCTGGCATTGACGCTGTTTTCCAGCCTGATCGGCGTGTGCGTCGGCGCGACCCAGGGGTATTACGGCGGGCGTTTCGATCTGTGGGGGCAGCGCTTTATCGAAGTGTGGTCGGGCATGCCGACGCTGTTTCTGATCATTCTGCTGTCGAGCATCGTCCAGCCCAATTTCTGGTGGCTGCTCGGCATCACCATCCTGTTCGGCTGGATGAGCCTGGTGGGGGTGGTGCGCGCCGAATTTCTGCGCACCCGCAATTTTGACTACATCCGCGCCGCGCGCGCCATGGGCGTGCCGGATCGCGTTATCATGTCCCGCCATATGCTGCCCAACGCCATGGTGGCGACGCTGACCTTCCTGCCGTTTATCCTGTGCGGCTCGATCACCACCCTGACGTCGCTCGATTTCCTCGGTTTCGGTCTGCCGATCGGTTCGCCGTCGCTCGGCGAGCTGCTGCTGCAAGGCAAAAACAATCTGCAGGCGCCGTGGCTCGGCATCACCGCCTTCCTGGTCTTGGCGGTGCTGCTGTCGTTATTAATCTTTATCGGCGAAGCGGTACGCGACGCCTTTGACCCCAGCAAGGCGCATTGATATGGCCACTCCTTTGCTCACTATTCAGGATCTCAGCATCGCCTTTCGCCAGGGCGACACCGTTACGCCGGTGGTCAACGAACTCTCGCTGCAAATCGCGCCGGCGGAAACGCTGGCGCTGGTGGGGGAATCCGGCTCCGGCAAAAGCGTCACCGCCCTGTCGATACTGCGCCTGCTGCCCGCGCCGCCGGTGGTTTACCCTGCCGGCGATATCCTGTTCAACGGCGACTCGTTGCTGCATGCGCCGGAAGCGGCGCTGCGCAAGGTGCGCGGCAATCAGATCGCGATGATCTTTCAGGAGCCGATGGTGTCGCTTAACCCGCTGCACACCATCGAAAAACAGCTGGCGGAAGTGCTGATGCTGCACCGCGGCCTGCGGCGCGATGCCGCGCGCGCAGAGATCGTCGAATGCCTGGAGCGCGTCGGCATCCGCCAGGCCAAAAGCCGGCTGCAGGACTATCCGCATCAGCTGTCCGGCGGTGAACGCCAGCGGGTGATGATCGCCATGGCGGTGTTGACTCGACCGAAACTTCTGATCGCCGACGAACCCACCACCGCGCTCGACGTCACTATCCAGGCGCAGATCCTGACGCTGCTGCAAGAATTGAAACGAGAGATGGACATGGGGCTGCTGTTTATCACCCATAATCTGAATATCGTGCGCCGCCTGGCGGACAACGTGGCGGTGATGCGTCAGGGGCGCTGCGTGGAGCAAAACGCCCGCGCGCGGCTGTTCAGCCGGCCGCAGCATCCTTACACGCAGCAGCTGCTGGCCGCCGAAGACGTCGGTGAACCGCTGCCGTTGCCTGCCGCGGCCAACGGGCGCCCCGGCGACGAGCGGCCGCTGCTCAAGGTGGAGAACCTGCAGGTGCGCTTCCCCATTCGCCGCGGCCTGCTGCGCCGCACGGTGGATTATCACTATGCATTGAAATCATTGAGTTTCGAGCTGCGGGCCGGGGAAAGCGTGGGGCTGGTGGGGGAATCCGGCTCGGGCAAAAGCACCACCGGGCTGGCGCTGCTGCGCCTGTTGGCCTCGCAGGGCGCCATCTGGTTCGACGGCGAACCGCTGCATCCGCTCACGATGAAGCAGATGCTGCCCTACCGCAGCCGGATGCAAATCGTCTTCCAGGATCCCTATTCCGCCCTGAACCCGCGCCTGAACGTGCAGCAAATCATCGCCGAGGGGCTGGAAGTGCACCAGCAGCTTAGCGCCGAGCAGCGGGAACAGCGCGTGATCGAGGTGTTGCAGGAGGTCGGCCTGGATCCGCAGCTGCGCCATCGCTATCCCACCGAGTTTTCCGGCGGGCAGCGCCAGCGTATCGCCATCGCGCGCGCGCTGATCCTGCAGCCGCAGCTGCTGATCCTCGACGAGCCGACCTCTTCGCTGGATAAATCGGTGCAGGCGCAGATCCTGGCGCTGCTGAAATCGCTGCAGCAACGTCACCGGCTGGCTTATCTGTTCATCAGCCATGACCTGCAGGTGGTGCGTTCGCTATGCCACCAGGTCATCGTGCTGCGACAGGGAGAAGTGGTTGAACAGGGAGACTGCCGGGCGATTTTCGCGGCGCCCGCCGCCGACTATACCCGTCAACTGCTGCAGTTGGCGGATTAGCGGCGAATTCAGAAAGGGTATTGCGCGCTGAGCGGTTCGGCGATCGCGGCGCCGACGTTTTTGAGGCGGCACATGGTGGCGCTCTCGTCGCTGCGCTGCACGAACAGGCAAGGCTCTCCTTCCCATTCGACAATCGCGCAGTCGACCTGAATCTCCTGCAGCGACAGATTGAGCTGTTGCATTACCTGCCAGGCCTCGGCCCCTTCATGGCTGAGCAACTTCAGCCCAATCAGGTTGTTATCTTCGTCTATTCCGTTAAACGGAATCGGTTCGACCTTCACGCCGGTGAAACCGGATAGCCAACGATAACTTTGCGGCAAGCGATGCACTACCGAAAGTTGGATACTCTCCACATGAAATCCCTAGTTTGAAAAGGTGAAACACTTTTACCTGACAGGGTTACTAAGTTATAGCCGTTGACTCCCGACTCTGCCGCGCACAAATGTTATTTAAATGTAAATTTTGCCGCAAACCATTAACCTGACCCCGTGCTTGCCGATGCCGCGCCATTTTTTGGCGCGCCGTGCGGTGTTATTTCACGGCATTTTGCGACTCAGCTCGCATTTTTGCGTTATATGTAACCCTTTCCCGCAGCGATCTCAACTCTTTTTTCTTGCAATGCGACTACTTTTCCGTCGCCATATTTTTACATTGAAGAAACATTTCACCCGCCACGTTAGCGCAGCTTCTCCTGCTAATGCCTTGATTTACATCAATCCTAATACAAACCACTCGCGCGGCGCAGCCGACAGAACGTCGCGCCTCCCGGGGAATATCGGGCGGCACGATGGCGGAGTTTTTTAACAAAAAGCACACAGATGGGAAAATGACCGATTAATTAGCAGGCATATATTTAGCAACAAATTATTCATTGCCGGTTGCACCCTGAAATGGCAGGGCGCAACCCCATGACGCTGCGGGGCGAAACGCCCCGAGTCGGGAGAACGTCAGGCTGCGCGATCGCGCGGCCGGCTGGCGTAAACGTAGAACAGCACCGCCACGATGCTGCACAGCGCCATCGAGGTGACCATTGGCCAGGCGCTTTTGCCCGGCGCCATCGACAGCACCGCCCCCACCAGCGCGCCGATGCTGAAGCGCAACGTGCCGGCCAGGGAAGACGCGGTGCCCGCCATATGCGGAAAATCATCCAGGATCACCGCCATGGCGTTGGAGGAAATCATCGCGATGCACCCCAGGTAGACCGCTACGCCGATCACCAGCGCCCAGAAGCCCAGGCCGACGGCGCTTACCGCCAGCAGCCACAGCCCCATCGCCAGCTGCACCAGCAGCCCCAGCTTGAACATCTTGACCGCGCCGAACCGCCGCACGTTGCGGCTGTTGATCAGCGTCGTCAGGAACAGGAAGACGATGTTCAGCGCAAAATAGTAGCCGAAGTGCTGCGGCGAAACGTGGTTCAGTTCGATGTAGACGAACGGCCCGGCGCTGAGGAACGAGAACATGCCCGCAAACGAGAAGGCGCTGGCCAACATGTAGCTCAGCACCCGCTTGTGGCGGAACAGCGAACCGAAGTTGCCCAGCGTGGTGCGCAGGTGGAACCGCTGACGCCGCTCTTTCGGCAGCGTCTCCTTGATGAACAAGGCCACCAGCAGTGAACCGATCAGCGCCGCGGCGCCCATGGTCCAGAAGATGGCGTGCCAGCTGAACCACAGCAGCAGCGCACCGCCGATCATCGGCGCCAGCAGCGGCGCGATGGTCATCACCAGAATGACGAACGACATCATGCGCGAGAACTCATCCTTGGTGAACATGTCGCGCATCAGGGCGTTAATCACCACGCTGGCGGCGGCGGCGGCCAGACCGTGCAGGAAACGCAGCCCGATCAGCTGATCGATAGACTGCGCCATGGCGCAGGCGCAGCCGGCGATGGCAAAGATCAGCGTTCCCCACAGGATCACCGGCTTGCGGCCGATGCTGTCCGACATCGGCCCATAGAACAGCTGCCCGAAGGCAAAGCCGAGCATATAGGCGCTGAGCGTCATCTGCACGCTGCCGGACTCGACGCCAAACTGGGCGGCGATCACCGGCATACTGGGCAGGTACATGTCGATGGCCAAAGGCATCAACATGGACAACAGGCCCAGAATGAAAATCAAACCGAGATGAGAGGTTCGGTTCTGTTGCACGTTCCACGACTCCTTAATCGGCCGCAATCAATGATCGGTTATCAGTCCTGCAGGTGCGGCGCGCCCACGCTGGCGATCTCTTCTTCGGTCAGTGGGCGGTATTCGCCCGGCGCCAGATCGTCATCCAGCACGATGGCGCCGATGCGCTCACGGTGCAACTCGATCACCCGGTTGCCGACGGCGGCGAACATCCGCTTCACCTGGTGGTAGCGCCCTTCGCTGATGGTCAGGCGCACCACGCGCTCGTCGACCTGCTCCAACGTCGCCGGCCGCGTCAGATCTTTCTCGTTGTGCAGTTGCACCCCTTCGGCGAAACGCTGCGCGGTGTCTTCCGCCAACGGGTGCTCCAGCGTGACCAAATAGGTTTTCTCGCAGTGGTGGCGCGGCGACGTGACGCGGTGCGACCACTGGCCGTCGTCGGTCATCAGCACCAGCCCGGTGGTGTCGATATCCAACCGCCCGGCGGCGTGCAGCTTGTACGCGACCGGCTCATCGAGGAAATACAGCACCGTCGGATGATCGGGATCGTCGGTGGAGCAGACGTAGCCCTGCGGTTTGTTGAGCATGAAATAGCGCGGGCCGTTCTGCTGCTGCAGCGGATTGCCGTCGAACGCCACTTCTTGCTCCGGGGTCAGTTTGATCGCCCCGCTCTTCACCACCTCACCGTCAACGGTGACGCGTTTAGCCCGAAGTTCGCGCGCGACCAGCGCACGGCTGATGCCTAACTGCTGAGATAAAAACTTGTCCAATCGCATGGGATCTGCTTTGCCTGTCGTTGTTATGATCGCATTGATCGTATTGCCAAAATATGACGCCCGCCGTTGCACCGGGTGCAAATGGCAGGTTCAGGGGGGAAATCGCGTGGGGGAACAGCGATTGCTGTCACACGAGTATAGCGGCACAACGCGTTGCCCGACAGGGGTAATTTTCACGCTTCTCGCACCGCGCGCGTGCAGAAGGCATAATAATGGAAATTTTTCGGCCGCCCGGGCGTAAAATGTCACGCTTTCTGTGGGAACAGAGGTGACAAAACCGCTTCCCGGCGGCCCATTCCAACCTACGGCGTTCATTTATGGCCTTTACCCTACGCCCCTACCAACTGGAAGCGGTCGAAGCCACCATCAATCATTTCCGGCGGCACCCCGAACCGGCGCTGATCGTGCTGCCGACCGGCGCCGGCAAAAGCCTGGTGATCGCCGAACTGGCGAAGCGCGCCCGCGGGCGGGTGCTGGTGCTGGCGCACGTCAAGGAACTGGTGGCGCAAAACCACGCCAAATACTGCGCCTACGGCCTGGAAGCGGACATCTTCGCCGCCGGCCTGCAACAAAAAGAGAGCGCCGGCAAGGTGGTGTTCGGCAGCGTGCAGTCGGTGGCGCGCAACCTGCCGCTGTTCGACGGCGCCTTTTCGCTGCTGATCGTCGATGAATGCCACCGCATCAGCGACGACGACGACAGCCAGTACCAGCAAATCATCCAGCATTTGCAGAAAACCAACCCGCAGCTGCGGCTGCTGGGGCTGACCGCCACGCCCTATCGCCTGGGCAAGGGCTGGATTTACCAGTATCACTACCACGGCTTCACCCGCGGCGACGGCGCCAGCCTGTTTCGCGACTGCATCTACGAGCTGCCGCTGCGCTACATGATTAAGAACGGCTTCCTAGTGCCGCCTGAGCGGCTGGACATGCCGATCGTGCAGTACGATTTCAGCCGGCTGGAGGCCAGAAGCAACGGCCTGTTCAGCGAAGCGGATCTGAACCGTGAGCTGAAGCGGCAAAACCGCGTCACGCCGCATATCATCAGCCAGATTGTAGAGTACGCCCAAGATCGTAAAGGGGTGATGATCTTCGCCGCCACCGTCGAGCACGCCCGCGAGATCCACGGCCTGCTGCCGAACGGCGAGGCCGCGCTGGTCAGCGCCGAAACGCCGCCCGCCGAGCGCGATGCGCTGATCGAGGCGTTCAAACAGCAGCAGCTGCGCTATCTGGTCAACGTAGCGGTATTGACCACCGGCTTCGACGCGCCGCACGTCGATCTGATCGCTATTCTGCGCCCGACCGAGTCCGTCAGCCTGTATCAGCAGATCGTCGGCCGCGGTCTGCGACTGGCGCCCGGCAAGGAGGATTGCCTGATCCTCGACTACGCCGGCAACCCGCACGATCTGTTCACGCCGGAGGTCGGCGTCAGCAAGCCGCACGGCGACAGCCAGCCGGTGCAGGTGTTCTGCCCGGCCTGCGGCTTCGCCAACCTGTTCTGGGGCAAGTGCACCGAGAATGGCGACATCATCGAGCACTACGGCCGCCGCTGTCAGGGCTGGCTGGAAGACGACGACGGCCACCGCGAACAGTGCGATTACCGCTTCCGGTTCAAGAGCTGCCCGCACTGCGGCGCGGAGAACGACATCGCCGCGCGCCGCTGCCATCAGTGCCAGGAGGTGCTGGTCGATCCCGATGACATGCTGAAGGCGGCGCTGAAGCTGAAAGACGCGCTGGTGCTGCGCTGCGGCGGCATGGAATTGCAGAGCGGCCGCGACGACAAGGGCGAATGGCTGAAGGCCACCTATTACGACGAGGACGGCACCAGCACCAGCGAGCGCTTCCGCCTGCAGACGCCGGCGCAGCGCAAAGCGTTCGAAATGCTGTTCCTGCGCCCGCACCAGCGCGCGCCGGGCGTGCCGTTCGCCTGGCACACCGCCGCCGACGTGCTGGCGCAACAGCAGGCGCTGCGCCATCCGGATTTCGTGGTGGCGCGCAAACGCGGGCAGTTTTGGCAGGTGCGCGAGAAAGTGTTCGATTATCAAGGCCGTTTCCGCCGCGCCAATCAGTTGGCCTGAGCGAACGGCCCTAAATCTGGGCAGGTTTTCGTTGCCCTGCAGGCGGCTTTCCGTTAAAATGCCGCGCGCTTTACCTGGGCCTGCCCAGCGTTAAAGCGGAATTCCGAACTTGCTACTTGGGTCGCCTGTAGCAGGGTAAATTTTCTTTTAAGAGAAAAAACAATGTTCACTATCAATGCAGAAGTACGTAAAGACCAGGGTAAAGGTGCGAGCCGCCGCCTGCGTGCAGCAAACAAATTCCCAGCTATCGTTTACGGTGGCAAAGAAGCTGCAGTTTCCATCGAATTGGACCATGATTCTGTCAAGAACATGGAAGCTAAACCAGAATTCTACAGCGAAGCAGTAACTCTGGTTATCGACGGTAAAGAAACCAAAGTTAAGGTTCAGGCTGTACAGCGTCACCCGTTCAAGCCAAAACTGGCTCACATCGACTTCGTTCGCGTTTAATCGCTACGTTTTCGAACCTTTCGGGACGCCGAAATAAAGAACGCCGCAATTGCGGCGTTTTTTATTGTCTGCGATTCGGCGCGCTTACTTGCCGCTGCCGGTCCGGCGCTGCAGCTGATCGCGCAGATTCGGCGGCGTGCCTCTGATGGTCAGCGTGTCGGTGGCCGCATCCCAGAAAATGCGCTCGCCCAGCAGCATGGCGTCGAAGTTCAGGCTGATGCCGCCGCCGCTGCCGGCGAATTTGGTTAGTTGGCGCAGCGTGCCGCGATCCGCCGGGAAGCTTTCTTCCAGCTCATACCCTTGCTCGCTTGAGAACTGCATGAAGTCTTTCTCGCCGACCGGCGACAGCTCCTGCGACAGCGCCTGCAGCTCAATCTCTTCGCCCGCCTGCAGCTGTTCGTTGCAGTAGCTGTACACCTGCTGGCGCACCGACTGGCGCTCGTTCTTGTCCAGCTGCGCATCGGCGCAGTAGTCGTCCACCGCCTGCAGCAGCCCACGGTTTTGCGCCTTGGCGTCCAACCCTTCGGACGCCGCCAGGAAATCCATGAAGAAGTCGGCGACCTTGCGGCCCACGCGCCCGCGCAGGAAGGTCAGGTAGCGGGTCGATTCCGGGTTGGTTTCCCATTCGGTCAGATCGATGCGCGCGACGATATCGGCGTTGTTGATGTCCAGATAGTGCGTGGTGTTGATATCCAGCTCTTCGTTGACGCGCATGCTGTTACGGCTGTTCAACACCGCGATCAGCAGATACTCCACCGCCAGATAACGGTATTGGCCAAACAGCACCACGCCGCCTTCGGCGAACGGATACTTCGCCAGTTCGTCGCGCAGGCGGCCAGTCGCCGCGCGGCTGAAGGCCAGAAAGTCCTTATCGTCCTTGCGGCAGGTGCGCAGCGCTTCCGCCAGCTCGCTGCCTTCGTTGAACAGGCCCAAGGCCTTGCTCTTGGCGCTATAGACGCGATGCAGTTCCGTCATCATTTCTTCCACCGCCGCGTTGGTGGGAAGCAAGGAATCGCGCAGCACCACGTCCAGCGTTTGCTCGTCGCGTTTCACCAACTGGTGCAGAGCGATCTGGTCGATATCCAGACTCATGGTAAATCCTCCTGTTCTTTAGGCGCGTATTCAAACACTGAAGGCCCCGCCCTGCAATACTAAAAACCGCGGCAAACCGGAAAGGCGCTGCGAGGGGCAGCCCCGGCGCGGGCGAACAATTTCCCGAATGACAGGAAGTGATAAAAGAGCGGAAAATCACTGCCCTATACGGTAAGATAGGGCACTTTGCAGATTACTAAGCGCAATTTTATGCCACAATCATCCCGTTACAGTGACGAACACGTTGAACAACTGCTCTCAGAGCTGGTCAATGTTCTGGAAAAACACCATACCCCCACCGATCTTTCCCTGATGGTGCTGGGCAATATGGTCACTAATTTGATCAACACCAGCGTTGCCCCCGCGCAGCGGAAAACCCTGGCGAGATCGTTCGCGGAAGCCCTGCAGGCTTCTGTCCGTGAAGATAAAGCACATTAATATTGACTTATGGTGACAAACCGTCAGCGTTATCGTGAAAAAGTCTCCCAGATGATCAGCTGGGGGCACTGGTTCGCCTTATTCAACATTTTGCTCGCCCTTGGGCTGGGCAGCCGTTACCTGTTTGTCACCGACTGGCCCGCATCCCTGCTGGGCCGGGTTTATGCCTTTGTCAGCCTGCTGGGGCATTTCAGCTTTATCGTGTTCGCCGGCTATTTGCTGGTGATCTTCCCGCTCACCTTCGTGGTGATGTCACAGCGGCTGCTGCGATTTATTTCCGCCGCGCTGGCCACCATCGGGCTCACGCTGTTGCTGGTCGACAGCGAAGTGTTCTCCCATTTCCACCTGCACCTCAATCCGGTGGTGTGGGATCTGGTGGTCAACCCGGACCAAAGCGAACTGTCGCGCGACTGGCAACTGATGTTCATCTGCGTGCCGGCGATCTTCCTGGTGGAGATGCTGTTCGCCACCTGGAGCTGGCAGAAGCTGCGCAGCCTGAACCGCCGCCGCTTCGGCAAACCGCTGGCGGCGCTGTTTATCAGCGCCTTTTTTGCTTCGCACCTGATTTACATCTGGGCCGACGCCAACTTCTATCGCCCGATCACCATGCAGCGAGCCAACCTGCCGCTCTCGTACCCGATGACCGCGCGCAAGTTCCTCGAAAAACACGGCCTGCTCGACCAGCAAGAGTATGAGCGCCGCCTGATGCAACAGGGCAATCCGGAAGCGGTGGCGGTAGAGTATCCGCTCAGCGATCTCAGCTACGGCGATAAAGGCAGCGGCTATAACCTGCTGATGATCGTGGTGGACGGCATTCGCGCCAAAGACGTGACGCAGGACATGCCGGCGCTGACGCGCTTCGCCCAGGAAAACGTGCGTTTCAGCGATCATTACAGTTCGGGCAACCATGCCGATACCGGGCTGTTCGGCCTGTTCTACGGCATTTCCCCGACCTATCTGGACAGCGTGCTCGCCGGCCGCAAGCCGTCGGCGCTGATCGCTGCGCTCGGCGATCGGGGCTACCAGCTGGGGCTGTTCTCCTCCGATGGCTTCAACGCCAGCCTGTACCGTCAGGCGCTGTTGACCGACTTCTCGCTGCCGACGCCGGCGCCGCAAAGCGACGCGCAAACCACGCAGCAATGGCAGCGTTGGCTGGCGGATCAGGGTAGCAAAGAGCCGTGGTTCTCCTATATCAGCTTCAGCGGCGCCGAGGCTGTCGAAGGAGACAAAACCCCGGCGCCGGCAGACTTTATTCGGCGCTATCGCACCGGCGCGCAAGACGTGGACGCCCAGATAGCCCAGGTGCTGGACACCCTGAAACAGCGCGGCCTGCTGGATAAAACCGTGGTGGTGATCACCGCCGAGCACGGCGTCGAGTTCAACGACAGCGGCAAAGGCCAATGGGGCGCCGGCACCGGCTTCAACCAGGCGCAGCTGCAGGTGCCGTTGGTGATCCACTGGCCGGGCACCCCGGCGCAGACCATCAGCAAGCTGACCGGCCATAACGACGTGATGCGCACCCTGATGCAACGATTGCTGCACGTGAAGACCGCGCCGAAAGACTATTCGCAGGGCGAAGATCTGTTCACCGCCCAGCGCCGCAACGACTGGATCGCTACCGGCGATGGCAATCAGCTGGTGATCATCACGCCGACGCAGACGCTGATGCTGGACAACAGCGGCAACTATCGCGTCTACGATCAGAACGGCGATGAAATAAAAGACGAGAAACCGCAGCTTGCTCTGCTGTTGCAGGTGCTGACCGATGTAAAACGCTTTATCGCCAACTAACTGCTTAAAACTAAAGCAATCAAGTGGCGAGGCGCTTGCATTAACATCGGGAATCGGTAGTATGATTTTTCATAGCGTCGGCATGTAGCGCAGCTTGGTAGCGCACCGTCATGGGGTGTCGGGGGTCGGAGGTTCGAATCCTCTCATGCCGACCAAATTTAATAAAACCTGCTGTTACAGCAGGTTTTTTTTCGTCTGCATATTGAGAGGATTAGGCCGCACCGGTTTGGCCCATGCGCTAGCGGAGGCCCGGGCAAGGCCTCTCTCTCAGCGCGGCTGCAGGCAGTTTTCTTCTTTCCAGCCATACAGCCATTCCATTCCGCGATAAAATTCCGCCTGAGATTTGCCTTTCCATAACAGATTACGCACCTGGCGCTCAACGCCTGCGGCGTGATAAACACGGCCCATCTCACGGGTTGACCAGACGATGCGCGCCGTGCGTGGAATACGTACCGACTCGTACAGAGCAAGCGCTTTTGCCGCATCCCCTCCATGCTCTTCCAGCGCTTTACCCAGCGTTACCGCATCCTCCAGCGCCATGCAGGCTCCCTGCGCCATATACTGTGCCACCGGGTGTGCTGCATCTCCCACCAGCGTGATACGGTCGTTGCCCCATTTCTCCACCGGCTCACGATCGGCGGTTGACCAGCGGCGCCACGAGGTCGGCTTATCCAGCATTTGACGCGGACGCGGGTGAATACCGGAAAAATAGGAGAGCACCTCCTCTTTACTGCCGTCCTTCACCCCCCACTCCTCCTGCTGACGGCTATGGAACGTCACCACCAGGTTATATTGCTTCCCCCCGCGCAGCGGGTAGTGCACCAGATGGCAGTGCGGCCCCGCCCACAGCACCGGCGCGTTAATGCGTAAATCCTCCGGCATCTCATCGCAATCAATCACGGCGCGGTAAACCACATGTCCGGTCACCCGCGGCGCATCCTCCAGTAGGTACTGGCGCACAACCGATCTCACGCCGTCACAGCCGATCAGAATATCCGCCGTCCAGCGATTGCCCTGCTCATCAAATACCGTCACATCATCCGTCGTTTGGCTGATACTCACCACCTGCGTTGAGGTACGGTATTCCACATCCGGATGGGTTAATACCGCTTCCCAGACGGATGCGTGGATATCCACCCGATGGATAACCGCATAGGGACCGCCAAAGTGATCGCGAAATGCCTGCCCGGTCTCAATATGCACTACCTCCTGGGCGTTTACCGCGTCCATCAGGGTTATGTGATCGGTAAAGACGGCGCGCTCGCGTGCAACGTCGCCCACACCCAGGCTATCCAGCGCGGAAAAGGCGTTGGGTCCGAGCTGAATGCCCGCCCCAATCTCACCAATCTCGTGCGCCTTTTCCAGCAACATCACTTTAATCCCCTGGCGAGCCAACGAGAGCGCAGTCGCTGCACCGCCAATGCCTCCACCCACGATAATTGCGCGCATCACTTTAGCCATTGTTTTCCTCCTTTCGGGATCAGGCTGAGATTTTGTCTTGTTGGTTTTCTGGCGCCGCGGCGATGAATGCCGGGAGCCGAGTACAGGCGTCGTAAACCGCTTTACAGCGCGGGTACCCGCTCAGATCGCACCCCATCCGCAGGGCATTCGCCCACTGAGGGATCAGGCAGCAGTCCGCCAACGTCGGGGTATCACCAACGCAGAAGGGGCCTGGCGGCCTCTGGAGCAACAACTGTTCTACGGCGCTCAGTCCTTGGCGGATCCAGTGCGCATACCAGCGTTTTTTCTCTTCGTCACTCACCTTCAATTCTTCACTCAGGTAGCGTAAAACCCGCAGGTTATTTACCGGGTGAATATCGCAGGCGATGACATAGACGATTTCCAGTATCCGGCTGCGCGCCGGATCGGCCGTCGGTAACAACGGCAACTGAGGAAAATGGCGATCCAGCCAGTCGGTAATCGCCAGCGACTGGCTGAGAAACTCACCGTCGTCCGTGAGCAGCGTCGGCACCAGCCCGACCGGGTTCATTCGCCGATAAGCCAGCTCATTCTGTTGCCCAATGCGGATATTGACGCCCACCGTCTGGTAATGGATGCCTTTCAGCGCCAGCGCAATGCGCACGCGGTAGGACGCTGAGCTATTAAAGAAACTGTACAGCTTCATCATTCACCTCTGAATCAGCCTCAGATAATCTTCACGGCGATAGGGGTTAGCCCTTCTACATTGCCGGTAATCACATCGCCTTTCACCACCGCGCCCACCCCTTCCGGCGTTCCGGTAAAAATCAGATCGCCGGGCTGCAGCTCAAAAAAGCCGGACAGATAGCTGATGGTTTCATTCACCGACCAGATCAGATGACGGATGTCGCTGCGCTGGCGATCGCTGCCGTTGACCTGCAGCCAGATAGGTGCGCTACTCACGTCTGCGCTGTCGCCGGCTTTATGCAATGGCGCGATGGGCGCAGAAAGATCGAATGACTTGCCGATTTCCCATGGGCGCCCCATCTGACGCATGTCCATCTGCCGATCGCGGCGGGTCATGTCCAGGCCCGTAGCATATCCCCAGATGTATTCATGCGCCTTGTCCAGTGGAATATCACTCCCCCGTTTACCAATTGCCACCACCAGTTCGATTTCGTAGTGATAGTTGTCGGTTTGCGACGGATACGGCAACGCCAGCGTTTCGTCGGCCGCCACCGGCACCACCGCATCGGCAGGCTTGCAGAAGAAGAACGGTGGCTCACGATCCGGGTCAAAGCCCATTTCGCGGGCATGCGCGGCATAGTTGCGCCCGACGCAGTAAACACGGCGTACGGGAAACTGCTTATCACTCCCCACGACAGGAACAGTCACGGGGGCTTGCGGTGAAAATACGTATTGCGTCATTTTGTCTCTCCCAAATTAATAACGTGCTTCACGGAACAGTCCCAGGGCTTCCTGAACCGGTCGGTCCGAAAAACTGAATAACACGGTGTCTTCGTCCGCCTGAAACGACACATCGAACCAGGTCGGCGCCACAAAGATATCTTTTGCCAAAAAGTGAATGGTTTCGTTGCCGATGCTGACCTGGCCGCGCCCTTCCACCACGTGGTAAATGGTGCTGTCCGTGGTGCGCGCCTTCCGTGAGGAAAAGCCTTTCGGCAGCAGTTGCAGGAAGGCGCCCATCGAGGGCATGGGATAGCCGCCGGTCACCGGGTTGGCGTAGCGCATCTTGTAGCCATCCCACTCGTCGACTTCCCCCAAGCGGGTGAGGTCGTGCAGCGCTTCCCGACTGCGATCGTAGCGGTAGTTGAAAATAGGCGACGAGTTGCCTTTCTGATGGCGCAACGGCAGCATATTGGCCGCATAGCGAGGTAAATAATCCCCCTCCTGGCGCGTCACGGGCTGCTGTTCTTGCGGATAGTCCTCCGCGAAACCGCAACCCAGCAAGTTCACCAGCGGCAGATCCAGCCCATCCAGCCATACCACCGCCTCCTCGCCGGGATTACCGTGATCGTGCCAGCACCACTGCGGCGTCAAAATGAAGTCGCCTTCATGCATTTGCGTACGTTCACCGTCAACGGCGGTAAATGCCCCTTTCCCTTCGACGATAAAACGCAATGCCGACTGATTATGGCGATGGCTCGGCGCGACTTCACCCGGCATGATCAACTGCAATCCGGCATACAACGTCGGGGTGATGGCGGACTGTCCGCGCAGCATCGGGTTTTCCAGCACCAGCACGCGGCGAACCGCCTCTTTGGCGCCAATCAACTCGCCGCTGGCCAGAAGATGTGGGCGAATCTCCTGATAGTTCCAGTAAGCCGGAGCGCAGTTTGCATTCGGCGTTTGCGGCACCAAATGGTGCAGTGACTCCCACAATGGGGTCAGATTCTGCGCGGAAATATGCCGGTAGAACTGCTGACGGCTGGGGTTAACATCCTGATTGCGTTCAGGCATAGGGATTCTCCTTTTCATTCACGACGCTGCGCGAGGCAACGTATCAGGGGCTGGGGCCGGCTGGCGAACAACAGCCGTCAGCAGAATTAACATCACCGTACTGAACGCCGCCGGCACGGCAATAATGAAAAATAGCGTTTCGAATGAGAAATTCATCGCCATCATCACGCCGCCGGCAAGCGAGCCGACAATCGCGCCGCAGCGGCCAATGGCATTGGACCAGCTGACGCCGGTCGCCCGGCTTTGTGTCGGATAGAGCGTGGCGGTCAAGGCATTCAGCCCAACCTGCGAACCGCTGATGCCGATGCCGGTGCCGAAGATGGCCATCGCCATCAGCCACAGGCCGTGATCGCTCAGGCCAATCATGACGATACACACGGCGCCCAGGGCGTAGCTCGCCGCCAAAACCCGGAAGGGATTGTATTTGTCCATCAACACCCCCAGCCCCAGCGCCCCCAGCGTTCCGCCCATCTGGAAAGCGGCGGTCACCCAAGAGGCGTGCTGCAGATCTATACCGCGATGGTTAAGCAGCGTCGGCATCCAACTGGAGAGCAGATAGATAATCAACAGGCTCATAAAAAAAACCACCCAGAGCATGAGAGTAATGCGCAGCTGGCGGCCTGCAAACAGCGGGCTGATGCTTCCTTTGGCCACCGCAGCGGCTTCGTTGAGGTAAAAATGAGTCTCTTCATCGCACTCTCGGGTGATGGCGCTGACCGTTTTGGCAATCACCTTGTGCGGCAGTTGGCGACGGACCTGCCAGCGAGGGGATTCCGGCAGGGCAAACAGCAGCACCACAAAGAGCATCAACGGCAAAACGCCACCGAGCACCAAAATGCCTTGCCACCCCATCACCGGCACCAGTTGGGCGCTGACGATCCCGCCCAGGGCCGAACCGAGCGTGAAACCGCAGAACATCAGCGTGACCAGCGCGCCACGGCGGCGAGCAGGCAGATATTCAGAGGTCATCGTGATGGTGTTCGGCATCGCGCCCCCCAACCCCAGGCCGGTGAGAAAACGCAAAACGACCAGCGTTGGCAGATCGGGGGAGAAGGCCGAAATCAGGCTCAGCGCACCAAACAGCGCCACGCAAAGTTCAATGACGCGCTTGCGGCCAAAGCGGTCAGAGAGCGGGCCGCAAAGCAATGCGCCCGCCGTCAACCCCAACAGCCCCGCGCCAAACAGCGGCGCCAGTTCGCCGGCGGTCAGTTGCCACTGGGTGCGGATGTCAGGTGCGATGAAACCAATGGCGGCGGTGTCAAAACCATCCAGCATCACCACTAAAAAGCAGCAGATGATAACGCGCCACTGCGTCTTACCGATGGGAGCAGCGTCGATCAGTGCTTGTAAATCACGCCGTTGAGTCATAGTGAGCGCCTCGGTGCAGGTAGGTAGATGTCTGTCTTGTTTTATATATGTTATGAATTTGTATTCTTAGCGATAAAATGTACAATGGCTTTTCAGACAGAGACATAACCTGAGAGTTATAACAAATGGCGAACTGGGCTCAGAAAATGAAACTGCACCATCTGCAAATGTTGGTGGCGTTGGGTGAACAGGGAAATCTGACCCACGTTGCCCGGATGATGAACATCTCCCAACCTGCTCTGTCAAAATGGTTATCGCAGCTCGAAGATGAGATTGGGATCACACTGTTTGAGCGGCATAGCAAAGGGCTGCGCCCTTCCGAAGGGGGGAAACTGCTGCTTCAGCATGCGCAGCGTTTGATCAATGACCTGGAACGTTCGCAGTCTGAAATCGCCCGCTTTAAACAAGGCGGGCTAGTGGGAAGCCTGAAAATCGGCTGCTCACCGGTCGCCACCGACTGCGTTTCACAGGCCATATTGAGCCTACTGCAGGAAATGCCGACGCTTCATCTCAATATTGAGGAAAAAGTAATGACCCCGCTGCTGCACGATCTGATCGCGGGCGCGGTGGACGTCGTCGTGGGCCGCGTTGGCGGGCGGGCGCTGCAACTGCCGCTCAACTATCAAGTGCTCTACACCGAACCGGTGTGTTTTGTTGCCCGCCCTCACCACCCGCTGGCAAAATCCGCCACCCTCACCTGGCACGATCTCACCCACTGGCGCTGGATTGTCTGGCCGACCGGCACGCCCATCCGCCTCAGCATTGATAATGCGCTGGCAGATAACGGCGTGATGCTGCCTGAAAATACGGTTGAATCGGCATCAATGAACGTCAGTACCAACCTACTGCAAAGCAGCGATATGATCTCCATTCTTTCTCTACGGCTGGCGCAGCGTTATGCCAGTCAGGGGCAGCTGGCGATCCTGAATCTGCCGAAGATTGAGCAAAAAGGCAGTGTGGGCGTCTTCTGGCGCAACAGCGAGCCGCCTTTTGCCGCACTGAGCCGCTTTTTGCAGCTGCTTACGCAGGCTTAAAACCCCAGCGCCGTAAACCTGCTGTTACAGCAGGTTTTTTTTCGTCCTTCGTTTACGCGGAAAGCTTGACGATGGTCGCAGGAATCCCCTGGCGCACCGCCGCACCGGTCACCCAGTCCAGCCAGGTGTTCGGCACTTCGCGCGTCGGATCGGCAAACCCCAGATCGTTGAGATTGATGCCGGCGGCAATGCGCTTATCCATCGCCAGCGGCTCGCCGTCCAGGTAGTGCTGGCTGGCGCCCATCTCCCGGTGGCCGTAGCCGTGTTCCACCGCGATCACGCCGGGCATCACCCCCGCCAGCAGACTGATCTGCGCCTCCCGGCTGCCGCCCGGGGTGCTGATGCTCACCCAATCACCGTGTTGAATGCCGAAACGCGCCCCGTCCGCCGGGTTCAGCGCCACCAGGTTCACCGGCTTCACGTCATGCAGGCGCCGGATCACCGCGGTGGAGCTGCTCATCACATTGGATTTGAAGGACATCAGCCGCAGCGGCCACTGCCGCTCAGGGTAGAGTTCTTCCACCGCACGGCCGTCAGACAAACGCGCCGGGTAGCAGGTTGGGCAGCCGCTGAAACGCTCGCCGGTAATCGCATGCCGGTGCTTCGCCACTTCCGCATTCCAGATCTGCAGCGGCTTCTCCCAGCGGTTGCCCACGCTGCCGTCGCGGCGGCCGCTGTCATGACCGGCGAAGCGGCCGCCGCGGCTGTAGATAAACGCCACGCGGCCGATCTCATCGGCGCGCAGCGTCTGCGCAAGCTGCGGCAACAAGCGATCGACGCCGCTCAGCGCCAGCTCTTCCTCCCTCACGGCCGGCACCAGCGCCTTGCCGGCAAACGCCACGTTGGCGGCGGCGCGCAGATAATAATCCTCGGCGCGGTTGAGCGGCAGCAGCCCGCCCCGGCCGTCGCCGATAGCGCGATCGCCGAACCCCGGCAGCGCCAGGCGTTTGGCGACGGCGATGCAAAACGCCTCCATGGAGATCGGCTGCCCTTGCGCCGTTTTCGCGGTCGCCGGCGTCACTATCGGCCAGCGCGCAGTGGTGGCCTTGCTGGCGACGCCGCCCCAGGGGGCGCTGAATCCCCAGCTCTCAAAGTTATGGGTATCCGGGACGATATAGTCGGCCAATGCCGTCGTTTCGTTGATAAACGCATCGATGGCGATAAACAGCGGCAAACGCGCCGGATCTTTCAGCCGCTCTTCCGCCACGCCGCGCAACCCGGCGATACCGTACAGGGGGTTGGTCATGTTCGAGATCCAGGCTTTCAGCCCGTACGGATATCCCGCCAGCGCCGACGTCAGCAGCTCGGTCAACTGCCCGGCGACGAACGGATACCAGGGCGCCCTGGCCGGCCAGGGCGAAACGCCCGCCGCCACTTTTTCGCGGTATTCGTCGGAGGTTTCATAGGCGGCCTTGCTGCGCGCGATATTCAACCCCTTCGGTTTTACCAGGCCGGGAAACTCGACCAGGTTATAGCGCGGCCCCTCGGCGAAACCGTTGAATTTGCCGCCGCCGACGAACACCCCGCCCGCCAGGCTCAGGTTACCGATCAACACGTTGAGCATCATCACCGACCAAGTATTGTAAAACCCGTTCGCCGCCATCATCCCGCCATGGGCGATCACCGCCGCCTTGCGCCCGTGGGCGGTAAAGGCCTCGGCCAGCGCCGCGATGCGCGCCACCGGTACGCCGCATTCCCGGCTGTAGGCTTCCGGCGACAGCTTGTCGGCCGCCTCTTTCAGACACTGAAAGCCGCTTTTCACCGCCACCTGCGCGCCGTCGTGCAGCGTCACCGTGCGGGTTACCCACAGCTCGGCGCTGTCGCACGTCTCGGCCGCCACCAGTTCCCCCGCGCCGTTGACCACCAGCGGCGACGCCGACTCGGCGCCGTTCAGATGGGCCAGCGTCAGATGCTGCCCCGCCAACGGGTGCTCGCTCTCGGCGATCACCAGATGCGTGGCGTTGGTCCAGCTCTTCTCGCCGGCGCGTTGCATGGCGGCCTCCGACGGGATGGCGAGATAACCGGCCTGATAACGCCGATTGTCGAGGATCCAACGAATCATCGCCATCGCCAGCGCCGAGTCGGTGCCCGGCAGTATCGGGATCCAATGGCCATGATCGTCCGCCAGCGTGGTGGTCAACGGCAGCGCCGGCGCCACTACCGCGTAACGGAATTCGCTGCGCAATCTGGCGCTGGCCAACTGCCGGGCCTGACGCTTGAACGGGTTGCCGGACTGCGCCGGCGAGGTGCCCATAAACAGCGCGAATTCGACCTGTTCCCAGTCCGGTTTCACGTGCGGATTCTTGTCCAGATCGTTCATCAACGCGCCGGAGCCGGCGCGGTAGGCCAGCCCGCAGTAAGCGCCGTGTGCGCCGAAATTTTTGCTGCCGAAGCTGTTCTGGGCGAAGCGTCGCAGGAAGCTGTCGCGCCCGTCATCACCGGCGTTGGTCACCAGCAGCTGGTTGGCTTTCGGCCCCAGCCCCGGCTGTCGGGCATCGATCGGCGTTTCCAGATCGCGGATCGCCCGCAGGCCGTCCACATGCCCCTCGCCGAACAGATCGCCGCCCTCCACCACTTCGGCGATCAACTGTTCAAAGCTGATGCGCTGCCACTTGCCCTCGCCGCGTTTGCCGACGCGTTTCATTGGCTCCAGCACGCGCAGCGGGCTGTAAAGCCCCTCCAGCAGCGTAGCGCCCCGCGCGCAGGCGGTGGAACGGGCGTCGAGGCCGCTCTCCCCGCCCAGCTGCGCCAACGCGTCCTGCAGCGGCAACGCAGAATCGAGGTGCCGCTCCTGAGACAGCGGATGATACGGGTTGCCGGCGATACGCAGTACCCGGTCGGTCTGCCTGTCCACCCGCACCCGCACGCCGCATTGCGTCCAGCAACCGAAGCACTGGGTCATCGAGATGGCCTGCTGCGGATTGCCTTGCCATTCCGGCATAGCCCGCCCTTCGGGCTGCAGAGAGTTGCCGTTGATGCGATCCAGAGTCACGCGCCCTGAGGTGCCGTGAATCAAGCCGTCGATCGCCCGTTTGGCGACCTCGCGATAGCTCAGGCCGAAAGCGGACAGCCCGCCGAAGGCCAGGCCCACTTTCAACCACTGACGCCGGGTGAGTTTAGCCATGTTGTTTTCTCCGCAGTAAAAACGCCTGTGCTTCACGCACCATGATCATTAACGCCAGCCACAGCCCGAAGGTGCCGACGATCGCCAGCAAGCCATCGGTACCAAGCGGCAGGCTATAGGGGGAATAAGACGCGTTGTATTTCGGGATGGTCTGCACTTCGATCAACAGCGTCCAGCGCATCAGCCAGCTCAGCCCCAGCGCGCCGGCCACCAGCAGCGGCGCGCCGCCGCGCGGCAAACGTCGATAGGCCGCCCAGGCGGCGCACGCCAGCGCCAGCCCCCACAGCGCGATCCAGCCAGCAGCATACTGGCGCGCCGTCGCCTGCGTCTGCAGCCAGTGGCGTACCGCCGCGCCGGATAGCGTATCGCCGCATACCCACAGCAGGATCGCCCCGCCGAGCGGCAGCAGCGTCAGCAGCATCCCGCGCGCCAGCGGCGCCTGCAGGCCGGGTCGTTTGCGCATCGCCAACAGCAGCAGGGCCAAGAGCGCCTGCAGCGCGCTGAGGAACATCACGATCGGAAATGCGTAGCTGAACCAGATTGGGCGGGCGCGCACGACGGAAACCTCGCGCCCGGTGTACAACAGCAGGCCGATAGCCACCAGCGCGCAGGCGGGCGCGATCCCACGCAGCAGCGCAACCGGTCTGCCCGTCAGCCGCGTAAATTCAATCGCGATAAACCACAGGCCGATCAGCAAGGTAAACAGCGGCAAGAACAGCGCGCCCCACGGCATCCACGACCAGGGCGTCGGGTAGGCGTAAAAATGCCAGAAACGGGCGGTTTGATGCAGATCGGCGGTCAACGCCAGCGGCGCGGTGATGGCGCACGTCAGCCCGATAAACAGCGCCGCCCGCTCCAAATGTGCGGCGTTGTCTCCACCGCGCCAGCGCCACACGCAGGCCAGCAACGCGGCGCAGGCGGCAATGCCAATAAAGAAGAAATACTGCACGGCCCACGGCAGCCAGCTCACCGCCTGCGGTTGGCTCAAAACCTCTGCGATCATCAGTTGGCGGCTCATCGTCCCTCCTCCCATAAGGCGACCTGCGCCCGCCCCGGCAGCGGCGTGACGAAGGCGTCATCCAGCCCCAGATAAAACACGTGGGGCGCGGTTTGGTTCTCCGGCTTGAGGACTTTGATCTCGGCCTCGTGACGCCGCAGCAGCTTGCTCAGCGTGCTGTGCGGATCGCGCATATCGCCGATGATCCGCGCCCCGCCCACGCACGACTCCACGCATGCCGGCAGCAATCCCGCCTCCAGCCGGTGTACGCAGAAGGTGCATTTGTCCGCCGTTTGGGTGGCGTGATTGATAAAACGGGCATCGTACGGGCAGGCCTGCACGCAATAGGCGCAACCCACGCAGCGTTTGTTGTCGACCACCACGATCCCGTCCTCGCGCTGGAAGGTGGCCTGCACCGGGCACACCGGTACGCAGGGCGGGTTGTCGCAGTGGTTGCACAGCCTGGGCAGCAGCACGTTGGTCGCCACCGCTTCGCCTTCGAGACTGACCTGGTACTGGTTTACCGTAGTGCGAAACTCCCCGTGCGGGGTCTGGTTTTCAATGGCGCAACTGACGGTACAGGCCTGGCACCCGACGCAGCGCCGCAGATCGATCAGCATCGCGTAGCGGCGGCTGGCATCCCCCTCGCGCCGCGTCGGCGCTAACGTCAGCCCGGCCTCCGCCACGGGGATCAGCGAAGCCCCCGCCGTCAACACGCCCAGCCGCTGCAAAAACTGCCGTTTACCGAAATCCATGCGCCTCTCCCATGCCCTGGGCATCATCCCGATCACGCTATTGATGCCCGTTAGATGAATAAACAATGTCGATGATTTACAGTGTAAAAATGACATTGGGCTCAGCTCTATTGTGGTTAACCACATACCGAACCCAACGTTGATCTAAAACAAGTGGCGGCAGGCAAATTGCCCATCAGGAGGGGCCGTGAGGGTCGTGTTATTACTGCTGTTCAGTCTCGGCTGGGGGATGGCGGCACAGGCGGGCGAGTGGTCGGTCGGCGTGCTGGCGATGCGCGGCGATGCGGCGACCGAGCGTGACTGGCAGCCGCTGATCGACAGGCTCAACGGCAGCGTCGGCGGAGAACGCTTCCGCCTGCGGCCGCTCGATCTGGCGCAGATGCGCGAAGCGGTCAATCGGGGCAGCGTGCAGTTCGTGGTCACTAATCCGGCGCAGTTTGTGCAGCTGAACAGCCACTATCATCTGCGCTGGCTGGCGTCGTTGCGTGCCGCCAACGGCGATCGGGCAACGGGCAACATCATCGGCAGCGTGATTCTGGTGCGGCGCGACAGCGGCATTACGACGCCGCAGGCGCTGATGGGAAAAACGGTGGGCGCCATCGATCCGCAGGCCTTCGGCGGCTATCTGACCGGCTATAAGGCGCTCAGCGACGCTGGCATACGGCCCGAGCGCGATTTTCACCTGCGCTTTACCGGTTTCCCTGCCGACGCCCTGCTCTATCTGTTGCGCGAGCGCGCCATTCAGGCCGCCATCGTCCCGGTCTGCCTGCTGGAGAAAATGGGCAAGGAAGGCCTGATCAACCCGGCGGATTTTCGCCCGCTGCTGCAACAGGCCACGTCGGCTCCCTGCGTCACCAGCACGCCGCTTTATCCCAACTGGTCGTTCGCCGCCCTGCCCGGCCTGGATAACTCACTGGTGGATGCGGTGGCGAGAGCCTTGCTGACCGCACCGCCCCAGTCTCCCTTCCTGTGGGGCGCACCGGCCTCAACCAGCGAGGTGGAAGCGCTGCTGCGCGCCGTCAATCAGCACCCGGAACAGCGGCGGCTATGGCTGGATATCAAGAGCTGGCTGATCCAGCATCAGACGGCCGTCGGCCTGTCGCTGGCGCTGCTGGCGCTGTTGATCGTCAACCATATCTGGATCGCGCTGCTGGTGCGCCGACGCGGGCGACAGCTGCTCCGCGCCGACGAGCAACTGCGGCGGCAGGAACGGGCGCTGGAAAACGCCAGGCAGCTGAACGTGCTGGGGGAGATGGCCTCCGGCTTCGCGCACGAGCTCAACCAGCCGCTGGCGGCCATTCGCCACTATGCGCAGGGGTGCCTGATCCAACTGCGCAACACGGACGCCGGGCATCCGCTGCTGGGGCCGCTGGAAAATATCGACCGGCAGGCGCAGCGCGGCGGCGAGACGATTCATAACCTGCGCCAGTGGGTGCAGCCCACCGCGGAGGCGATAGACCAAACGCGCTGGCGCCCCACCGCGGTAAGCGAAACCGCCGAGCGGGTGTGGACGCTGCTGCGCCTGACGCAACGCTATCCCGACCTGACGTTGTTCAATAACGTGGCGCCTTCGCTGACGCTAACCCTGCCGCCGGCGCTGCTGGAACAGTTGCTGGCGAACCTGCTGCTGAATGCGGCGCAGGCCGGGGCCAATGCCGTCTGGCTTTCCGCCGCCAAGAGCGAACGGGCGATGGAGTTGCATCTGCAGGACAACGCGGGCGGCATGACAACGGCCGGGCTGGAACAGGCTTTTCGCCCCTTCAACACCACCAAGGCCGGCGGCATGGGGCTGGGGTTAGCCATTTGCCGGCGCCTGGCCCGCTATGGCGGCGGCGAAATCCGCCTGGCTAACCGCCCGGCTCCCGACAGCCGCAACGGGCTGTGCGTAACGCTGCATTTCATATTGGATAACGAGGAAAACCATGTCGCTAATTTATCTGGTGGATGATGACGTCGCCGTCACCGACGCCTGCCATTTTTTGCTGACCAGCCTCAGCCACGGCGTGCAATGCTGGAATGACAGCGCCGATTTTCTGGCGCAGGCGGACCTGTTTCAGACCGGGATCGTCTTGCTGGACATGCGGATGCCGAAGCTCGATGGTCACCAGGTTTACGGGGAGCTGCGCCGCCGCGGCAGCACGCTGGCGGTGGTGTTCCTGTCCGGCCATGGCGACGTGCCGATGGCGGTGGAGCAGATGAAGTACGGCGCGGTGGACTTCCTGCAAAAACCGATCGCCGCTGAACCGCTGATCGCCGCCCTCGAACGGGCGCAGCAGGTCGCCGCCGAGGCCTGGCAACGCCATGAAACTTGCGGCCGCTACCGCACGCTCACGCCGAAAGAACGCGACATTGCGCAACTGGTGGTGCGGGGCATGATGAACAGGGAAATGGCTGAGCGGTTGAATATCGCCCTGCGCACCGTGGAGGTTCACCGGGCAAAAGTGATGGAGAAAATGCAGGCCGCCAGCCTGGCGGAATTGGTGATTCAGCTGCAGGATTTACCGCACACCGCGCAAGAATGAACGCATCATGCAAAATTCCGCGCCCCCTCTTGCCAACCGGTCTTCCTCAGGCCAGAATACTGTACATTAAATCAGTACTTACAGGTGAGACATGTTTGTAGAATTGGTATACGACAAACGCAACGTCGCTGGGTTACCCAACGCCGCCGAGATTATTCGCAACGAGCTGGAAAAACGCGTGCATGCGCTGTTCCCGGAAGCTGACGTGCGCGTGAAGCCGATGCAGGCCAACGGCCTGAACTCCGACGCCAGCAAAAGTGATCGTGAGAAGCTGAACCGAATGTTGGAAGAGATGTTCGAAGAAGCGGATCAGTGGCTGGTCACGGATATTTGATAAGCGGCCTCAACCGTAGCCCAAGACTAATAGCCAAGCCCGAACCTAGCACCAGCAGGCTGGTTTATACGAACAAGGCAGCATGGCGACATTTTTATCTGACGGCTACACTATCCTGCACTCCTTCTGAGAAATAAAGACTTTCAAAAAGCATAGGGCTTACGGTTAGGTATGCAATGCTCATATGTGCTCCCCGCCGACTATCGCTCGCACAATTGAATAATTTCGAGGCCTATGGTAGCGAAAAACCTTTTTAACCCTATGGTTTACATTCAGAATTTACCAGCTAACCTCATGCGAGGTCTCATGCTATAATATCTAAAATAACCACCAACCCATTGGAATTATTGATGAAAATTTATTTAGGGGCTTCTCCTTATGCAACCTGCTAAAAAGTGGTCACAGGAACTTGAAGGTTTACGCGGCTTGGCCTCACTTTGGGTTGTTCTAGGCCACATATGCATTCTAACCAGCTTTCGCCCTCCCATTCTTTCTGATCCAGCAATCGGTGTAGATCTTTTCATTTTACTTTCGGGTTATCTGATGGCCAAAAATTATGTTGAACGTAAGGCAAAAGAACCCTGGAACGACTCATCGACATTTAAAAAATTTTGGACTCGACGGTTCTTCCGCATCGCGCCGCTTTACTATGTCTTACTAGTTCTGGCGATCGCATTCGGTAGCTACTTTGGTGAAGCCAGAGACATCATTGGCCATTTCTACAGCGAAACGCAAACCAACAGTTCACGCTATAGCGACCATTCATTTTTGAACGTACTCACACACGTCACCTTTATATTTGGCTTTCTGCCTGATTATTCCTTCAATACGGTACTCCCCGACTGGAGTATCGGATTGGAAATGCAGTTCTACTTTCTTTTCCCATTCATTATGTTGACAGTCTTGAAACTGGGATTTGCCAGAGCATGCCTCACGATTGTCTTGCTGTGCGGAATCGTCAAGTTTTTAGTACCGGACTACTTTGCCGCGTTCCCTATGCCTTCCATGATCCTAATAAAGCTGAACTTATTTATCGCGGGTATGCTAATGGCTGAATCAATCCGCAGAAAGAGTGTTCGATATGTCGCTTTTGCTTTGTTAACCGTACTGGGTAGCGCATATCTGCCACACGAATTGAATAAATACCATTTGCTCGCTCAGATAGGTCTGATCTTAATGATGATCATGATGCTTTGGACTCGTAGTGAAGAGAGTAAGTGGTCACGTGCGCTGCGCTTGCCACGTTGGTGCCTGACAAACCGTTTCAGCGTATTTCTGGGAGATGTCTCATACTCAGTTTACTTGCTTCATCTATTGATAGTTCTACCGGTCGTGGCCTATTTGCTCTCAAACACATCATTTGCCGAACTTTCTTCAGTGATGCGGTTCGTTGTTGCATCAGGAATCATTCTCCCGCTCACTTATGGTATTGCAACGTTGCTGTATCACTTTATCGAGAAACCAGGCATCAAACTCGGCAAAATGCTTATTAACCGCAACCAAACGAAAGCCGTCGCGCTTCAGTAATTGCCTATCGACACTCAATCTGATGGCATGCTTATCGATTAACTTCGACGCCACCTGAGAAATTCATTCTCGTGGCGCTTCCAGTAAAAATCCATAACAAAAAGCCCCAGCATCGCTGCTGGGGCCTCTATCATGGTGCCGGCTACCGGAATCGAACTGGTGACCTACTGATTACAAGTCAGTTGCTCTACCTACTGAGCTAAGCCGGCTGAATTTGGCGGAAGGACAGAGATTCGAACTCTGGGAGCTGTTACACTCGACGGTTTTCAAGACCGTTGCCTTAAACCACTCGGCCATCCTTCCAATGGGCGCTGATATTAGCGATACCGTTATGAAATGTCTATCGTTTTGATGCAAAAAAATGGCATGGGCGGCGCAGTTGCCTAAACTTCAGGCCTTAAACGCTTAAAAAATGAAAAGCCCCGCGCAAGCGAGGCTTTTTTGGTCGGCCGAAACGCGATTATTTCGGCTGGGAATCGTAGTCTGAACAGGTTTGATAGCCCTTGTTCATGACATGGCCCGTGTCGTTGTAGCTGACAAAGTACGTCTGCACCTTGCCGTCGCGCGGCGCCACCGCATAGGTGTCGCAGGTGCCCTGCGCATGGATCAGCGTGGCGGACGTCGACGGCGGACCGGCGATAGCCCGCACCTGCTGCTTGGTCATCCCTACTTTGACATCGCTGACCACCGGCTCATTGACATAACTGGCTGCGCGATCATAGGTGGTGCAACCGGCAAGAATGGAAAATACCGCCGCGGTGCCGACGGCCAAAACCAACTTCTTCGTCATAGCTTGTCCTCTTGGAGTGCATTTGTTGTTCCCTAAGTCTAGAAGCGGGAAGGCTTTTCTACAAATTCCCCTTTGTCGATCGGTGCGCTTTTGCACTCAAGAGGCCATCGCCGGCGCGCCAGCAGATTCAAAAACCGAAATCGCTCAGCGCTGGAATATCGTCCGGGCGCCGGCCGAGCGGCCAATGAAAACGCCGATCCTGTTCGCGAATCGGCATGTCGTTGATGCAGGCATGGCGGTTGATCATCAGCCCCTCCTGATTGAACTCCCAGTTTTCATTGCCGAAGCTGCGATACCAGTTGCCGGAATCGTCGCGCCATTCATAGGCGAAACGCACCGCGATGCGCGCGCCGTCAAACGCCCACAGCTCCTTAATCAGCCGATACTCCAGTTCTTTCGCCCATTTGCGTTGCAAAAAGCCGACCACCGCCGCGCGCCCGTCGACAAACTCCGCGCGGTTACGCCAGTGGGTATCGAGGGAATACACCTGCGATACGCGTTCGGGGTCGCGACTGTTCCAGGCATCCTCCGCCAGCCGCACCTTCTCGATGGCGGATTCGCGGGTAAAAGGCGGCAATGGGGGTTTAATGCTCATGTTCATCTCCTGAGTGAAGGCATGTAGACAACTCTGTCTACACCTTTACGCTAGCGCAAGTAGACAGAGTTGTCTACAATCATTCGAAAATAGCCCCGGAGAAAATGATGACCGCCGATCTCAACGCCTTGCCCGCCCGCCAGCGCATCCTGCTGACGGCGCACGATCTGTTTTATCAAGAAGGGATCCGCGCCACCGGTATCGATCGCATCATCAAGGAATCTGGCGTGACCAAAGTGACCTTCTACCGCCACTTTCCCAGCAAGAACGATTTGATTACGGCGTTTTTGACCTATCGCCATCAGCAGTGGCTCAGCTGGTTCAGCACATCACTGGCCCGCCATGTGGCGCAGACCGGCGGGTTGCTGCCGGCGCTGGCGCCCTGCCTGGCGGAATGGTTCGACGATCCGCGCTTTCGCGGCTGCGCGTTTATCAATACTGCGGTGGAGATAGCCGATCTGCTGCCGGAAAGCCTGCACATCGCCGGCCGGCATAAGCGGCAGATGGCGTATGAACTGGCGCGCCACCTGCCCGCCGGGCCGCAGCGGGAACAGCGGGCGGCAATGCTGGCGATGCTGATCGACGGCGCCATCGTCAGAGTGCAGATAGAGCGGCAACCGCAGGCCGCGCTGCAGGTGCTGAATGCCGCGTTGGACATGTTGGCGCTAGGCGGGTTCGATCAGTAATTGGCCCAGATGCCCGGCGTCACCAGTTCCAGCAGGTGGGCGTCGGGATCGCGAAAATAAATGCTTTCCCCGCCGTGTTCCCAGCGCATTCGCCCCTCAATCTCCACGCCGTTGGCCACCAGATGCCGTTCCCAGTGCGGCAGTTGCTCTTTCGCCACCGCCAGCCCGATATGCGCCGGCCCCACGCCATCGTGCGCGGGAATAAACCCGGTCGGATACTGCGCCCCGCGCAGCGAATCGCCCTCGATAAACAGCAACAGTACGCTCCGATCGCCGACGTTATAGGCGCGAAACCGTTCATTGGCGACCATTGCCGGCAGCTTCAGCACCTGCCGGTAAAAAGCGTCCGCGCGTTCAATGTCGCTGACGTACAGCACCGTTTCGATCACCTTATCGATCTTGAGTTCCATATCACCTCCGTTCTGTTTGCTGTACTGACAGCGTAGGCCGAGCGGAGGCGATCCGAAGCGCTTCCCATGCCGACAACGGATCAATCCGTGCTTTTTACCGGCAAAAAAAACGCGGCCCGAAGGCCGCGCTGTGTCATTCACACGCTGGTGCTTAGAACTGGTAAACCAGGCCCACGGCAACCACGTTGTCGGTGTTGATGCCGGCAGCGTCGGTGAAATCGTTGTTGTCCACCAGGTTGATTTTGTAATCAACATAGGTAGACATGTTTTTGTTGAAGAAGTAGGTCGCACCCAGGTCGACGAATTTGACCAGATCTTGATCGCCGTAGTCCTTGCCGTTGCCGGCGCGGCCCAGGTCTTTACCTTTGGTCTGGTTATAGCCCACGAACGGACGCAGACCGAAGTCGAACTGGTAGTGCGCGTAGGCTTCGAAGCTCTGCGCCTTGTTGGCGTAGCCATAAACGCTGCTGTCGGAACTGCCGAAACGCGCCGCGTTGTAGGACTGGGTGAACATCACCGCCAGGTAAACGTCGTTGGCGTCATATTTCAGACCGCCGGAGTAACCTTCCGCCTTGTCGCCGCGGCCCATAATATTGCGGTACGCGCCAGCGCCGTTCTGCTCGCTGGTGCGGCGAGAGTTGAAGAAGGCGCCCGCGGCGCTGATGCCGTAGCCCATGTCATAGCTCATGGACATGCCGTAACCTTCGCCGTTTTGGCCCAGGACGTCACGACCGTTGTTGGTCTCTTCGCCGTTGCCGTTTTTACCCTGGTACTGCAGGGCAAAGTTCAGGCCGTCAACCAGACCGAAGAAGTCGTTGTTACGGTAGGTCGCCAGGCCGCTGGAACGCTGGAACATGAACTGGTCGGCGCCGTAGGTCATACCGTCGAACTCAGGCTGCAAGTCGGTATACGCCGCGACGTCGTACAACACGCCGGTGTTACGGCCGTAGTCGAAGGAGCCATAGTCGCCGAATTTCAGACCGGCGAAGCCGTAACGGGTGAAGTTCTTGTTGTCCTGGTTTTCAGCGTGGTTCAGGTTCGCCTGATATTCCCACTGGCCGTACCCGGTCAGCTGATCGCTGATTTGCGTTTCGCCGCGCAGGCCAAAACGCATATAAGACTGATCGCCGTCCACGCCGTTGTTGCTGGAGAAATAGTGAAGACCGTCGACTTTACCGTACAAATCCAGTTTATTACCGTCTTTGTTGTAGATTTCCGCCGCGCCTGCTGTGCCTGCAACCAGCAGTGCGGGTACCATCAGAGAGAGTACTCGAAGTTTCATCGTTATTATCCTCGTTAATTATGTCGAGCTACGGCCACTGCCCTTTTCGAGCATTATTAGCACGACTGTGCATTACCATTCTGGTAACAAGGGTTATATTAATCCAGAAAGAAAATGATACCAAGTATCCGATAGTGCTTCAGTGTAATTAATAAAGGTTTCAAAATGTAAATACACGCGAACTTTCACAAAACCTTACAGACAAACAAAATAAAGCACTTAAAGACAAAGAATAGATTAATTGATAAAAAATCATGTAGTTATACATATCTTTAAGAAAAAAAAGCCAACCATACAATTGAGACGGGCAATAAGCACATTGTGCCAAAACTCTCCCCACACGCAGCCGCTATAATCACTTCGCTATCATCATTATTTTCATTATTACCTTCATTATCGGAAGATAATTTCTGCATTCCTTTTAACCGGCTTCTGGCCGGTTTTTTATTTCCCTCCATACTCCCCTCACAATTTCGACTCGCACAAATAGCAAGCAAATAAATAACCCAGTGATATAGTTTCACTAATTTACCGCCGCACTAATTGCTAATCTTTTTCCTTATTTTAGCCTACAAATTGAGCTTGCTTTTCATTTCGTGCTTTATCTTGCCGATTATTTCCCGCCGCAGGCACAATTAGCCGCAGAGTTTCAGTTCTGGTAATCTGAAAAAAGCGCACCTTCAGCGAGTAAAATTCATGATGCCCTTTCAACCCGACGTGCTGTGGCGGCGGCTGCAAAGTTCCCCCTTCCGCGCTCGCTTCCGTTTAAATGCCAAAGACCAGGCTTATCTCGAGGGCAAGGGATTACCCCTTATCCTCAGCCATGCCCGCGATTTTATCGATCGCCGCCTGGCCGCCGCCTACCCTAAAAACGACGGCAAGCAAACGCCGATGCGTGGCCACCCGGTATTCGTCGCCCAACACGCCACCGCCACCTGCTGCCGCGGCTGCCTGGAAAAGTGGCACGGCATACCGCAGGGCGTCACACTGGACGAGCGGCAAAAGGACTATATTGTCCAGGCTATCGCGCTGTGGCTGGTGCGCAGAGGCGGCGCCAGGGATGTGTCAGGCACGAATATTTTCGACCCGGATCGCGGATTGTGATAAAAACTGTCAGTAACTTTCACCATTCTTTTGACCCAAGATCCTGACGCTTACATGACAGCCACCTTGTGCAATGAACAGCAAACGCCCGGCGTTCCTCAACAGATCGCCACCCGTCTGGCCTTTTTCGTCGCCGGTCTCGGCATGGCCGCCTGGGCGCCGCTGGTCCCCTTCGCCAAAGCGCGCATCGGCATCGACGACGGCTCGCTCGGCCTGTTGCTGCTCTGTATCGGCGCCGGCTCCATGCTGGCGATGCCGCTGACCGGTTTCCTGACCGGCAAATTGGGCTGCCGCGCGGTGATCTTGATGGCGGGGCTGGGATTGTGCATCGATCTGCCGCTGCTGGCGCTGATGGACTCTCTCGGCGGCATGGCCGTGGCGCTGCTGCTGTTCGGTGCGGCGATCGGCATGATCGACGTAGCGATGAACGTTCAGGCGGTGATCGTCGAACGCGCCAGCGGCAAGGCGATGATGTCCGGCTTTCACGGTTTCTTCAGCATCGGCGGCATTGCCGGTGCCGGCGGCGTCAGCGCGCTGCTGTGGCTGGGGCTGACGCCGCTGCAATCCACCCTGCTTACCGTACTGGCGGTGATAGTGCTGCTGGCGCTCGCCAGCCGCCATCTGCTGCGTGAGAGCGGCGCCGACGACGGCGGGCCGATGTTCGTCTTGCCGCGCGGCTGGGTGATGTTCATCGGCATTCTTTGCTTCATCATGTTCCTGGCGGAAGGATCGATGCTCGACTGGAGCGCGCTGTTCCTCACCACATTGCGCGGCGTCGAACACAGCCAGGCAGGTCTGGGCTATGCGCTGTTTTCCATCACCATGACGCTCGGTCGCCTCAATGGCGATCGGGTAGTGAACTCACTGGGCCGCTACCGGGTGTTGCTGCTGGGCAGCCTGTGCGCCGCTCTCGGCCTGAGTCTGGCCATCGCCTTCAATCACGCCACCGTGTCGCTGGTCGGTTTCATGCTGGTCGGCCTGGGGGCCTCGAACGTGGTGCCGATCCTGTTCAGCGCTGCAGGCAACCAGCGCGACATGCCGGCCAATTTGGCGATCGCCTCCGTCACCACCGTCGGCTATGCCGGTATTCTGGCCGGCCCGGCGCTGATCGGTTTCATCGCTCAGTTTTCCAGCCTGACGGTGGCCTTCGCCTGCGTAGCCGCTCTGCTGTTGGCGGTGACCGCCAGCGCCAGGGCCGTCACTCGCTGATTCAGGAATGCGCAGCCACTATGCAAAATAAACAATTGACCATCAGCTCCAGCAACATTACCCGCTGCTTCCTGCTGTTTATCGTGCTGCTGACGATCGGCATCGGCCTGTATGGCTACAACTACACCAATGCCTGGCTGGCGGAAAAGAAGTACGCGCTGAACAGCATTGCCGGTTCGCTGCAAAAGCGCATCGATACCTACCGCTATATGACCTATCAGGTCTATGACAAATTCGGCAATGCGCCGGCGCAGAATGTCGATCCCGGTTTGCAGGAAACCCGCCTGCGGCCCGACGTCTATTATATCGAGAAACCGCACAAGAAAACCGACGCGGTGATCTTCGGCAGCCATGACGAGAGCACGCTGGCGATGATCGCCAACATCTCGGACTACCTGGACACCCGCTGGGGCGCCAAGACCGAAAACTACGCCATGTATTACCTCAATGGTCAGGACAACAGCCTCAGCCTGATCACCACCCAGCCGCTCAAAGAGCTGGCTTCGCGCTTTCGGGAAAGCTACCTGACCACCTCGGCGGACGAACGCCGCGCCGAGATGCTGCAGCAGGCCAATATGCTCGACGAGCGCGAGAGCTTTTCCGATCTGCGCAAGCAGCGCTTCCAGAACGCCTATTCGTTCTCGATTCGCACCACTTTCAATCAGCCAGGGCATCTGGCGACGGTGATCGCCTTCGACTTGCCGATCAACGACATCATTCCGGCCAATCTGGCCCGCGCCAATTTCCTGCTGCAGCCGGACGATGTCGATCTCGACGACAGTACCATCCCGGCGGAAACCGTCCTCGGCACCCATGCGACGATGAGCGGCGGCTGGGTGGAGTTCAGCGCCGCCCTGCCCAATGCGCCGCTGAAGGTGGTGTATCGCGTTTCGGCCATCAATCTGGCCATCGACCTGCTGCGCAACAACATCTGGCTGATCGCGGTCAACTTGCTGCTGCTGGCGCTGTCGATGCTGAGCATCTACTTTATCCGCCGCCAGTACATTCGCCCGAGCGAAAACATGGCGGTGGAACTGGAGGCCGAGCGCGCGCTGAATAAGGAAATCGTCTCCAGCCTGCCTTCCGGCCTGCTGGTCTACAGCTTCGCCAACAATGCGGTGATCGCCAGCAATAAAATCGCCGAGCACCTGTTGCCGCACCTCAGTCTGCAAAAGATCGCCCATATGGCCGAACAGCATCACGGGGTGATCCAGGCGACGGTCAACAACGAGGTGTATGAAATCCGCATCTTCCGCAGCCAGCTGTCGCCGGACACCTACCTGTTCCTGATGCACGATCAGGATAAAGAGGTGATGGTGAACAAGCGGCTGCAGCAGGCACGGCGCGAATACGACAAAAACGTTCAGGCGCGCAAGCTGATGCTGCACAACCTGGGCATTGAGCTGAATCAGCCGGTGCGCCAGATGCACGATCTGGTCGATCGTCTGCACGGCCGGCCGGATGAGGAACAGCAGCAGGCGCTGCTGGGCCAGCTGGCGGCGGCGTCGGCTTCGGTGCTGGAATTGATCGATAACATCACCCTGCTGACCCGACTGGAAACCCAGGACTGGCAACCCTCGCGCGAGCCGTTTAGCCCGACGGCGATGATCGACGAGTTGCTGTTGGAGGCCCTGCCCGCCCTCAATCAGAAGGGGCTGGCGCTGTTTAAGCATTTCCAGCTGGACGTCGAGCAGAACTATATCGGCGACGCCAACGCGCTGCGCAAGGTGATCTCGCTGCTGGTGCATTACGCCATTATCACCACCGCCTGCGGCAAGATTTCCCTGGTTGTCGACCATGAGCCCGAGCACCCGGATCGCCTGATTTTCCAAATCAACGACACCGGCTCCGGCATCTCCAACGAAGAGATCAGCAACCTCAACTATCCGTTCCTCAGCCAGACGCTGGTGGATCGCTTCAACCACGGTTCCGGCCTCACCTTCTTCCTGTGCAATCAGCTGTGCAAAAAGCTTAACGGCCAGTTGGACATTCGCAGCAAGGTGGATATCGGCACTCGCTACACCATTCGCGTAGCCATGGAGATGGAGAAAAAAGAGCCGCAGGAGCAGGAAAAACTGCTCGACGGCGTCACCGCCCTGCTGGACGTCACGTCGGATGAAGTGCGCGGCATCGTGACCCGTCTGCTGCAGGCCTACGGCGCCGACTGCCTCGTCGCCGACGATCGCGCGGTCAATCGCGATTATGACGTGCTGCTGACCGATAACCCGCAGCGAGCCGATGATTACACCCTGCTGCTGGCGACCGATGAGCCGGGTTGGCAAGCGCTGGATAAACGCTACATTCGGGTGAACTACAACCTGAACGGCGCATTAATCGACGCCGTGCTGATACTGATCGAACAGCAAATGGCCGCGCTGGAACAGGAAGAAAGCCCGCTTTCATTGAGTTCAGAAGATATCCAACTCTATGAAAAACAATTGAAATCAAGTGATTACTATGGGCTGTTTGTCGATACAGTACCCGACGATGTCAAAAAACTGTATACTGAGGCGGGCAGCAGTGATTTCAATGCGCTGTCACAAACCGCACATCGCCTGAAAGGCGTGTTTGCCATGTTAAATCTGCTTCCCGGCAAGCAGCTGTGCGAATCGTTAGAACAGCGCATCGCAGAAGGTGATGCGCCCGAGATCGAGAATAACATCAGTCAGATTGATTTTTTCGTCAGCAGACTGCTGAAGCAAGGTAGCCAACAACATGAATAACCTGAACGTAATTATTGCTGATGACCATCCTATCGTACTGTTTGGCATCCGGAAGTCACTTGAGCAAATTGAATGGGTGAATGTCGTTGGGGAGTTCGAAGACTCAACCGCACTGATCAACAATCTGTCCAAGCTGGACGCCAACGTGCTGATCACCGATCTGTCGATGCCGGGTGACAAGTATGGCGACGGCATCACGCTGATTAAGTACATCAAGCGTCACTATCCGCAGTTGTCGATCATCGTGCTGACCATGAACAACAACCCGGCGATCCTGAGCGCGGTATTGGATCTGGATATCGAAGGCATCGTGCTGAAACAAGGCGCGCCTACCGATCTGCCGAAGGCGCTGGCCGCCCTGCAGAAAGGCAAGAAGTTCACGCCGGAAAGCGTCTCTAAACTGCTGGAGAAGATCAGCGCCAGCGGCTATGGCGACAAACGCCTGTCGCCGAAAGAGAGCGAAGTGCTGCGCCTGTTCGCCGAAGGTTTCCTGGTGACCGAGATCGCCAAGAAGCTCAACCGCAGCATCAAAACCATCAGCAGCCAGAAGAAATCGGCGATGATGAAGCTGGGCGTCGAGAACGACATCGCCCTGCTCAACTACCTCTCCTCCGTCAGCATGACGCCGTTGGACAAAGACTAAAGCCTGACTCACGGCAGGTTAACGCCAAACAGGCACGGCATTCGCCGTGCCTGTTTGCTTTTCAAGCCTCGCTGCGGCTGTAGCGCACCTGCTGGCTGTAGTAAGCCAACGTCTGTTCCAGCGTCTCCAGCGTGACCGGTTTCGACAGGCAATTATCCATACCCGCCTCGAGGCAACGCTGCCTCTCTTCCGCCAGCGCGTTCGCCGTCACGCCAATCACCGGCGCGCTGAACTGCATCTGCCGCAGCGCCTGCGTCAGACGATAACCGTCCATATTCGGCATATTGACGTCGGTCAGCACAATATCGACGCGATGCTGTTTCAGCACGCCGAGCGCGTCGACGCCGTCGTTGGCGGTCACCACCTGATATCCCAGCGATCCCAGCTGATCGGACAACAGGCGACGGTTGATCGGATGATCGTCGACCACCAGCAGATGAATATCGCCGTTGTCCGCCGCGCTGGCCTTGGCGGGCACCGGCAGCTGCACCAGCGCCTCTGCCGCGCCGCTGCCGACGCCGAACAACCGGTTGAGCAAGGTCAGCGTTTCACGCGGCGTGGAGGTGCTGTGCATCCAATAGCCCGGCCGGGTTTCCTGTGATGGGCCAATATGCTCGGTGGAGAATTGGATCTGAGCCAGCAGCGGCGCATCCAGCATCAGCGGATGATCGCTGAGCAGCACCTCTCCCGCGGCGGTCTCCTGCCCGTCATAGCGCTGGATATCGGCGCCGTAGCCGCCCAGGATCGCCATCAGGTAGCTTTCCAGCCGCTGATTACGGATATCCAGCCACAGCCGACGCCCCTGCCAGGTATCGCTGGCCTGCGGGATCGAAAACTGGGCGTTAAACAATGGAATGCGAATGCTGAACAAGCTGCCCAGGCCCGGCTCGGACTCGACGGAGACGTCGCCGTCCATCAGGTTGACCAATTTCTCGCAGATCGCCAATCCCAGGCCGGTGCCCTGGAAATGACGCTGCACGCCGGTCCCCACCTGGAAGAACGGATCGAACAGGCGCGAAATCTCCTTCTCCGGGATGCCGACGCCGGTATCGCGCACGCTGAACTCCAGGTAGCTGCCGCGGGTGCAGACCTGCAGCACGATACAGCCGGTATCGGTGAACTTGATGGCGTTGTTCACCAGGTTGGAGAGCACCTGCTGCAGCCGCACCGGATCGCCGAAGATGCGCTCCGGCACGTTCTGTTCGATAAAGCAGTACAGCCCCAGACGTTTCTTGACCACCAGCGGCAAATAGTTGCCGGCGATATGGGTGATCACCTCCAGACAGGAGAACTCGCGCGGTTCAATCTTCAACTGCTCGGACTCGATTTTGGAGAAATCGAGGATGTCGCTGATGATTTTCAGCAGCAGGCCGGAAGAGTTGTTCATCGCATTGACCAGCCGATCGACCCCTTGCGGCAACGCCTTGGTTTGCAGCAGATCAAGGTTGCCGATAATGCCGTACAGCGGCGTGCGCAGCTCATGGCTGACGGTGGCCAGGAACATCGATTTCGACTGGCTGGCCTGCTCCGCCGCCGCCGCCATCTCCTGCAGCGACTCTTCCATCTTCACGCGCGCGCTGACGTCCACCAACACGCAAATCGCCACCTCTTCGTTACGGTAGCGCGAATGGACAAAGCTGATCTGCAGGTTGTTGTTGTTGCTGGTCATCACATCGACGAAATTCGCCTGCTGTTCGCAAATGATGCGCGTTATGCGATCGCGATCTTCGTGGGTCAACAGGTTGATGTAGTTGTGCGCCAGCTCGTTACTCAAAATATTGGTGCCGTCGCTGATGCGCAGGATACAGATGCCCACCGGCGCCGAAGCGACGATCTTGCGGTTGAACTGCTCGTGCTCTTCCAGGCGAAACGCGTTGTCCTCCGCCGGCAGGAACATCTTGCGCTCAAACAGCCACGCCAGCGTGAACAGCACGATGGCCGACAGCAGGTTCAGCAACAGCGCGTTGAGGATCAGCATTTTGAAGCGTTCCACCACGCTTTTCACCGGCAGCGCATAGACGATGCTCAGCGAAGAAGGCGGCAGCGCTTTCTTCAGGATCAGGTCGCGGTAATTGTCGACATAACCGAAGTAGGCATGCTCTTCGGGGTAGCTGTTGAGCGCAGCGGCATAGCGTTCGCCATCCGCCAGGCGCAGCACCGGCTCGTTGTTCTCATCCAGCAGCGTGACGCCGATCGGCAGGTTGCCGGCGGTAACGAAATCTTCCAGCCGAACGGTTTGCTCGATGCCCAGCAACGCCTCCAGTTTGTTGCCAATATAGAGAGGCGTCAGCACGTACAGATAACCGACGTCCGGCCGCTGCGCGCTGGGGCTGATCCAATACAGGTTGTTGTCTTTGTCGAGATTCTTGGCGTTGCGGTATTTCAGAATCCGCTCGTGCAGCAACTTCAGCATGTTTTCCCGATTGGCGCTCGCGTTGCCGCCGCCGAATTCCGCCATACACAGGCTGTCGCCGCCGATGAAGAACACCCGGTTGAGATCGTAGGCCGCCACGAAGTTCTCTTTCCAATACTGGATCAGGCCGCTCAGCGAATCGAGCGAACTGCGATAGGTGGTGCTCAGCGCGCAGTTGGACTCCGGGTACAGCGGAAAGAATTGCGGCGGGCTGCCCTTGCCGGGGATCACGCCGCTGAACATGTCCAGGCCGCTGACCGAACCGTTGAGGCGATTTTCCGCCATATACTTGATGTCGCGAATGATGTCAGCGGAGTGACGGATGTAGCCCTGCGCCTGGTCGAAGTTGAGGTTGTACTCCTGCCGGATGTCCGATTCTTTCTGATGCAGGATATTCAGAATATAAAAGGTGGTGAGCAGCGCACCCAACGACCACAGCAAAATCGCCAGTACCCGGAACAGATAGCGGGATATCTTCAGCGTAGTTCGAAAAGAGGCTAAGTATTTCAATCGGATACCATACGAAAGTCAGTGGCGGCGCACGCTGTCGCCGGCGCGGCGGCCGGCGGCTCGGTGCGCCAATTAAACCATATAACTGAAAAAGGGCCTAGCATCGCTGCCAGACCCTTTTGTCTCAGTGCATCATGGTGCCGGCATGCCGACGCCCTTTGCTTTAAACGTTGTCGTCGTCCATCGGCTCAGCCGCGTCGTCGCCATCGTCCAGCGGCGTGGTGTCTTCTTCCACCGCTTCCGCGCCCGGCTCCAGGCTGTCCAGCTCTTCGTCTTCCACCGGCTCGGCCACGCGCTGCAGACCGACGACGTTTTCGTCTTCCGCCGTGCGGATCAGCGTCACGCCCTGGGTGTTACGGCCCACCACGCTGACTTCCGAAACGCGGGTACGCACCAGCGTGCCGGCATCGGTGATCATCATGATCTGGTCGCTGGTTTCCACCTGCACGGCGCCGACCACCTGGCCGTTACGCTCGCTCACCTTGATGGAGATAACCCCCTGGGTGGCGCGCGACTTGGTCGGGTACTCGGTCACCGCGGTACGTTTACCGAAGCCGTTTTGCGTGACGGTCAGGATGTCGCCTTCGCCTCGCGGCACAATCAGCGAGATCACGCTGTCGCCCTCGCCGAGGTTGATGCCGCGCACGCCAGTCGCGGTACGGCCCATCGAACGCACCTGCGTTTCCGGGAAGCGCACCACTTTACCGTTGGCGGAGAACAGCATCACTTCGTTGCTGCCGTCGGTCAGATCGACACCGATCAGCTCGTCGCCCTCGTTGAGGTTGACGGCGATGATGCCGGCGCTGCGTGGGCGGCTGAACTCGGTCAGCGCGGTTTTCTTCACGGTACCGCTGGCGGTGGCCATGAACACGTGGCGCCCTTCTTCATACTCGCGCACCGGCAGAATGGCGGTGATACGCTCATCGGCTTCCAGCGGCAGCAGGTTGACGATTGGGCGACCGCGCGCGCCGCGGCTGGCTTCAGGCAGTTGGTACACCTTCATCCAGTACAGGCGGCCACGGCTGGAGAAGCACAGGATCGTATCGTGGGTGTTGGCCACCAGCAGACGATCGATAAAGTCTTCTTCTTTGATACGCGCTGCAGACTTGCCTTTGCCGCCGCGGCGCTGCGCTTCATAGTCGGACAGCGGCTGATACTTCACGTAGCCCTGGTGAGACAGGGTCACCACCACGTCTTCCTGATTGATCAGGTCTTCGATGTTGATGTCGGAAGTATTGGCGGTGATCTCGGTGCGGCGGCCGTCGTTGTACAGCTCTTTGACTGCCACCAGCTCTTCGCGGATCACTTCCATCAGGCGCTCTGGGCTTTCCAGGATAAAGATCAGCTCGGCGATAAAGTTGAGCAGCTCTTTATATTCGTCCAGCAGCTTCTCGTGCTCCAGGCCGGTCAGTTTCTGCAGGCGCAGATCCAGAATCGCCTGAGCCTGCTGCTCGGTCAGGTAGTACTTGCCGTCGCGGATGCCGAACTCCGGCTCCAGCCACTCAGGGCGGGCGGCGTCGTCACCGGCGCGTTCCAGCATGGCGCTGACGTTGCCCAGATCCCACGGCTGCGCCACCAGCGCGACTTTCGCTTCGGCCGGGGTCGGCGCACGGCGAATCAGCTCGATGATCGGATCGATGTTGGCCAGCGCGATAGCCAGCGCTTCCAGGATATGGGCGCGGTCGCGGGCCTTGCGCAGTTCGAAGATGGTGCGGCGGGTGACCACTTCGCGGCGGTGACGCACGAAGGCTTCGAGGATGTCTTTCAGGTTCAGCAGCTTAGGCTGGCCCTGATGCAGCGCGACCATGTTGATGCCGAAAGTGACCTGCAGTTGCGTCAGCGCATACAGGTTGTTCAGCACCACTTCGCCGACCGCGTCGCGTTTGACTTCGATCACGATGCGCATGCCGTCTTTATCGGACTCGTCGCGCAGCGCGCTGATGCCTTCCACACGCTTTTCTTTCACCAGCTCGGCGATCTTCTCGATCAGACGCGCCTTGTTCACCTGATACGGGATCTCGTGAACGATGATGGTTTCGCGCCCGGTCTTGGCGTCGGCTTCCACTTCCGCGCGCGCGCGCAGGTAGACTTTGCCGCGCCCGGTGCGGTAGGCCTCTTCAATGCCGCGACGGCCGTTGATGATCGCCGCCGTCGGGAAGTCCGGCCCCGGGATGTGTTCCATCAGCCCTTCGATGCTGATGTTTTCATCGTCGATATAGGCCAGGCAGCCGTTGACGACTTCCGCCAGGTTGTGCGGCGGGATATTGGTGGCCATGCCCACGGCGATGCCCGACGAGCCGTTGACCAGCAGGTTCGGGATCTTGGTCGGCATGACGGCCGGGATCTGCTCGGTGCCATCATAGTTAGGCACGAAGTCGACGGTTTCTTTTTCCAGATCCGCCAACAGTTCGTGAGCAATCTTGGACATGCGCACTTCGGTATAACGCATCGCCGCGGCGGAGTCGCCGTCGACGGAGCCGAAGTTACCCTGACCGTCCACCAGCATGTAGCGCAGTGAAAACGGCTGAGCCATACGCACGATAGTGTCGTAAACCGCGCTGTCACCGTGCGGGTGATATTTACCGATCACGTCCCCGACGACACGGGCCGATTTCTTGTATGGTTTATTCCAGTCGTTACCCAATACGCTCATCGCGTACAGAACGCGGCGGTGAACCGGCTTCAGTCCATCACGAACATCTGGCAGCGCACGTCCGACAATAACGGACATCGCATAGTCCAGATACGAGTTTTTCAACTCGTCTTCGATGTTTACCGGTGTGATTTCTCTGGCAAGGTCGCTCATGGAGCTGCTATCCCTCTACTAATGATTCATCTGCCCGCTGCCATAGTGGCAAAGGTGTAAAACTATATCACAAAGCACGCTTTACGGGAAAATAACCGCCGCTGTTTCACGGAAATTGTGCAGATAAGTGCGCTAAAAACGCATCGGCGCAGACGATGCCGCGCCGGAACATGTATAATCCGCGCAACGAGAACAAGGAGCCAGACAAGCCCATGAACGCAGAATCATCCAGCCGAGTGCAAAACGTTGACCACCAGGAAATCGCCAAGTTCGAGGCCGTCGCCTCCCGCTGGTGGGATCTGGAAGGCGAGTTCAAACCGCTGCACCGCATCAACCCGCTGCGCCTGAACTACATCATGCAGCGCGCCGGCGGCATTTTTGACAAGCAGGTGCTCGACGTGGGCTGCGGCGGCGGCATTCTGGCGGAAAGCATGGCGCGCGAAGGCGCCAAGGTGACCGGGCTGGACATGGGCGCGGAGCCGCTGCAGGTCGCGCGGCTGCACGCGCTGGAAAGCGGCATGGACGTCACCTATGTGCAGGAGACGGTGGAAAGCCACGCTCAGGCCAACCCGCAACGCTACGACGTGGTCACCTGCATGGAGATGCTGGAGCACGTGCCGGATCCGGCCTCGGTGGTGCGCGCCTGCGCCCAGCTGGTGAAACCGGGCGGCCACGTGTTCTTCTCCACCATCAACCGCAACACCAAAGCCTGGCTGATGGCGGTGATCGGCGCGGAGTACGTGCTGAAGATGGTGCCGCAGGGCACCCACGATCATAAGAAGTTCATTCGCCCTTCCGAACTGATCGGCTGGGTCGACGGCACGCCGCTGCGCGAAAAGCACATGATCGGCCTGCATTACAACCCGATCACCGATCATTTCAAGCTTGGGCGCAACGTTGACGTGAACTACATGGTGCACACCCAGCACGAAGGTTAAGCGCTGTAAACCGCGCCGGCCCTGCATTACCGGGGGGCGGCGCCGTTGGCGTATTCGGAAAAATACCTAATTTCCGCGATTTCGCTCAAAATACCCGTTGTAAACAGTTTTTTAGAATATTAAATCAGATCAATATGCCGTTTTTTTCTAACGTTTAATAAAGCGCCAAACGATCGATTTTTTCAGTTTTTCAGTAAAATCTGATCGCGCTTATTGACAAGCTTGTCGCGCCAGTCACGGCGCGCACTGCGAACGGCAAGTTACATTTCACCCCCAAGTTATCCACAAATTAGGCCGGTTTTGTTCACTTGCAAACGCCGTTTTTTCTCACTATCTTGTTACCTCACCGACATACAACCCCTATATATAGTGTTTACATACTGAGCAGAGCGACTACACTTCTGCTTAGGGGCACCATACGGACAGGTAAAACACCACATGAACCAAAGTCTGCTTGTAACTAAACGCGATGGCCGTAAAGAGCGCATCAATCTCGACAAAATCCACCGGGTCATCGATTGGGCCGCAGAGGGATTACACAACGTCTCGGTTTCTCAAGTAGAGTTGCGTTCACACATTCAGTTTTATGACGGCATCAAAACCGCCGACATTCACGAAACCATCATCAAAGCCGCAGCCGATCTGATCTCCCGCGATGCGCCGGACTATCAGTACCTGGCCGCTCGCCTGGCGATCTTCCACCTGCGTAAAAAGGCTTATGGCCAGTTCGAGCCGCCGAAGCTGCACGCTCACGTGACGCGCATGGTCGAGATGGGCAAATACGATAAGCATCTGCTGGAAGACTACAGCGCTGAAGAGTTCGAGCAGATGGATTCCTTTATCGATCACTGGCGCGACATGAACTTCTCTTATGCCGCCGTCAAGCAGCTGGAAGGCAAGTATCTGGTGCAGAACCGAGTCAGCGGCGAGATCTATGAAAGCGCCCAGTTCCTGTACATGCTGGTGTCCGCCTGCCTGTTCTCCAACTACCCGCGTGAAACCCGTCTGGACTACGTCAAACGTTTCTACGACGCGATTTCCACCTTCAAGATTTCGCTGCCTACGCCGATCATGTCCGGCGTGCGCACCCCAACCCGCCAGTTCAGCTCCTGCGTGCTGATCGAGTGCGGCGACAGCCTGGATTCCATCAACGCCACCTCCAGCGCCATTGTGAAATACGTTTCGCAGCGCGCCGGCATTGGCATCAACGCCGGCCGCATCCGCGCGCTGGGCAGCCCGATCCGCGGCGGTGAAGCCTTCCATACCGGCTGTATTCCGTTCTACAAACACTTCCAGACCGCCGTCAAATCCTGCTCGCAGGGCGGCGTGCGCGGTGGCGCGGCAACGCTGTTCTACCCGATGTGGCACCTGGAAGTGGAAAGCCTGCTGGTGTTGAAAAACAACCGTGGCGTTGAAGGCAACCGCGTGCGTCACATGGACTACGGCGTGCAGCTGAACCGCCTGATGTACCAGCGTCTGATCAAGGGCGAAGACATCACCCTGTTCAGCCCGTCCGACGTGCCGGGGCTGTACGACGCGTTCTTCGCCGATCAGGACGAATTCGAACGCCTGTACACCCAGTACGAGAAAGACGACAGCATTCGCCAGAAACGCGTGAAAGCGGTTGAGCTGTTCTCGCTGATGATGCAAGAGCGCGCCTCTACCGGCCGCATCTACATCCAGAACGTCGACCACTGCAACACCCATAGCCCGTTCGATCCGCAGATCGCGCCGGTGCGTCAGTCCAACCTGTGCCTGGAAATCGCCCTGCCGACCAAGCCGCTGGAAGACGTCAACGACGAAAACGGCGAGATCGCGCTGTGCACCCTGTCGGCCTTCAACCTGGGCGCGATCGACAGCCTGGACGATCTGGAAGAGCTGGCGACTCTGGCGGTGCGCTCACTCGACGCCCTGCTGGATTACCAGGATTACCCGATCAAGGCCGCGCACCGTGGCGCGATGGGCCGCCGCACCCTGGGCATCGGCGTTATCAACTTCGCCTATTACCTGGCGAAGAACGGCGTGCGCTACTCCGACGGCAGCGCCAACAACCTGACGCACAAAACGTTCGAAGCCATTCAGTACTACCTGCTGAAAGCCTCCAACCGCCTGGCTCAGGAACAAGGCGCTTGCCCGTGGTTCAAAGAGACCACTTATTCGCAGGGTATCCTGCCTATCGACACTTACAAGAAAGACCTGGATGCGGTCTGCAGCGAGCCGCTGCACTACGACTGGGAAACCCTGCGTAAAGAGATCCAGGAAACCGGCCTGCGCAACTCGACCCTGTCTGCGCTGATGCCATCGGAAACCTCTTCGCAGATTTCCAACGCCACCAACGGCATCGAGCCGCCGCGCGGCCACATCAGCATCAAAGCGTCGAAAGACGGCATCCTGCGCCAGGTGGTGCCGGAGTATGAGCGTCTGAAAGACAACTACGAGCTGCTGTGGGAAATGCCGAGCAACGACGGCTATCTGCAGCTGGTGGGGCTGATGCAGAAATTCATCGACCAGTCGATTTCGGCCAACACCAACTACGATCCGACCCGCTTCCCGGGCGGCAAGGTGCCGATGAAGCAGCTGTTGAAAGACCTGCTCACCACCTACAAGTTCGGCGTGAAAACGCTGTACTACCAAAACACCCGCGACGGTGCGGAAGACGCCCAGGAAGATTTGCAGCCTGCCAAGGCCGGCGATGACGACTGCGAAAGCGGCGCCTGCAAGATCTAAAGTTTGACCTAGCGGGCCGGAATTTTCCGGCCCCTTCATTTAGCCACGTTACGATGGATTCAGGCTTATGGCTTACACCACTTTTTCTCAGACCAAAAACGACCAGCTGCAAGAGCCGATGTTCTTCGGCCAGTCGGTAAACGTTGCGCGTTTCGACCAGCAAAAGCATGAAATCTTCGAAAAGCTGATCGAAAAACAGCTCTCCTTCTTCTGGCGCCCGGAAGAAGTTGACGTCTCCCGCGATCGCATCGATTACCAGGCGCTGCCGGAGCACGAGAAGCATATCTTCATCAGCAACCTGAAGTATCAGACGCTGCTGGATTCCATCCAGGGCCGCAGCCCGAACGTCGCTCTGCTGCCGCTGATCTCGATCCCTGAGCTGGAAACCTGGGTGGAAACCTGGTCATTCTCCGAGACCATCCACTCCCGTTCCTACACTCACATTATCCGCAATATCGTCAACGATCCGGCGCTGGTGTTCGACGACATCGTCACCAACGAAGAGATCAAAAAGCGCGCGAAAGACATCTCCGGCTACTACGACGATCTGATCGAGATGACCAGCTACTATCACCTGCTGGGTGAAGGCACCCACCAGGTGAACGGTAAAACCGTCACCGTCAATCTGCGCGCGCTGAAGAAACAGCTGTACCTGTGCCTAATGAGCGTGAACGCACTGGAAGCGATCCGCTTCTACGTCAGCTTCGCCTGCTCCTTCGCGTTCGCCGAGCGCGAACTGATGGAAGGCAACGCCAAAATCATCAAGCTGATCGCCCGCGACGAAGCGCTGCACCTGACCGGCACCCAGCACATGCTGAACCTGATGCGTTCCGGCGCCGACGATCCGGAAATGGCGGAGATCGCCGAGGAGTGCCAACAGCAGTGCTACGATCTGTTCGTGCTGGCTGCCCAGCAGGAAAAAGAGTGGGCGGAATACCTGTTCCGCGACGGCTCGATGATCGGCCTGAACAAAGACATTCTGTGCCAGTATGTGGAATACATCACCAATATCCGCATGCAGGCGGTCGGCCTCGGTCTGCCGTTCGAAACCCGCTCCAACCCGATCCCGTGGATCAACGCCTGGCTGGTGTCCGACAACGTGCAGGTGGCGCCGCAGGAAGTGGAAGTGAGCTCCTACCTGGTTGGCCAGATCGACTCGGAGATCAACGCCGACGACCTGAGCGACTTCGAACTGTAAGCGATGGCGACGCCAATCGTAACGCTGCGCGCCGCCGGCACGCAGCTCTCCTGCCCCAACAGTGAAAGCTGCCTGCTCGACGTGCTGGAGTTGCACGACGTGCAGGTGGAGTACCAATGCCGCTCCGGCTATTGCGGCGCCTGCCGCCTGAAGCTGGTGAAAGGCGAAGTGGCCTACCGCCAACAGCCGCTGGCGTTTATCAACGCCGGCGAGATCCTGCCCTGCTGCTGTATGCCGCTGACGGATATCGAGCTGGAAATGTAAAGTCGGGTGCCGGAAACCGCGCCTGGAGACCAGAAGGCGGGGTTGCCCCCGCCCTATGATTACCGCTTCACCTCACACGCCAACCTGATCAGGATAGTGATATTTTCCTGGTAGATTTTCAGCTCGCACAGCGAGTCTCTTATCATCCAGATAAATAACAAAACCGTAATACATACAACGGTTAGCGAGTGAAACACATGCCTTAAGCGCATGCTTGCCTCCTTGCTGTGAAGGGGCTACCATACCGGTGTCTAGGCGGTATGTGCAGCCCCATTCTGATTGAGAGTCAGTCTGGGGCTTTCATCTATCCGCCTTGTCACACAATGCCCAAGACGAACAGTCTCAAGCACCCGCCAAAAGAGTAACAGCATTCCCTCGCCGCGAATATCCCCTATAACATTATGATTAATCAGGGATATATAACTATCCTCAAAGTATTCCGCTTAGCGCCCCTTTCCTGCCGATGCGGAAAAATAACGCGCCGGAGAATCGCCAAAGGCTTTGCGAAACATGGCGATAAAATTACTCGGCGAGGCATATCCCAGCGTTTCCGCGATCTGCAGCACGGTTTCGCCGCGCAGGCACTCAGGAACTATGGTACAGAACTGCAAACGCGGGGCGCGGCGGCGATACGCCTTTCACGCCTGGCGTCCGAACGGCTGCAGCAAAACCGTGACGCCGGCAACTCGGCGCCATGACCGTCACTCGATAATTTCCACCACCTCCAGCCAGGCGTTTTTACCGCACGCCTGGCCCCCATTCAGCCAGCGGCGCAGCATATCCAGCGCCAGCATCGCCACCGACTCCTGACGCAGCCGCAAGCCGTGGCGCGACGCACGATAACGCACGGTCTGGCCAATGCCGCCGCGCGGCGTATGCAGCGCAATGCTCACCTGCTCGTCGCACATGGCGCTGACCGCCAACGCCAACGGCGCGCCGGTCAATTCCGCCAGCGAGCGGGCGCGCGCCAGCGTGGTTTCCAGCGTTTCGATGCAGTGCGCCGGCAGCAGTTCTCCCCCCGCCAGCGGCGCCCCTTCGCTCTGCAGCTGCAGATTGATCAACCCGGCGCTGAACTGCTCGCTCAACGCCAGCTTCAGCCCTTGCTGATTCAGGCGCTGCGTCAGCGTCGCCGGCAACCCGATAGTGCCTTCAAAGATGCAGTTGTCCCCCGCCACCTCGCGCACGCGCCGCCAGGCCAGTTCCATTTCCGCACGCCGGCTTTCCGGCCCGGTCAGCTTCAGCTCGATGATCGGGCTGGAGGAACGGTAACCCAGCACCACATCCGGCGGCAGCGGCATACCGTCCAGCTCGGCGGCCAGATCGCTCTCGGAGGTGCCGAAGGTGGTCAGGCGCAGGCAGAGCGGCGGCGTCGGCAGGGTGAAGCGCTGGCGCAGACGCGGCACGATCTGCTGTTCGACCATCACTTTGAATTCCGACGGCACGCCGGGGGTGAAGAACATCTGACATCGGTTCAGCTGCAGCGCGAACCCGCAGGCGGTGCCCACCGGGTTATCCAGCATTTCCGCGTTGGCCGGGATCTGCGCCTGCTTGCGATTGGAAGGGGCCATCGGCCGCCCGCGCTCGGCGAAATAGGCTTCCATGCGCGCCAGCCAGTCGGCCCGTTCAACCAATTCGACGCCACAGGCTTTGGCGGCGGCCAGCGCGCTGAGATCGTCGCTGGTCGGCCCCAGGCCGCCGTTGACGATCAGCACATCGGCGATATGGCTGCGTTCCTGCAGGATCTCGATCAAAGCAGAGAGGCTGTCCCCGACCGTTTCCCGCCCGCTCATCGGCACGCCCTGCCGGAACAGGTAGTCCGCCAGCCAGGCGGCGTTGGTATCAATAATTTGCCCGTGCAGCACCTCATCGCCGGTGCTGAGCATCTCCACCCTTAACATTGATCTCTCCCACATTTTTTGGTCATTCCACTATAGAAGCCCGTAAATAACTTTTCACTAGCCGCCTGCGGATAATTTCAGCCATGGGCCCGTTCCTCATGTGCCATGCAGCTCGCTGCAATGTAAACATTACTGTACATTATGCGTAACGTCGGTTTGACACAAATTAGGGCTTCCACTATCCTGCCATCCTCATAAATCGTTACCTATAATTTTCAAAATCTTTCGGCTGGTAGAGAAAAAACGTGAAGAATCGCACTCTTGGCAGTGTTTTTATCGTGGCGGGCACGACCATTGGCGCCGGGATGCTGGCGATGCCGCTGGCGGCGGCCGGCGTCGGCTTCGGCGTCACGCTGGCCTTACTGGTCGGGCTGTGGCTGTTGATGTGTTACACCGCGCTGCTGCTGGTAGAGGTTTACCAGCATGAGCAGGCGGATACCGGTCTGGGCACCCTCGCCAAACGTTATCTCGGCGGCGGCGGCCAGTGGCTGACCAGCTTCAGCATGATGTTCCTGATGTACGCCCTCACCGCCGCCTACATCAGCGGCGCCGGCGAACTGCTCGCCACCAGCATCAGCCAGTGGACGTCGCAGGACTTCCCGGTGTCGCTCGGCGTTCTGCTGTTCACCCTGGTGGCCGGCGGCGTGGTATGCATCGGCACCCACTCGGTCGATTTGTTCAACCGCATCCTGTTCAGCGCCAAAGTGGTATTTCTGGTGGTGATGCTCGGCCTGATGTTGCCGAATATCCACCAAACCAACCTGATGACGCTGCCGCTGGAGCAAGGCCTGGCGCTGTCGGCCATTCCGGTGATCTTCACCTCTTTCGGCTTCCACGGCAGCGTGCCGAGCATCGTCAACTATATGGGCGGCAACATTCGCAAACTGCGCTGGGTGTTTATCATCGGCAGCGCTATCCCGCTGATGGCCTACATCTTCTGGCAGCTGGCAACGCTGGGCAGCATCAGCTCCGACACCTTCGTCGGCATTCTGGCGCAGCAGGCCGGGCTGAACGGTCTGTTGCAGGCGGTGCGCGACGCGGTGGCTTCGCCGCACGTTGAACTGGCGGTGCACCTGTTCGCCGATCTGGCGCTGGCGACCTCGTTCCTCGGCGTCGCGCTCGGGCTGTTCGATTTCCTGGCCGACCTGTTCAAGCGGCAAGACAACGTGCGTGGCCGCCTGCAAACCGGCGCCATCACCTTCCTGCCGCCGCTGGCCTTTGCACTGTTTTATCCGCGCGGCTTCGTGCTGGCGTTGGGATTCGCCGCCATCGCTCTGTCGGTGCTGGCCCTGCTGTTGCCTTCACTGCTGGTGTGGAAAACGCGCCAAAAACATCAGGCACAGTATCGCGTCTGGGGCGGTACGCCGGCGCTGGCGTTGGTGTTTGTCTGCGGGGTGACGGTGATCGCCATTCAACTGGGCATCGCCAGCGGCATGCTGCCGCCGGTAGGGTAAGCGGAACAGAAAGAACAAAGGGGCCTGAAGGCCCCTTTTTCACAGCGTCAGAAGCTCAGACCCACGCCGACGTAAGGGCCATCGGCCAGCGTGTTGTCGCGACGCCCGTCTTTGCCTTCCATTTGCATGTAACGGTAGCCCACGTCCACGCTCAGCGGACGGAACTTCCAGCGCAGGCCGCCGCTGGCTTCGTTATAGGCTTTCACGCCGCTGGTGAAGGATTCAGGGGCAAAGTACCCTTCGCCGTGCAGGCTGAAGTAACGGTTGATCTCCCACTCCAGGCCGCCGCCCAGCGCCACCGCCCCGCCGCTCTTCCCGTCTTTCGGGCTGAGGTACAGCGCTTTGGCACCCACGGTCGCCGTCAACGGCCCCAGCGGCACGCCGAAGTTCAGCCCCACGCTGCCGACGTTACCGTCGTGGTCGCTGCGCGCCCAGTTGCCGGTCAGGCCCAGACCAGAAGAGCCGGTGCTCATGCCAACGCCCAGGTTGGTGTAGTGCTGCCCGGCTTCGCCCGACACGCTGATGGCGTTCGCCGCGCCGGTCACCAACAGCAATCCTGCCGCGCACGCGACCCAAGTCTTTTTCATCATCTTTCCCTCTGGTTTGTCATCCGTACCGAATGATCGAATCAACGCATAATAATAACGTCACGAGTCTATACCAAAGCGCAATGAGTATTTAAGGGATAAAAGCGAAAAAATTCTTCAATAATCAAATAAATGTAAATATTTGCAAACAAGATTCTATATTCGTCAAGGCAATGCCAACGATAACCGAGACCTATTTGCCGTCGCTCGGCAATAGGGCTACAACTAGTAGTGGCTTTGACCAAGGTCAGGGGAAGAAGCCCCGCCAAAGGACTATGCTGATGAACGCTTAAACCGCCCGAGTCTTTACTTAACTGCACTACGATAAGGAGCAAGTGATGAGCAAGAAAGGACTGACCACCGCAGCCGGCGCCCCGGTTGTCGATAACAATAACGTGATCACCGCAGGCAAACGCGGCCCGATGCTGTTGCAGGACGTGTGGTTCCTGGAAAAATTGGCCCACTTCGACCGTGAAGTCATCCCCGAGCGCCGCATGCACGCCAAGGGATCCGGCGCTTACGGCACCTTTACCGTCACCCACGACATCACCCGCTACACCCGCGCCAAGATCTTCTCCGAGGTCGGCAAACAGACCGACATGTTCATCCGCTTCTCCACCGTCGCCGGTGAACGCGGCGCCGCCGACGCCGAACGCGACATTCGCGGCTTCGCCATGAAGTTCTATACCGAAGAAGGCAACTGGGATTTGGTGGGTAACGATACGCCGGTGTTCTACCTGCGCGATCCGCTGAAATTCCCCGATCTCAACCACGTGGTGAAACGCGATCCGCATACCAACCTGCGCAACCCCGTCTACAAGTGGGACTTCTTCTCCCACCTGCCGGAGTCGCTGCACCAGCTGACCATTGACTTCAGCGATCGCGGCATTCCGAAATCCTATCGCCACATGCACGGCTTCGGCAGCCACACCTTCAGCTTTATCAATGCCGCCAACGAGCGTTTCTGGGTGAAATTCCACTTCCGCTGCCAGCAAGGCATTGAAAACCTGATGGATGACGAAGCGGAAGCGATCATCGCCAAGGATCGCGAAAGCTCACAGCGCGATCTGTTCGACGCGATCAAACGCGGCGACTTCCCGCGCTGGAAGCTGCAAATTCAGATCATGCCGGAACACGAAGCCTCGCAGACGCCATACAACCCGTTCGATCTGACCGAGGTGTGGCCGCACGGCGACTATCCGTTGATCGACGTCGGCTATTTCGAGCTGAACCGCAACCCCGACAACTACTTCTCCGAGGTTGAGCAGGTGGCGATGAACCCCGCCAACGTGGTGCCGGGCATCAGTTTCTCGCCGGATAAAATGCTGCAGGGCCGTCTGTTCTCCTATGGCGATGCGCACCGCTATCGCCTGGGCGTCAACCACCACCAGATCCCGGTGAACGGCGCCAAATGCCCGTTCCACAACTACCATCGCGACGGCGCGATGCGCGTGGACGGCAACAGCGGCAACGGCGCCACCTACGAACCAAACAGCTTCGGCCTGTTCCAGGAGCAGCCGGACTTCAGCGAGCCGCCGCTGAGCATTGAGGGCGCGGCCGACCACTGGAATCATCGTGAAGACGACGATTACTACAGCCAGCCGCGCGCGCTGTTCAACCTGCTGAGCGCCGAAGAGCACCAGCGCATGTTCACCCGCATCGCCGGCGAACTGTCGCAGGTGCCGGAGCAAATCCAGCGCCGTCAGGTCGAGCTGTTCACCAAGGTGCACCCGGACTACGGCGCCGGCGTCGCCAAGGCGCTGGGGCTGCAATAACCCCCTGCCGTCATCCACTCAGCCGCCCTTTCGGGCGGCTTTTTTATGCCTGAGAGAGGCGCTGCGCCACCCATTGCTGCAACTGGCGGCGCGAAATCTTGATGCCGCCGTTTATCAGCTCGTCAGGCAGCGGGAGCAGCGCCGCCGGGCGTTGGAAATTGGCCAGCTTGTCCTGCGACCAGGCGAGCAACGCCGCCAGCGACAGCGACGGATCGCCGTCGATTACCGCCACCGGCCGCTGGCCGAACTCGGCGTCCGCCGCCGGCACCACAAACGCCTGCGAGATCTGCGGGTGCGCCGCCAACACGCGTTCGATATCCTCCGGCTGCACCCCTTCGCCGCCGCTGAAAAACAGGTTGTCCAGCCGGCCGAGAATACGCAGTTCCCCCTCGGCCATCGCGCCGCGATCGCGGGTCGCGAACCAGCCTTGTGCATCCGCCAGCGGCTGCAGCTGGCCATGACGCCAGTAGCCGAGCGCCAGGCTGTCGGCGCGGATCCAGACCTCTTCGTCCACCAGTTTTACCTCGCGGCCGCTGAGTGGCAGGCCGACGCCCGGCCGCGCATCGGCGCGCTTGGCGCACACCGTGGAAGCCAGTTCGGTCAGCCCATAGCCGCACCAGCAGCGGATCCCAGCCGCTTCCGCCCGTTCGGTCAGCGCCACCGGGATCATGGCGCCACCGAGCAGCACCTCTTTCAGCGTCATACCCGTCAGCGGTTGCGCCAGCAGCCGCCAGAGCTGTGTCGGCACCAGCGAGGCGTGCGTGCATCCCGCCAACGCCTCGGCCAGCGGATGCATCTCGCGCACCGCCAGCCGCGCCCCCGCCGCCAGCCAGCGCCAGACGATGCCCTGGCCGGAGACGTGAAACAGCGGCAATGACAGCAGCCAGCAATCCTCGCGCTGAAAATCCATCAGCCGCAACACCCCGGCGGCGCTGGCCAGATGGTTGGCGTAGCTGTGCGCCGCCGCCTTTGGCATGCCGCTGGAACCCGAGGTCAGCGTCAGCGTCGCCAGACGTTGCGCATCCCACATCGGCAGGTTCGGCCAGCGCGGCTCGGTCGAGGGCGGCGTCAATCGAATCACCTCTTCCGGCAGCGCCGGCAACGGATCCGGGCCGAAGGCAAAGGTGATGCCCAATTCGGGTAACAGCTGCGCCAACAGCGGCGTCGGCAAGGCAGGATTGAGCGGCAACAGGCGCGCGCCGCATTGCAGCAGCGCCAGATAGGCCAGCAGCAGCGGGTAGCTGTTTTTACCGCACAGCGCCACGCCGCAGCCCGGCTCCACGCCCTGGTGCTGGAAGTCCGCCGCCAGCTCATCCACCTGGCCTTGCAACGCCAGCCAGCTCAGCGGCTGTTCGCCGAGCAGCAGGGCCGTCGCCTGCGGCTGAAGGCGTGCCCAGTGTCGCCACGGCCAATCGCTTAACGGCGCCATAGGCACTCCAGCGCCGAGGCATCCAGCAGCGGCAATGCGCTGCCCGGCCAAGGCCGCAGCACCTGCGCCTGCATCAACCCCAGGGTATCCAGCCCCGGCACGGTGTCCGGCGTCAGCCAGCGGGCGATGCGCGCCAGCTGGGTTAATCCCAGGCTGGACTCGATGCTGGAACTGATCACCGCCGTCAGCCCCGCCGCGTGAGCCTGCGCCACCAGCGCCTGGCAGCGCGCCAGGCTGCCGACCAGCGTCGGCTTGATCACGATGGCTGCCACGCCCGGCTCGGCCTGCACCACAAAGTCCGCCTCGCGCACGCTCTCATCCCAGGCGATGGCGATGCCGGTCGCCCGGGCGAAATCGCGCGATTCATCACGGGTCTTGCAAGGCTCTTCCAAAAAGGCGATGCGATCGCGCCACGCCGGGTTGACGTATTTGGCGAAGCCGTCGGCTTTGGCGCGGGTCCAGCTGCGGTTGGCGTCCAGCCGCAGCCGCAGATCCGGCAGCGCCTCCAGCAGCACGTTGACGATCATGCCGTCGCGCACCGCTTCATACAGCCCCACCTTCACTTTCGCGACTTTTTCGCCCGGCAAGGCGCTCAATGTCTCGAACAGCTCGTCCGGATCGCCGGTACACAGCGGCGCCTTGCGGAAATCCGCCTGCGTCGGCAAGCGCTGCTCCAGCTCGGCCTGCGCGCAGCTGAGCCCAAAGGCCACCGAGGGCAGCGTGCTGTCATCCGGTTCGTTGCCCGCCAACCAGGCCTGCAGCCAGTCCAACGCGGCCTGTTCGGCCTGCGCCAGCGTTTCCCGGCTGAATTCCGGCAGCGGCGCGATCTCGCCCCAGCCTTCACGCTCGCCCTGACGCAGCTGCACCACCCATCCGTCACGCGTTTTCAACCGCTGATTGCGCAGCACCACGCCCGCCTCCATCGGCAGGCTGTAACGGTAAAGCGCCGCGCTGCGGTTTACCCCGCTCATTACGGGTTACGCTTGAATTTGCTGAAGTCCGGCTGACGCTTCTCGTTGAACGCGTTGCGCCCTTCCTGCCCTTCGTCGGTCATGTAGAACAGCATGGTGGCGTTGCCCGCCAGCTCCTGCAAACCGGCTTGGCCGTCGCAGTCGGCGTTCAGCGCCGCCTTCAGGCAGCGCAGCGCCATCGGGCTGTTCTGCAGCATTTCGCGGCACCAGCGCACCGTCTCTTTTTCCAGATCGGCCAGCGGCACCACGGTATTGACCAGCCCCATGTCCAGCGCGGCGGCGGCATCGTACTGGCGGCACAGGAACCAGATTTCGCGCGCCTTCTTCTGGCCGACGATGCGCGCCATGTAAGACGCGCCCCAACCGCCGTCGAACGAGCCCACTTTCGGGCCGGTCTGGCCGAAGATGGCGTTATCCGCCGCGATGGTCAGATCGCACATCATGTGCAGCACGTGACCGCCGCCGATCGAATAACCGGCCACCATCGCCACCACCGGTTTCGGGCAGGTGCGGATCTGGCGCTGGAAGTCCAGCACGTTGAGGTGATGCACGCCGCTGTCGTCGCGATAGCCGCCGTAATCGCCGCGCACTTTCTGATCGCCGCCGGAGCAGAAGGCCTTATCGCCGGCGCCGGTCAGAATAATGACGCCAATGCCGTCGTCGTAACGGGCGTTGGCCAGCGCGTCGATCATCTCTTTAACCGTTTGCGGGCGAAACGCGTTGCGCACCTGCGGCCGGTTAATGGTGATTTTGGCGATGCCGTCGGCGGACTTGTGATACAGAATGTCTTCGAAATCGCCGGTGCAATCCTGCCAGGCGATGGCGGCATACAGCTGTTCTTCATTCGGATAAAGCATGTTCGGTTCCTTTAACCAGGGTTAACGAGAAAGGTCTGCAGCTCGGCGACGAAATCCTGCGGATTGGCCAAGTGCGCGTTGTGCCCGGCCTGCGGCACGATGCGCAACGGCAACCCGGCGTCGCGCGCCAGCCGTTGAAATTTGGGGTCGTTCTCACCGCACAACACCCGCAGCGGCACGGTCAGTTGGCGCAGCTGCGGCGCCAGATAGGGCTGCCGCCCGAGCGACGTGGCTTCGAGCATGTCGGCGATCGCCGGGCCGCTGTTGACCGAGCGCGCGGCGATCAGCGCCTGGCGGTGCACATGGCTAAGCTCTTTGAACACCGGCTGCTGATACCAGTCCGCCAGGACCTCGGCGATCGGCTCACTGCGAAAACGCGCCGCCCACAGCGCATCCTGTTCGCAGCGCCGGCGGCGCTGTTCTTCGTCCTCCAGCCCCGGATTACCGCCCTCGACGATCACCCCCTGCAGGCCGGCATGGCGGCCGTGGCAGGCGTGATACATGGCGATGCGCCCGCCGAGCGAGTAGCCCACCAGCCAATAGCGTTCGATATTGCGCAGCTGCAGCGCGGCGGCAATCTGCGCGCTGATGTCGTCGAAGCCGCGGCAGCTCACCGCCACGGAATCACCGTGGCCGGGCAGATCGATGGCCAGCGATGGCCATTCCGGGCAGCGTGCGGCGATCACCCGCCATTCATTGTTGTTGCCGAGCAGGCCATGCAGCCACACCAGCCACGGGCGGCCCGCTTCGCCCTGTTGCAAAATTCGCGTCGCCAGCATCATTGCACCGCCATCTGTTGCACCAGGTATTGCAGGCTTTCGGCCCCCGCGCTCGGCGGCACCTGCAGTTCGATAAGCGTGGCGCCGCCGCGCCGCCAGCCTTGTTCAACCGCCTGTTGCAGCTGGCTCCAGTTCTCCGGCCGCGCGTAACCCAGCTGGAACATCGCCGCCGCGTGGCTGAACTCGACGTTCTGCGGCATGCAGTAAAAGCGCTGACGATCCTCTTCCGGCGTCGGCAGCAGCGAGAAAATTTGGCCGCCGTTGTTGTTGACGACGATCAGCACCGTCGGCGCCGAGCTCTGGCGCAGCAGCGCCAGCGCATTGAGGTCATACAGAGCGGAAAGATCGCCCACCACCGCCAACGTCGGTCTGGCGGTGGCGCGCTGCACGCCGGCGGCGGTGGAGATCAGGCCGTCGATGCCGCTGGCGCCGCGGTTGCTGAATACCGGGTAGGCGACGGGCAATGGCGTTAACGCGTCGATGAGCCGCACCACCAGGCTGTTGCCGAGAAACAGCTGCCCGTTCTCCGGCAGCAGTTCCGGCAGGCGATGCGCCAGCTGCGCTTCGCCAAAGCTATCGTGCAGATGCGTGGATGCCGCTGTCAGCGCCTTATCCGCCAGCGCGGCCAGCCCGGCGGCCCACGGCGTGCGCGGCTGTGCCGGGTGCTGCGCCAACCACTGCGCCACGCCGGCGCGCAGGCGCCGCCCCCGGTGCTGGGCCGGATCGAGCCGCCCCGGCAGCTCGTCGATGATCCAATACTCTTCAGGCCGGCACTGCGCCTGCCACTGCAGCAGGCGTTTGCCGGTCAGGCTGCCGCCGAACTGCACCACCAGCTGCGCATCTTGCAGTACGCGCTGCGCCTGCGGGTGAGCGAGCCACAAATCGGCGCAGGGCAGCGGTTGCCCGGTCTGCGACAGCACGTCGCCGATCAGCGGCCAGCCCAGCATTGTGGCCCATTCGGCCACCTGAGCGCCCTCTTGCGCGCTCATGCGCCCGGCCAGCACCACGCCGCGTTTCTGCCGCCAGAAGAACCAGTCCGGCTGCGGCAATGGCGCCGCATGCGTCTTGCTTTCCTGCAGCCACGGACGATCGCTCTGCCACCAGTCGCCCAGCGCGGCGGACCAATCGGCATAGTGACGTTCGTCGCCGCCGTACAGCGGCTCGGCGAACGGGCAGTTGATGTGCAAAGCGCCGTGCTGCAGGCGCGCCATCGCGCTGTCGACGCTGGAGGCCAGCCACGCGGCCGGAATATCCGGCGTAGGACGCGGCAGATCGATCGCCAGCGTCGGGTGGCTGCTGTAGAGGCCGTTTTGACGGATCGCCTGATTGGCGCCGCAGTCGATCAACTCCGGCGGCCGATCGGCGGTGAGAAACACCAGCCGCTCACCGGTCAGGCCGGCTTCAATCAACGCGGGATAAAGGTTGGCCGCCGCGGTGCCGGACGTGACGATCACCGCCACCGGCTCACGCGCCGCCTTCGCCAGCCCAAGCGCCAGATGGCCGAGCCCGCGCTCGTCAAAATGGGTATGACAGATAAACGATCGGTTAGCCGCGGCGGCCAGCGTCAGCGGCGTGGAGCGCGATCCCGGAGCGATACAAACATGCCGCACCCCATGGCGGGCCAGCGCCTCGAGCAGCACAGCCGCCCACCGGCGATTAAAAACACTTGTCGACATAGTTCGCTCACAAGTCAGTTAGCAGAGATCGTCTCCGGCGCAGCCGACGGACGCCGCGCCTGTAGTTACGCTCTGTATTATATGAGGTGTTATTTTCACGGCTTTTGCGCCAGCGCAAGAACGCCGTATATCCCTGGGCGTTTACACCAGATAATTATTTGATTTAGAACAAAAAATAAACAATAAAAACACAAATACTTTACACCTGCGACATTCTGAGCTCAATCCGCCCATACAAAAATCAGGGAAATACCCAGTGAGTTTATCCTGACGGATCTTCCCGCCACAGCAAGTCAACCTCCATGACATACCGTTGCTGATCGGGCATAGGTCAGAACGCCCCGCCTCGACAAATGTTTATTAAAATTAAACAATACGATTAAAAAACAGACACATCTCATTCTGAACAGCTATACTGGAAAGGTCTGTTCCTTCCTGCAACAAATCCACGCCATATGCTCCCGGCGCCAGATACAGGATGTTCACGCACTCCCAGCGGGTTTACCGGCTGCCCTTTTGGTCAGAAGTGAGGAGCTTTTGTGTGAAAGAAAAACTTATCAATTGGTTAAGAAGTCAACGCAAAAACAGCAAAATAAAGCCGCTCGCCGCCAGAAGCGCTAAAGGCGAACCGGAACCGCTCGGCGGCACCATCAAGGCCGAGCTGTTTTCCGTCGATCAGATGGAACGCTACGGCCAGCGTCTGGCACGCTCTCACAAACTGGCGACGCGTAAGACCCCCTACTATTTGCTGAAGCGGCTGGATCACAACGAACGGGTGCTGGCTGAGAGCTGCCGCCAGCTCAGCAACGGCAAAAAAAGCAGCATGACGCCCGCCGGGGAGTGGTTGCTCGATAATTACTATTTGATCGAAGAGCAAATCCGCGTGGTGCGACATCACTTGCCTAAGACCTTTGGCCGCGGCTTGCCGCAGCTGACTGCACCGCACAACTGCCCGCGCATTTACGACATCGCCGCCGAAGCCATCACCCACGGCGACGGGCGCTGGGACGCAGAGAGCCTGACGCGCTATATCGCCGCCTATCAAAAGGAAACCAATCTGACGCTGGGTGAACTGTGGGCGCTGCCGGGCATGCTGCGTCTGGCGCTGATAGACAACCTGCGTCGCGTCAGCGTCGAGGTAGCGCAGGCTCAGCGTGAACGCAACCTGGCCGATGACTGGGTCAATAAAATGCTCGAATCGGCGGAAAACGATCCGGCCAATTTGATCATCGTTATCGCCGACATGGCGCGATCCAATCCGCCGCGCACCAGCGCCTTCGTCGCCGAGCTGGTGCGCCGTCTGCAGGGCCACGGCACCATGCTGGCGCTGCCGCTCACCTGGGTGGAACAGCGTCTGGCGGAGGTCAGCATGACTTCCGATGAACTGATCCACCGCTTCAACCAACAGTTGGCAGTCAGCCAACTGTCGGTCAGCAACAGCATCGCCGGCCTGCGCCAGCTGAGCGAAATGGATTGGGCGGAATTTGTGGAAACCATGAGCCTGGTAGATCAAACGCTGCGTCAGGATCCGGCTGGGGTGTATCCGATGATGCACTTCGACACCCGCGATCACTATCGCCACGTGATCGAAATGCTGGCCCGCCACAGCCCGCACGACGAGGTACAGGTTGCGCGACACGTGCTCAACATGGCGCGAGTGGCGGCGGAAGATCCCATCGGCGATGCGCGCAACCATCACATCGGCTACTACCTGATCGACGACGGCAGACCGGCGCTGGAACAGCAGTTGGCGGTACGCCTCAGCCGCATTACCCGGGTGCGCCACGCGCTGAACCAGGCGCCGCTGCTGTCCTGGCTCGGCAGCCTCAGCCTGCTCACCACCGCCAGCTGTGCGGAACTGTTGCGCCACGCGGCGGGCAGCGGCATCAGCTGGTGGGGATTGGCGCTGCTGTTTTTCCCGTTGGCGATCGTCGTCAGCCAATTCGTGCTTAACCTGCTCAGCGAGGTTACGACCCGCAGCCGGGCACCCCGACCTTTGCCGAGGCTCGATTTCTCCTGCGGCATTCCGGCCGAGTACCGCACATTGGTGGTGATCCCCACCCTGCTCGACGAGAAAACCGGCATCGACCGGCTGCTCAACGCGCTGGAGGTCTGTTATCTGGGTAATGCGATGAAACACCTGCATTTCGCGCTGCTCACCGACTTTAACGACGCCCCGCATCAGCGGCAGGCTGACGACGCCGCGTTGCTGGCTTACGTCAGTGAAAAAATCGGCGCGCTGAATGCACGCTATCCCTGTGAAGGGCCGGGCCACTTTTTCCTGTTCCACCGCGATCGGCAGTGGAATGACAAACAGGGCGTGTGGATGGGGCTGGAGCGCAAACGCGGCAAGCTGAATGCGCTTAACGACTGGCTACGCAACCGCGACAACGCCTTCTCCAGCCTGGTTGGCGCCGGCCTTGAGGCTCTGAAAAACGTCAAATACGTCATCACCCTCGACAGCGATACCGTATTGCCGCGCGACACCGCTCACCAGCTGATCGCCGCCATGGCGCATCCGCTCAACCAGCCGCAGTATGACGAAAACAGACAGCGCGTGGTGGAAGGCTACGCCATTTTGCAGCCGCGCATGGCCGAAGAGATCCCGCGTTTTGGTCAGGGACGTTACGCCGCCTTATGCAGCAGCACGCCGGGCAACGATCCCTATACGCGCATGGCGTCGGACATTTATCAGGATCTGTTTGGCGAAGGCTCATTCATCGGCAAAGGCATTTACGACGTGGACGTGTTTGCGCGCAGCCTGCAAGGCACCTGCCCGGAGAATTTAGTGCTGAGCCACGATCTGCTGGAAGGTTGCTATGCCCGCTCGGGGCTGTTGAGCGATGTGCTGTTGTATGAGCAATATCCCAGCAACTATCTGGTCGACGTGGCGCGCCGTTCGCGCTGGATCCGCGGCGACTGGCAGTTGCTTAACTGGCTGCTGCCGCGGGTGAAAAAAGCGGACGGCTCACGCTGCGCCAACCCGCTGAGCGCGCTGTCGCAGTGGAAGCTGTTCGACAACCTGCGCCGCAGCCTGGTGGCCCCCAGCCTGTTGCTGCTTTTATTCTGCTGCCTGACAGGGTTGCCCAACACCGGTTACTGGCTGGCGGTGGTCTTTATCCTTCTGCTGCTGCCTTCCGCGCTGGCGCTGCTGCAGGACATCGCGCGCAAACCGCCACGCCGCCCGTTTCTCCAGCATGTGCGGCTGGCGCTGAAGGGCACGCTGCACCGGTTGGCACAAATCGGCCTGCGCCTCGCGGCACTCCCGCACGAAGCGCTGTACAGCCTGAAAGCGATCGCCGTTACCCTATGGCGCCTGCTGTTCAGCCAACGCAATCTGCAAGAGTGGACCAGCTACGCCCAGAGCAAAACGCGCCTGCGGGTGACGCCGACCAATTTCTATCGCGCCATGTGGGTCAATCCGCTGGCCGGGGCGGGGTTGCTGCTGCTCACCGCGTGGCATAACCCGATGGCGCTCGTCGTCGCCTTGCCGCTTTCCGCGCTGTGGGTATTCGCGCCGTTCTTGCTCTACTACCTGAGCCGCGAGCCGCAGCGCAGCAAAACGGCGATCGATGAGGAGCAACGGCGCTTCCTGCGCCATACCAGCCACCAGACCTGGGACTTTTTCAACACCTTCGTCAATGCTCAGGAGAACTGGCTGCCGCCGGACAACTATCAGGAAATACCGGAACCGGTGATAGCGCACCGCACCTCGCCGACCAATATCGGTTTGTCGCTATTGGCCAACCTCACCGCCTGCGATTTCGGCTACCTGACGCTGTGCGAGGCGCTGCGCCGCATTGAACTGACGCTCGATACGCTGGATCGCATGGAGCACTATCGCGGCCATCTGTACAACTGGTACGACACGCGCACCTTAGAGCCGTTAAACCCGCGCTATATTTCCAGCGTCGACAGCGGCAACCTGGCCGGGCATCTGCTGACGCTCTGCGCCGGGCTGCCGGCACTGGCCCAACAGCCGGTCATCGATCCGCAGCGGATAGTGGCCGGTCTGGGAGACAGCCTGGAACTGCTGGAACAGCAGTGGGGAAACGCAGCGCCGAAAAACCTGGCCAAACTGCGCCAACATTGGCAACAGGCGCAAAACAGCCCGTACGCCGCGCTGCTGCTTGAATTGGACGCCATGCGCAACTACAGCAACGGGTTGCAGGAGCCGGCGTTAAACCACGGCGAAGAAACTAAACGCTGGGCCGGCGCGCTCCATCAGCAGCTTAATGAACTCTGTGCGGAATGGGCGCAATGGTATGGCTGGCTGAGCGATGCGCCGCCGGATCTGGCGCAGCCGCCCAGCCTGCGCTGGTTGGCCGACGCCCCGGCGAACCTGGGGCTTTCGGCCGAGCAACAAAGCCGGCTCGATGCCGCCGCCGCGCTGGCGCAACAGCGCCTGGCGCAACTCGGCAGCCTGCGGCAGCGGCTGGAAAAAATGGCGCAGATGGACTTCCACTTCCTGTATGACGAATCGACCCACCTGCTGAGCGTCGGCTTCAACTGCGACCATAACCGCATGGACAGCAGCAAATACGATCTGCTGGCGTCGGAAATCCGTCTGACCAACTACGTGGCCATCGCGACCAATCAGGTGCCGCAGCGCAGCTGGTTCGCCCTTGGCCGGCTGTTCACCGTCATCGACAAGGAGCCTGCGCTGATGTCGTGGAGCGGGTCGATGTTCGAATACCTGATGCCGCAGTTGGTCATACCCGCCTATCCCGATTCGCTGCTGGTGCAGATGTGCCGCGCGGCGGTGGCGCGCCAAATCGCCTGGGGTAAGGAGCGCGGCGTCCCCTGGGGCGTTTCCGAATCCGGCTATTTCGGCTTCGACGCGCAGCAAAATTATCAATATCACGCCTTTGGGGTGCCCGGTTTGGGGCTGCGGCGCGGCCTGGCCGACGATATGGTGATCGCCCCTTACGCGACGCTGATGGCACTGATCGTTGAGCCCGTCGCCGCTTGCAATAACCTGCTGACGCTGGAACACAACGGCGCCAAAGGGCGATACGGTTTTTACGAAGCGCTCGATTACACCACCGCACGCCTGAGCCGCGGGCAACTGTACACGATCGTCCGCTCCTACATGGCACACCACCAGGGCATGGGGTTCCTGGCGCTGTCGCACCTGCTGCTGGATGCGCCGATGGTGGCGCGTTTCGCCCGCTATCCCGCCTTCCAGTCAGCGCGCCTGCTGCTGCAGGAACGCGTGCCGGACGCAGTCGAGCTCTATAGCCCGCGTCGTCATTTCGAAACCCACGAAGGCACCATCCAGCCGGCCAGCTTCAGCGCGCGTGAATTCACCCGCGTCGATACGCCGATACCCGAAGTGCAACTGTTGTCCAACGCCAACTATCATCTGATGCTGTCGCAGGCCGGCGGCAGTTACAGCCGGTGGCAAAACCTGGCGCTGACCCGTTGGCGCGAGGACGCCACCCGTGATAACTGGGGCGCTTTCTGCTACCTGCGCGATCCGCAAACCGGCGAAGTGTGGAGCAATACCTGGCAACCGATCGGCGGCGGCGGCGGCGCCAAAGACTATCGCGCGGTGTTCAACGACGCCGGCGCCGAATTCCAGCGCCATCTGGGCACGCTTTCGGTCAAAACGCAGGTGGTGGTTTCGCCGGAAGATGATATCGAACTGCGCCGCCTGACGCTCATCAACCGCGGTAAACAGCCGCGCATCCTTGAGATCACCAGCTATGCCGAAGTGGTGCTGGCACCGGCCGGGAACGATCTGGCGCACCCGGCCTTTAGCAATCTGTTCGTGCAAACCGAGCTACTGCCAGACCAGGAAGCGATCCTGTGTCATCGCAGACCGCGCGAGCCCAAAGAGACGTGCCCGTGGCTGCTGCACATGATGACGGTACAGGGAAACAGCGCACAAACCTCGTTCGAAACCGATCGCGGCATATTTATCGGCCGGGGCCGCACGCCGGCCAATCCGCAGGCGTTGTACCACAATGCGCCGCTGACCAACAGCGCCGGGCCGGTTATCGATCCGATCATCGCCATCCGCCAGCGCGTGGTGCTGGAACCCAACGTTCCGCTGACGCTGGATGTGTTTTACGGCGTTTGCGAGGATCGCGCCTCCTGTCTGGCGATGCTGGAAAAGTATCGCGATCGCCACTTGGCGGATCGCGTCTTCGAACTGGCCTGGTCACACAGCCAGGTGGTGTTGCGCCAACTGAACGCCAATGAGGAAGACGCCAATCTGTTCAACCGTCTGGCCGGCGCCGTGGTGTTCCCGGCGCAGGAAATGCGCGCCGGCGGCGGTGAAATCATCAGCAACCGCCGCGGCCAGTCCGGGTTATGGGGGCATTCGATCTCAGGCGATCTGCCGATCGTGCTGCTGACGGTCAGCGACGCGGAGAATATCGCGTTGGTGCAGCAGCTGATCCAGGCACACAACTATTGGCGCCTTAAGGGGCTGCAGGTGGATCTGGTGATCCTCAACGAAGACGTCGGCGGCTACCGCCAGGATCTGCAAAATCAGATCATGGGCTTGATCGCCGCCGGCATGGAATCCACCCTGACCGACAAGCCGGGGGGCATTTTCGTGCGGACCAGCGAACATATGTCGCCGGAAGACCATCGTCTGCTGCTCAGCGTGGCGCGCATCTATCTCGACGACCGACGCGGCGGTTTGGCGGAGCAGCTCAACCAACGCCTGCAGCTGCCGCAAACCCTGCAACAGCCGCTGTCTCCGGTCACCGCGTCGTCGAAGCTGGCGACGGTAGACAACCTGCCGCGCAACCTGCATTCGCCGCAGTTGCCCGCCATCGAAGACCTGCAATTCTTTAACGGGCTGGGCGGATTCTCCAGCGACGGACGCGAATATGTCATTGCGATGAACGAGAACAAGATCACTCCTGCACCCTGGTCAAACGTTATCGCCAACCCGCTGTTTGGCACGGTTATCTCAGAAAGCGGTCAGGCCTATAGCTGGTACGAAAACGCTCACGAGTACCGGCTGACGCCGTGGGATAACGATCCCATCAGCGATCGCGGTGGCGAAGCGTTTTATCTGCGCGACGAGGAAAGCGGCCACGTCTGGTCCCCCACGCCGCTGCCGGCCCGCGGTCGCGGCCACTATTTGACGCGCCACGGCTTTGGCTACAGCGTGTTCGAGCACCGCGAAGGCGGCATCGACAGCCAGCTGACGATGCTGGTGGCGCAGGACGCGCCGGTGAAGCTGTTTTTGCTGACGCTGACCAACGGTTCAGGCCGCACACGCAAACTCTCCGCCACCGGCTACATGGAATTCATCCTCGGCGATTTGCGCAGTAAAACCGCCATGCACGTCGTGACACAGGCCGCGACGACGACGGGCGGCTGCGGCATTCTGGCCACCAACCATTACGGCGGCAACGGTTCCGAGCGCACCGCCTTTTTCGGCGTTACCGGCGCCCACTGTTCCATCAGCGGCGATCGGCGTGAATTCCTCGGCCGCAACGGCACGCTGGCCAATCCGGCGGTGCTGAAACTGCGCCGGCTTTCCGGCAGGGTCGGCGCCGGGCTGGATCCGTGCGGCGCGGTACAGTCGGCGCTCAGCCTGATCGACGGCGATCAGCGCAGCCTGGTGTTCGTCCTGGGACTGGGACAAAACGCCGACGAGGCCGACATGCTGCTGCAGCGCTACCTGGATGAAGATCGCCTGCAAGACGAACGGCAACAGGTCGCCGCCTATTGGGACGGCATCCTGAATAAGGTGCAGATCGGCACGCCGCATCCGACGGTCGATCTGCTGGCTAACGGCTGGCTGCTGTACCAAACTCTCTCCTGCCGCATTCAGGCACGCAGCGGCTACTACCAATCCGGCGGCGCCTTTGGCTTCCGCGATCAGCTGCAGGACACGCTGGCACTGACCCACGCCGCGCCGCAACGGCTGCGCGAACAGATCCTGCTGTGCGCCTCACGCCAGTTTATCGAGGGCGATGTGCAGCACTGGTGGCATCCGCCGCAGGGCAACGGCGTGCGCACCCGCTGTTCCGACGACTATCTGTGGCTGCCGCTGGCGATGTGTCATTATTTGGACGCCACCGGCGACGAGAGCATTTTGACCGAACAGGTGGGCTATCTGGAGGCGCGCCAGCTGGCGCCCGGCGAAGAGTCCGCCTATGAACAGCCGGCGCAGAGCGCAGTGCGGGAAAGCCTGTACCAGCACGGCGCGCGCGCGCTGAAACACGGCCTGACCTTCGGCGAGCACGGGTTGCCGCTGATGGGGGCCGGCGACTGGAACGACGGCATGAACAGGGTCGGGCTGGAAGGCCGCGGCGAAAGCGTCTGGCTCGGCTTCTTCCTGTTTTCCATCCTGCAGCGCTACGGCGATCTGGCGGAACGCCACCACGATGACGACCTGGCCGCACAGTGCCGCCGCCAGGCCGCCGCCCTGAGGGACAACCTGCACAACCATGCCTGGGATGGCGAATGGTACCGCCGCGGCTATTTCGACAACGGCGAACCGCTCGGCTCACACCTGGCCGCGGAGTGCCGCATCGACGCCATTGCGCAAAGCTGGTCGGTGCTGTCCGGCGCCGGCGATCCGCAGCGCAGTCGGCAGGCGATGCAGTCATTGGATACACATCTGGTCGACCCGCAGGCCAGGCTGATCAGACTGTTGACGCCGCCGTTCGACGGCAACGGCCCCGATCCCGGCTATATCCGCGGCTATCTGCCCGGCGTGCGGGAAAACGGCGGCCAATACACCCACGGCGCGGTATGGGCGGTGATGGCCTTTGCCGAAATGGGTGACATCGAACGCGCCTGGCAGCTGATGGCGCTGATCAACCCCATCAACCACAGCCTGGACAGCGCCGCCGCCGAACGTTACAAAGTCGAACCTTACGTGGCGACCGCTGATGTCTACGCAGTTGAGCCGCATATCGGCCGGGGTGGCTGGAGTTGGTATACCGGCTCGGCAGGCTGGATGTATCGCTTGATTCTCGAGTCGCTGCTGGGCCTGAAACGCCGCGGCGATCGGCTGACGATCGATACGCGTCTGCCGGCCGACTGGCCGCAATTCACGATCAACTACCGCGAAGGCGCCAGCGAATATCAGCTGGTCGTGCGCCAGGGAGAAGGCGAAACGCAGATCATCGTTGACGGAATCCCTCAGTCGGAGCCGACGATCGCGCTGCGGGACAACGGCAGGATCCATCAGGTGGAAGTGATTTTGGGGAAAGAAGATACGTAGCTGTCGGGCGGCGGCGCAGGCCGCCGCCCGACGTCGTTATTTTCTGGCCAGCAGCAGCCCCAGCACCAGCCCGACGGTGGCGCCGATGCCTACGCTGTGCCAGGGTTTATCCCGCACGTAGTCGTCGGTGCGGTGCACCGCTTCTTTGGCGCGCGCATAGTAGGATTCGCCGGTGTTCGCCCAGCGCGCCTTAACCTCACTCAGCGCCTGCTCGGCGTGCGACTTGATGTCGATGTAGGCCTGATCCGCGCGATCGCCGGTATATTGCAGCACTTCTTCCAGCGTCTCGGTCAGCATTCTCAGATCGTCATCCAGCGTAGTTTGCTCAGCATCCGTATGTCTTGCCATAGTGAGATCTCCGTGGTTGAAAAATTAAGCGTTCCTACACTATAGACAAGGATCGCCGCCTGCGGCCATCGGACTTTTACCCTAAAACACCAATTGCACCTTGGCGGCCTGGCGCTTATCGCCGGCAAACTCCAGCGCCTGCGCCAGCTGCCCGCTGGCGAACTCCGCCGACAGCAACGGCAGCGGATCGACCACGTCGTCGGCCAGCCACGCCACCGCCAGCGCAAACTCCGCCACGAAGCGGAAGGATCCGAGCAGGTTCAACTCCTTGGCGATCAACAACATCAGCGGAAAATCGGGGAAGCTGGCGCCCATGCCCACCTGCACCACGGTGCCTTTGGCGCGGGTGATCTCCAGGCAGCGCTGCAGCGACTGCGGATGCCCCGCCACTTCGAAGGCGACGTCGAAATATCCTTTGTCCTGCTGATAACCGCTAACATCGTCGTCCGCGGCATGCAGGCACCGATCGGCCCCCATTTGCCTGGCGATCGCCAGGCAGCGCGGGCTGAGATCGGCACAGACAATTTCGGCGGCGCCCAGCGCTTTCAGCGCCGCCACCAGCAGGCAGCCGATCGGGCCGACGCCGGACACGAAGATCTTTTTCCCCGTCACGTCGCCGGGCTGCTTCGCCGCGTGGATCGCCACCGCCAGCGGTTCAGCGAACACCATCACCCTGTCGTCGCGATCGGCGCCGTAAGGAATGCACTGCGCGCTATCCACCACTTTGTATTGGGTAAAGGCCCCGTCGACGTGCGGAAAATACATCGCGCTACCGAAAAAGCGCATCTCGACGCATTGATTGCTTTGCTGCGCCAGACAGTATTTGCACTGCCCACAGGGTTTGCTGGGATTGAGCGCCACCTTCTGCCCGACCGGCAGCTGCGGCGAATCGCTGGCGACCACCTCGCCGATCACCTCATGGCCCAGCACCATCGGCTGGCGCACCTGAAAATTGCCGACCCTGCCTTCCTGAAAGTAATGCAGATCCGAGCCGCAGATGCCGCCGCGGCTGATTTTCACCAGCGTTCCCTGCCCCCGGTAATCCACTTCTTGCGCAATCACCGCCACGTCGCGTTTGCCATTGACCACGCAGGACTGGGTTTGAATTTTCATCTCAACACTCCACGAAAAAAGGTTACACCGCCGCCGACATGCCGCCATCGACAAACAGCAGTTGCCCGTTGACGAAGGCGGAGGCGTCGGCGGCCAGGAACACCGCCGCGCCGATCAACTCCTGCGGATCGCCCCAGCGTGCGGCGGGCGTGCGTTGGGTCAGCCAGGCGGTGAAGGCCGGATCGTCGGCCAGCGCCTGCGTCATCTCGGTTTTGAAGTAACCGGGGGCGATGCCGTTGACCTGAATGTTGTAGCGCGCCAGCTCCACGCACATGCCGCGCGTCAGCATTTTCACCGCGCCCTTGGAGGCCGCATAAGGGGTGATGGTGTCCCGCCCCAGCTCGCTTTGCATCGAGCCGATGTTGACTATCTTGCCGCGCCGGCGCGGCACCATATAACGCGCCACGGTTTGCGACACGATGAAAACCGCCTTCTGGTTGACGGCGATGATGTCGTCCCAGTCTTGCTCCGGAAACTCGGTGAACGGGTGGCGGCGCTGGATGCCGGCGTTGTTGATCAAGACGTCTATCGCGCCAATATCCGCTTCGATACGATCGATGGCGGCATGCACCGCCTGGGAATCGGTGACGTCGAACGCCGCCGCATCGGCGCGCAAGCCCTCTTCGCGCAGGCGATCGGCGGCGTGTCGGGCATGTTCGTCGGTGGTGGCGTTGACCAGAATATGCGCGCCTTGCTGCGCCAGGCCGCGCGCCAGCAGAAAACCGATGCCGCGCGAGGCGCCGGTGATCAAGACAATTTTGTTATCCAGTGAAAACAGGTTGTTCATGGTGATTCCCGGCCATCAGGCCTCCAATCGGACAGGCCTCTATCTCAGCCGATTGTTACCGGTAAAAACGTGATGGGAATCACTGAAAATCATGTTACGAAACCCTGTTACCCTTAACGTGATCTCACGCAGGCAGCAAGCGGGCAAAAAGCAGTTATCCAATTGAAAAATAGCTATTTTCAATAGGAGCGCATTCATTGTTATCGCCAAATCGATTTGTTAACATACCGCTATCCACCCTTGCCGCGCCGCCCGTGAAGGCCACCGAATGAAACACCCTCGCGTTACGCTACAGGACATCGCACAATTGGCCGGCGTGACCAAAATGACCGTCAGCCGCTTCCTGCGCACGCCGGAAAAAGTGGCGGCCGACACCGCCGAACGCATTGCGCAGGTCATGCGGGAGCTGAACGTCACAGATGCCGATGCCGCACAGGCCGGCAGAAAACCGCGCATCGGCGTGCTGATCCCCTCCTTCAACAACCAGATCTTCGCCGATCTGCTGGCCGGCATCGAATCCGTTACCCAAGCGCGGGGTTACCAAACGCTGGTGGTGAACTACGATTACAGCCCGCAGCGGGAAGAAGAGCAGATCGCACAGCTGTTGAGCTACCCGATCGCCGGGCTGATCCTCACCGACTCTGCGCATACCTTGCGCGCAGAGACCTACCTCGGCGCCGCCAAAATCCCCCTCGCGCAGGTGATGGATCTCGACGCGCCGCCGGGGCGGATTGCGGTGGGGTTTGATAATGAACAGGCGGGGTATGACATGACCGAAGCGCTGCTCGCCAGCGGCAAACGGCATATCGTTTACTTTGGCGCCATGTCGGACGCCCGCGACAATAAACGCTATCGGGGGTACTGCCGCGCCATGGCGGCTCAGGGGCAAACACCGCGCCAGATCACGCCGCATCGGGTCTCTTCGGTTTCGATCGGCGCCGACATGCTGGCGATGGCGCGCGAACGCTACCCGCAGTTGGACGGTATCCTGTGCACCAACGACGATCTGGCGGTGGGCGTGTTGCAGGCCTGCCTGCGTCTCGGCGTGCGCGTGCCGCAGGAGATTGCGCTATCGGGTTTTCACGGCCTGGATATTGGCCAGGCGACCACGCCGGGCATCGCCAGCGTGATCACGCCGCGCTTTGACATGGGGAAAACCGCCGCTGAAATGCTGCTGCTGCGGATCGCGGGCGAACCCTGCGCCGAGCGCCACGATCTGCACTACCGCCTCTCACTCGGCGGCACCGTTTGAGCCGGCATTCGGGCTGACCGGCTGTGCGGCACGGGCTTTTTCGCTGCGCGCCGCCCACCACAGACCGCTGTTTTTCATCGCATAGCCAAACAGCAAGCCCACCAGCAGAGAAAGCGTCACCAGCGGCCAATCTCCGCCGCCGGCGAAGGTCGCACAGGCGCCGATAAAGGTGCCGGGCACAAACCCCAGCCACTGCTGTTTGGCCTGAATGCACATCAGGAACGCAACGACGCCGGTCAGCAGATACCCCAGTAGCTCCCACTGCGGCGCCAGTTCGCTGCCGTGGATGATCGCCATTGCCCAGAAGACGCCGCTGCAGCAGGTCAACGCGCCGATCAACAGCCCTTTCAGCCCGCCCTGCGGGCAGGCGAAATACGCCGTGCAGCCGAGAAAACCGGCCCAACCGATCAGCCCCAGGCTGACGGCAACCCAGCCCCAAACGCCGGAGAGGATCCCGGTAGTAACGGCAATGGCGAAAAGAACGTTCATAAAGTGACCCGCGACAAAAAGAAAGCGCGCAGTTTACCCGAAAGCCGGTCATTTCATGTGATTAAAATCACAATATAAATGCAATTAAAGAATGATTAATTAAATAAAAGAGACTTAAATCACAAAATTATTAACGTGGGAACCCTACACGTACCGTCATCCATGCCAACAACAGGCATACCGTGGTGCTGCTCAGGAACAGCAGATGGGTTGCCTGCTGCAGATCGACACGGTCGACCACGATCCCCAGCAAGATCGGCACCCAGTTGGCGATATAAGCGATAACGTAAAACAGTGAAAGCAAACGCGCATGGCTGGCCGGCGGCGAAATCAGGTTTACCAGGGTCGCGCTGCCGACGAAAATGGCGCCGTAAGCATAGCCGGCCACCACCAGGCCCGCAGCCGCCAGCCACAGTGAATGCCATTGGATCGCCGCAGCGAATACCACCGCCGCCAGCACCTGCGCCAGGCAACCGAACAACAGCGAATGACGGGCGTTAAGGCGGCGGCTCAGGATCTGGCTAATACCGGCGATCAACAGATACACCGCAATCGCATAGCCAAAGACGCCCCGCTGGTGCATGCCTAACAGCGTTTCCGCCACGCTGGGGCCAATAGCCAAAATGCTGGCGGCCAGAGCCCAACAGATAAACAGCGCCCCGGCACAGACAAAGAATTTACCGCCGGTGATACGCAGGCCATCGAGCAGCGTGCTTTTTTCTGTCGCCGTCGGCGCAGCGCGGGTCGGTGCCGTAACCACGCCACGCGGCCACGAGAACATCACGCCCAACGCCGCCACGGCGGCAATGATCATGATGAAAATGAACGGCAGCATCGTGGGATGAAAACCGGTCTGCAAAGCGATGCCGCTGAAGATCGGGCCCAGCGCCAACCCTGTGGTAAAGGACAACGTGGCGATCAGCGCGGCGTTTTTACCGCCGTCCTGTGGCCCAAAACGCACCAGGGCGATGTTTGCCGCCCCGGTCAATGCCCCGGTGCCCACCCCGGCCAGCAGTCGCGCCATGAGCATCATGACAAAGGTATCCGCCAGCGCAAACAGCAGCGCACCGCTCAACACCACCAGCAATGCCGGCACGATCACGCTGCGTAAATCCTTCACTTTGCCGGCCAGATTGCCGACGCCGAACAAAGAGATCAGTACGCCGGCGGCGTAGGCACCGTAAACGACGGTCAGGCTGACGGAACTCAGCGCAAACTGCTGCTGATACAGCGGATAAAGCGGCGTCGGCGCACTGCTGTTCAGCAATGCCGACATCAAAGCCAGCGCCAGGAACAATAAAATGGTCCTGCGCGACGCCTGAGCATTTTGCGGCGCCGCGATCTGGCTGGCGGTATTTTCTGACATGTTTCAACTCCCAAAGTCGGCAGACGGCGGCCTGCCATCGACATCTTTCTCACCCGGCGGGCCGGGAACGGCGCTTATCATAGCGTTACGGCGACGGGCGAAGTATCGTCAAGAATGAATCACCCTGATGCATTCTTGCATCACCGGAGAAATAACCGCCGATGTGCAGGCCGCTAGCCGTCTTTCTCTCCCCCCGGGCGGAACAACACTTTATGATAGAAACCGTTATCATTCGTCCGGCCCGGCCTGTTTCCTACCGCGCCGACAAATCTGCAGAGAGGAAATGGCATGATAAATTGGGACGACGCGCGCTTCTTTTTGGCCGTCGCGCGCTGCGGCACGCTACGCAAAGCCGCCAGCCAGCTGCATGTCGATCAGGCGACCGTCGGTCGACGGCTGTCCGCTTTCGAGGATGCGCTCGGCTCCAAGCTGTTTATCCGCACGCCGAAATCCTTCGCCCTCAGCCCGCTGGGGGAGCAAATGCTGGCGGACGTGATGAAGATGGAAAATGCGGTGCAGGCGATCAACCGCAAAGCCGCCAGCGGTGACGAAAGCCTGTGTGGCAACGTGCGCATCGCCACCACCGATACCCTGGCCGAAGCCTTCGTGATGCCGGCGCTGCAAGATCTGCGGGAACGCTACCCCGCCATCACCGTCACGCTGTTGACGGCGGTCAACATCGCCGATATTTCTTACCACGGCGCGGATCTGGCGATCCGTGGCGCCCGCCCCGATGACGATGAGCTGATCATCAAACGCTTAGCCACCATCGAAATGGGTCTGTACGCCAGCCCACACTATCTGGCACGGCGCGGCATGCCGCTCAGGGGCGAGCAGCTGCGCGGCCACGATCTGCTGATGTTCCCGCGCGATCTGGTGCCGCGCCACTGGAACAATTTCTGCGGCGAGGCCCTGCACGAGCCCAACGTGGTGCTGCAATGCAATTCGCAGCTACTGCTGCGTTCCGCCACCCGCAGCGGGCTGGGCATCGGCCTGCTCTCCGCGTTTTTGGCGGACAAAGATCCGGAGCTGGTGCGCCTGTTGCCGGAGAACAAAGACTGGGTGGATATCTGGCTGGTGTTGCATCCCGATTTGCAACGCGCCGCCCGCGTGCGCGCGGTAGTGCAGGCGCTGGAAACCTCGTTTAGCGCCCATTACGGCTGAGTGCCGTTTCCCCATAAAAAAAGGCCGCCGAAGCGACCTTTTTATCGTTTGAAGGGTTATCAGAACGTCGGCTGCGCCATCTGCACCAGCGAAATCAGCGGCTGCGGATAGACGCCCAGCAGCAGCACCAGCGCGGCGGAGATCAGCACCACGACGCCACCGGCGGTCAACGCCCAGTTGTTCGGGGTATCGCGCTGCAGCGATTCCGGCGCGCTGAGGAACAGGCTGACGGTCACGCGCAGGTAGTAGTACAGGCCGATGGCGCTGCCTACCACGACTGCGCCGGTCAGCCACCACAGGTGTGCGCTGACGCCCATCGCGATCACGAAGAACTTACCGATAAAGCCCAGCGTCATCGGGATACCGGCCAGCGACAGCATCATCACCGTCATCACCGCGGACAAGATTGGCTTATGCCAGAACAGACCACGGTAAGAGAACAGCGAATCCGCATCCGGGCCGCGGTACGGGCTGGACATCAGGCTGACCACGCCGAAGGCGCCCAGGCTGCTGAACAGGTAACCGGCCAGGTAAACGCCGGCGGTTTCCAGCGACAGCTGATGGGTTTGCACCGCAATCAGCGCCACCAGCAGGTAGCCCAGGTGAGCGATCGACGAGTAGCCCAGCAGACGCTTGATGTTGGTCTGGCTGATGGCCATCAGGTTACCGAACAAGATGGAGCAGAACGCGATGATCGACAGCACCATGCGCAGCGCTTCGTTGTCGGCGGCCGGGGCATACAGGAACAGACGCATCACGACCGCGAAGATCGCGATCTTGCTGGCGGTCGCCAGGAAGGTCGAGACCGGCGCAGGCGCGCCCTGATACACGTCCGGCGTCCACAGTTGGAACGGCACCAGCGACAGCTTGAAGCCCAGACCGACGATCATCATGCCCATACCGGCCAGGATCAGCGGTTGGTGCATCATGTTTTCCTGCAGGCTCTTGCCGAGGCCGGCCAGCGACAGATCGCCGGATTCGGCATACAGCAGCGCCATGCCGAACAGCAGGAACGACGACGCGGCGGCGGACAGCAGCATGTACTTGATGGCGGCTTCCAGCGGGCGCTTCTGGCGGTAGGCGTAGCCCACCAGGCCGAACAGCGGCAGCGAGATCAGCTCGATACCGATGAACAGCGAAGCCAGATGGTTGGCGCTCGCCAGCAGGATGCCGCCCATGGCGGCGATCAGCACCAGCAGGTAGAACTCTTCGCGGTTATCCGGATAGCCGACCAGCCACGGATAGGCGAAGGTGCAGGTCGCCAAGCTCGCCAGCAGCACCAGCCCGGTGTAGAACATCGAGTAACCGTCAACCCGCAGCAGCGGGGTGACGTCCATTGGGCCTGCCTGGCCGACAAAGTACAGCGAAAGCAGCGCCAGGTTGAGACCGATCACGGTCAGGGTGGCGTTGATAAAGTGGTCGCGTCGCCACGCAATGCCTAGCATCACAACCACCACCGTCAATCCGACGATCAACAGCGGCAGCAGTGCGATCAGTTGTTGAGGAGTTATTGTCATGGCGAATTACGGCCTTGTTGTTGAAATTGCTGAAACTGACGAACCAAACCAGTGTTGCACGTTGCTCATCGCCGCGTTGGAAGTATCCAGAATCGGCTGCGGGTAAACCCCCAGCAGAACCAGCAACACCACCAGCAGCAGAATGATGAACAGTTCGCGCGCGGTCATGCCCTGCAGCGGCTGGTCGGATTTAGGCGCACCGTAGTAAGCGCGCTGCATCATGATCAGCGAGTAAACCGAAGCGAACACCAGACCGAAGGTAGAAATCACGGTGATCACCGGCACCACCTGGTAGCTGCCGAACAGAATCATGAATTCGCCGACGAAGTTACCGGTACCCGGCATCCCCAGCGTAGCCACAGCGAAGAACAGCGACAGCGCAGGGATGAACTTGATACGCCCCCACAGGCCGCCCATCTGACGCATGTCGCGGGTATGCAGGCGCTCATACAGCTGGCCGCAGATGATAAACATACCGGCGGCGGACAGGCCGTGCGCGATCATCTGGATCACCGCGCCCTGATAAGCCAACTGGCTGCCGGTGTAGATGGCGATCAGCACGAAGCCCATGTGCGAGACCGAGGTGTAGGCGATCAGACGCTTGATGTCGGTCTGCGCGAACGCCATCCAGGCGCCGTAGAAGATGCCGATCACGCCCAGCCACATGGCGATTGGCGCAAACTCGTGCGAAGCCTCAGGGAACAGCGGCAGGCTGAAACGCAGCAGGCCGTAGGCCGCGGTTTTCAGCAAGATGCCCGCCAGGTCGACGGAACCTGCGGTCGGCGCCTGGCTGTGCGCGTCCGGCAACCAGCCGTGCAGCGGCACCACCGGCATTTTCACCGCGAAGGCGATGAAGAAGCCCAGCATCAACAGATATTGCACGTTGTGGGACATCGGCGTTTGCAGCAGGTCTTCGTAATCGAAGGTCCACACGCCGGTGGCGTTGTAGTGCACGAACACCAGGCCCAGGATCGCAATCAGCATCACCAGACCGCTGGCCTGGGTGTAGATGAAGAACTTGGTCGCCGCGGTGATGCGGGTTTTACCGTCCGACGCCTTGTGGCCCCACAACGCGATCAGGAAGTACATCGGCACCAACATCATTTCCCAGAAGAAGAAGAACAGGAACATGTCGATGGCGAGGAACACGCCGATAACGCCGCCCAGGATCCACAGCAGGTTGAGGTGGAAGAAGCCCTGATACTTCTGGATTTCACGCCAGGAACAGAGGATCGCCAGCACGCCCAGCAGACCGGTCAACACCACCATCAGCAGCGACAGGCCGTCCAGCGCCAGGTGGATGGAGATACCGAAGCGCGGGATCCACGGCAGCAGGAATTCGCTCTGCCACTGCGGAATGCCTTTCGGCGTGGTCAAGGTATAGCCGCCCTGCAGCCACAGCTGCAGAGAGAGCGCCAACGTCAGCCCCATTGCGATCAGCGCTATCCAGCGCGGCACCTTAGTACCGAAGCGCTCAAGCTGCCAGCACAGCAGACCGCCGATAAAGGGGATAAGAATTAGCCAAGGTAATAGCATGGCGTTTTGTGTCCCTTATACGAATAATTTCAAACTTTGTACGTAGCGCCTGCCCGGCGCTACGCCCGAAAAATGCGTCTGTTTAAATTATTCAATTAAACCAAAATCAACAGAGCCAATACGACCACTGCACCCACACCCATAGACGCTATATACCAACGCACCTGACCATTCTCGCTCACCGTCAGACCGCGGTTCCCCCAGCGGGAGAAGACGGCCGGCAGGTTCATCAGCGAGTTCAGCGGATCGCGCTGCAGCAGCTTCGCAATGCCCAGGTACGGCTTGACGAACACTTTGTCATACAGCCAGTCGAAGCCCCAGGCATGGAACCACCAGGTCGAGAAGAAACGCCCCGGCGCGCTGTTGGCGATGCTGTTGACCAGGCTGCGTTTGCCCAGCCACAGCGCGGCCGCCAGCAGAATGCCGACGATAGCCACCACGCCGGAGGTGATTTCCAGCGTCAGCACACTGCCGTGCGCCAGCTCGGTCGTCTCCGGCAGCACGCCCTGCAACGGCGGCACGATCATCGCACCAACGAAGGTGGACAGCACCAGCAGAACCAGCAGCGGCAGGTGGTGAGTGATGCCTTTACCGGCATGCGCTTTGATTTTCTCTTCGCCGTGGAACACGATGAAAATCATACGGAAGGTGTACAGCGAGGTCATGAATGCGCCGACCAGGCCGGCCACCATCAGGTTGATGTGGCCGTTGGCCATCGCGCCCGCCAGGATCTCGTCCTTACTGAAGAAGCCGGCCGTGACCAGCGGCAACGCAGACAGCGCCGCGCCACCCACCAGGAAGCAGACGTACACCAGCGGGATGCTCTTGCGCAGGCCGCCCATCTTGAAGATGTTTTGCTCGTGGTGGCAAGCCAGGATCACCGAACCGGACGACAGGAACAGCAGCGCCTTGAAGAACGCGTGGGTCATCAGGTGGAAGATCGCCGCGTCCCATGCCTGCACGCCCAGCGCCAGGAACATGTAACCGATCTGGCTCATGGTGGAGTAAGCGAGCACGCGCTTGATGTCGGTCTGCACCAACGCGGCGAAGCCGGCCAGCAGCAGAGTGACCGCACCGACGATGCCCACCAGGTGCAGCACTTCCGGCGCCATCAGGAACAGGCCGTGCGTACGAGCGATCAGATAGACGCCCGCGGTCACCATGGTCGCCGCGTGGATCAGTGCGGAAACCGGGGTTGGGCCCGCCATCGCGTCCGCCAACCAGGTTTGCAACGGCAACTGCGCCGATTTACCGACCGCGCCGCCCAGCAGCATCAGGGTCGCCCAGGTGATGGCCGTATCGCCCACCGCCAGTTTCTGCGGTGCCAGGATCATCAGCTCGCGGATGTTCAGCGTGCCCAGCTCGTTGTAGAGGATGAACAGCGCGAACGCCAGGAACACGTCGCCCACGCGGGTCACGATGAAGGCTTTCATCGCCGCCGCGCCGTTGGCCGGATCTTTGTAGTAGAAGCCGATCAACAGGTAGCTGCACAGGCCCACGCCTTCCCAACCCAGATACATCAGCAGCAGGTTGTCCGCCAGCACCAGGACCACCATGCTGGCGATAAACAGGTTGGTGTAAGCGAAGAAGCGCGAATAGCCCTCTTCACCGCGCATGTACCAGGAGGCGAACATGTGGATGAAGAAGCCGACGCCGGTGACCACCGACAGCATGGTCAGCGACAGGCCGTCCAGCACCAGGGTCACGCCGATATTGAAGTTGCCGACGGCCATCCAGGTCCACAGGCTTTGCTCGAACAGCTGCACGCCGGCGGCTTTCTGGGCGAAGAAATCCATCGCCACATACACCGTGACCAGCGCAGCCAGGCCGATAGAGCCCACGCCGACGGTGGCCGCCGTGTTCTCAGACCAACGACCGCGGGAAAATGCCAACAGCAGGAACCCGATCAGCGGTAGCAGAATTGTTAAATATAATAGGTTCATCCGCGCATCTCACTGACAGTATCAATATTCAGGGTATGACGACGACGGTAGAGCTGCAGTAGCAGCGCCAGGCCGATACTGGCCTCGGCTGCCGCCAGGCTGATCGCCAGGATGTACATCACCTGCCCGTCCGCCTGGCCCCAGTAGCTTCCCGCCACGATAAACGCCAACGCCGCAGCGTTGATCATCACTTCCAGGCTGATCAGCATAAACAGCAGGTTGCGGCGCACCAGCAGCCCGGTCAGCCCGAGCACAAACAGGATAGCCGCCAGGATCAGGCCGTGTTGAAGAGGGATCATGCTTGCTCCTCCGATTTTCTTCTCGCCATTTCGCCACTCGCCGGCGCGTTGCTCAGCACCTCGCCAGGCTTGTGCTCGCGGCCGATATGGAAGGCGACAACCAGACCCGCCAACAGCAGCATTGAAGCCAGCTCAACCGCCAATACGTAAGGCCCGAACAGGCTGATGCCCACCGCCTTCGCGTCGACCATCTCGCCGCTGATACCCTGGTCGGATACGCTGCGGATCGCGACGATCAATACCACCAGCAGCGCCAGCGACAGCAGGCCAGGCCCGATCCACACCGTCGGCTTCATCCAGTCGCGCTCTTGCTGCTGCACGTTGCCGAGGTTCAGCATCATCACCACGAACACGAACAGCACCATGATGGCGCCCGCATAGACGATGATTTCCAACGCGGCGGCAAAGTAGGCGCCGAGCGAGAAGAAGACTGCCGAGATCGCCAATAACGAGACGATCAGATACAGCAGCGCATGCACAGGGTTGGTATGGGTGATCACGCGAATCGTCGCGGCCACCGCAATCAAACCTGCCAGGTAAAATGCAATTTCCATGCTTGCTGGCTCCTTAGGGCAACAGACCTTTGACGTCGATCGGTTTGGCTTCGTTTTCGGCTTCGCCTTTGGCTTTGCCGTCAATCGCCATACCGGCCATCCGGTAGAAGTTATATTCCGGATATTTACCCGGCCCCGAGATCAACAGATCTTCTTTTTCGTACACCAGATCCTGACGCTTGTACTCACCCAGTTCGAAATCCGGCGTCAGCTGGATAGCGGTAGTCGGGCAAGCCTCTTCGCACAGGCCACAGAAAATGCAGCGCGAGAAGTTGATGCGGAAGAACTCCGGATACCAACGGCCGTCTTTCTGCTCCGCTTTTTGCAGCGAGATACAGCCGACCGGGCAGGCCACCGCACACAGGTTACAGGCGACGCAGCGCTCTTCGCCGTCCGGATCGCGCGTCAGCACGATGCGGCCGCGGTAGCGCGGCGGCAGGTAAACCGGTTCTTCCGGATACATCTGGGTTTCGCGCTTGGCGAAGGCATGCATGCCAATCATCCAAATGCTGCGCACCTGGGTGCCGAAACCAACCACTAACTCTTTCAATGTCATGGTTTATTCACCCCTTATTGAGCGTTGTACAAAATGACCGCGGCGGTTGCCAGCAGGTTCAGCAGCGTCAGCGGCAGGCACACTTTCCAGCCGAAGGACATCACCTGGTCATAACGCGGACGCGGCAGCGCGGCACGGATCAGGATGAACATCATCATGAAGAAGGCCGTTTTCAACGCGAACCAGATGAATGGCGGCAGGAACGGACCCTGCCAGCCGCCGAAGAACAACGTCACAATCAGGGCGGACACGGTGACGATACCGATGTATTCCCCCACGAAGAACAGACCGAACTTCATGCCGGAATATTCGATGTGGTAACCGTCGGCCAGTTCCTGCTCGGCTTCCGGCTGGTCAAACGGGTGACGGTGACACACCGCCACGCCGGCGATCGCGAAGGTCACGAAGCCGAAGAACTGCGGAATGACGTTCCAGACGTGCGCCTGGGATTCAACGATAGCCTGCATGTTGAACGAATCCGCCTGCATCACCACGCCCATCAGCGACAGACCGATGAACACTTCGTAGCTCAGGGTTTGCGCGGAGGCGCGCATCGCGCCCAACAGCGAGTATTTGTTGTTGCTCGACCATCCGGCGAACAGCACGGCGTACACCGCCAGGCCGGCCATCATCAGGAAGAACAGAATACCGATGTTAAGATCGGACACCGCCCAGGTCGGGCTGACCGGCACGATGGCAAATGCCAGCAACAGGGAAGTAAAGGCGATCATCGGCGCCAGGGTGAAGATCACCCGGTCGGAGAATCTCGGTACCCAGTCTTCCTTGAAGAACATTTTGATCATGTCGGCGACCAGCTGCAGCGAGCCGCCCCAGCCTACGCGGTTCGGTCCGTAGCGGTTCTGGAACAGGCCGAGCAGGCGGCGTTCGCCAAAGCTCATGAATGCCCCGCACGCCACGACCACCAACAGGATCACGACCGCTTTAAGAATGGCGATCAGAATGTCGATCACCTCAGGGGTAAACCAGCTCATCGTGCCGCCTCCCGCAGATTGTCTACCTTAGCACCCACCAAGATCGGCGGGATCCCTGGCAAGCCGAGCGGCAAACCAACCTGGCCCTGGGTCAGGGTTTCACTCAGACGCACCGGCAGACGCAGGGTCTGGCCCGCACAGCTGAACTCCACCAGGCTGCCCGCGTTGACGCCAAGCGTCGCCGCGTCGGCCGGGTTGACCATCACGTAGGCTTCCGGCATGCGCTGCTGGATCACGTGAGAGCGCTGCGACATTTCGTCGCTGCCGAACAGGTGGTAGTACGGCGCGACACGCCAGCCGTCGTTCGGATTGAACGCGGCAGGCACGCGGTCGAAGTAACCGAGGCTGCCCTCCCCCGCTTCGATCAGGCGCACGCCCGGATCGCCGTGGCGCAGTTTGCCGCCCACTTCGGCCTGGAACTTGTTCCATGCCTGCGGTGAGTTCCAGCCTGGCGCCCAGGCGAACGGGATCTGCTGACGATCGGCCAGCGGGCTGTTGTTCCCTTCCATCGAGAAGGCGAACATGGTGTCTTTATCCTGCGGCTGACGCGGCTCGTGCACGCTGATGTTAGCGCGCATGGCGGTACGGCCGCTGGAGCGGTGCGGCGAACGCGCCAGCTTCTGACCGCGAATGCGGAAAGTCGCGTCCGGCGCGGCGTCGACGATGCCCTGCAGCTGCGGCAACGCGGCGACGCAAGCGGCGATCACGTCATCGAGCTGGGTCCAGTCCACGTGGCGGCTGGTGTAGGTGGAGTGCAGCGAGTGCATCCAGCGCCAGCTTTCCAGCATCACGGTGAACTGATTTTTCTTGGCGTCGTCGTAGTAAGCCGGATCGTATACCTGGAAGAAGCGCTGCGCGCGGCCTTCCTGGTTGATCAGCGTACCGTCGCTCTCGGCGAAGCTGGCCGAGGAGAGGATCAGGTTGGCTTTGTCCATGATCGCGGTGCGCTGGTGGTCGGCGACGATCAGGTTGTTGACCTTGGCCAGCGCCGCGTCCACCTGCGCCGCCGGCGCATGACGATAGAGATCGTTTTCCATCACGATGGCGGTATCGGCTGCGCCGCTCGCCAGCTGTTCCAGCGCCTGATCGAGCGAACCGCCGCCGATCATCGCCAGGCCCATGCTGTTGGCTGCGCCCGCCACGAAGGTGATGCCGACATCGGAACCGCGGCCCTTCAACGCTTTGGCAATGTTGGCCGCCGCTTCGATGATGGCTTCGTTGCCGGCGTTGCTGCCGGTAATAATCAGCGGTTTGCGTGCGCCGGTCAGCGCCTGCACGATGATATCGACTTTCTTATTCAGGCCTTCAGCCAGATCGTTCACCGCCGGCGCCGCGCTGTCCAGCGCGTGAGCGATGGCGAAGCCGAAGCGCGCCTGCTCGTCTACCGGCGCGCGGTAGTTCCAGGCGGCGATGTCGTCCAGGCGGGTGTTGTCGACGTTGGTGGTGAACAGCGGGTACTTGGCGTGCTGGCCGATGTTCTGCACCGCCGCGATCTGCCAGTCGGCCACGCGTTGCGCCGCCGCCATCGCGCGGGCTTTGCCCTTGACGGCCTGGCGCACGGACAGCGCGATGCGCGCGCCGGTTTGCGTCAGGTCTTCGCCCAGCACCAGCACCGCGTCGTAATCTTCGATCTCACGCAGCGCCGGCGTATGGACGCCGCCGTTTTTCAGCACGTTCAGCATCAGCGCCAGGCGTGATTGCTCCGCCTGAGCGATACCGGTGTAGTAGTTCTCGGCGCCGACCAGCTCGCGCAGTGCGAAGTTGCTTTCCAGGCTGGCGCGCGGGGAGCCGATGCCGATGGTTTTCTTCGCCTGACGCAGGATGTCCGCCGCGCCCTGCATCGCCTGCTCGGCGTTCAGGGTGATCCAGTCATCGCCGCGCAGCTGCTGCGGTTGACGCGGACGATCTTTCTGGTTGACGTAGCCGTAACCGAAACGACCGCGGTCGCACAGGAAGTAGTGGTTCACGCTGCCGTTGTAACGGTTTTCGATACGGCGCAGCTCGCCATAGCGTTCGCCCGGGCTGGTGTTACAGCCAATGCTGCACTGCTGGCAAATGCTCGGTGCGAACTGCATGTCCCATTTACGGTTGTAGCGTTCGGAGTGCGTTTTGTCGGTAAATACGCCGGTCGGGCACACTTCCACCAGGTTGCCGGAGAACTCGCTTTCCAGCGTGCCGCTTTCTGGGCGACCGAAGTAGACGTTGTCGTGCGCGCCGTACACGCCGAAGTCGGTGCCGTCCGCATAGTCTTTGTAGTAACGCACGCAGCGGTAGCAGGCGATGCAGCGGTTCATCTCATGCGAGATAAACGGCCCCAGCTCCTGGTTGTTGTGGGTGCGCTTGGTGAAGCGGTAGCGGCGGAAGCTGTGGCCGGTCATTACCGTCATATCCTGCAGGTGACAGTTACCGCCTTCTTCACAGACCGGGCAATCGTGCGGGTGGTTGGTCATCAACCACTCGACCACGCTTTCACGGAACTGCTTCGCTTCACCGTCATCGATGGAGATGAAGGTGCCGTCGGATGCCGGGGTCATACAGGACATCACCAAACGGCCGCGCGTATCTTCCGCGTTTTGGTATTGCTTTACCGCACATTGGCGGCAAGCGCCGACGCTTCCCAGCGCCGGATGCCAGCAAAAGTAAGGAATATCAAGGCCGAGGGAGAGACAAGCCTGCAGCAGGTTGTCCGCCCCGTCTACCTCATACTCTTTGCCGTCTACATGAATCGTAGCCATAGTCAGCATGCTTCCAAGTGGCCTGCCTTGCGGCAGGCGTTAATCAAAAATTCTGGCCGTGTTCGGGCGAGTCGGCTTACCAGCGCTGCTTCAGCAGATTGTTCGGCTGAATGCCGCCAATCGCATGGGCGTTGCTGAAGTGCTGCACGGCGATGCCCGCCTCGAACTCTTCACGGAAATATTTAATCGCGCTTTGCAGTGGCTCTACGGCACCTGGCGCGTGGGCGCAGAAGGTTTTGCCCGGGCCGAGGGAACGGCACAGCTGTTCGAGGGTTTCGATATCCCCCGGCTGCCCTTCGCCGTTTTCCAACGCACGCAGGATCTTCACGCTCCACGGCAGGCCGTCGCGGCATGGCGTACACCAGCCGCAGGACTCGCGGGCGAAGAACTCTTCCAGGTTACGCACCAACGGCACCATGCCAATCTCGTGGTCTACCGCCATCGCCAGCGCGGTGCCGAGACGGCTGCCGGCTTTGCCGATCGCACCGTATTCCATCGGCAGATCGAGGTGATCGGCGGTCAGGAAGTCGGTCCCCGCGCCGCCCGGCTGCCAGGCTTTGAAGCGCAGGCCGTCGCGCATGCCGCCGGCGTAGTCTTCCAGGATCTCGCGCGCGGTGGTGCCGAACGGCAGCTCCCAAACGCCCGGATTTTTCACCCGGCCGGAGAAGCCCATCAGCTTGGTGCCTTTGTCCTCACTGCCGGAGATGCCGGTGTACCACTCCACGCCGTTCGCCAAAATGGCCGGCACGTTGCACAGCGTTTCGACGTTGTTGACGCAGGTCGGCTTGCCCCACACGCCGGCGCTGGCCGGGAATGGCGGCTTGGAGCGCGGGTTGGCGCGGCGGCCTTCCAGCGAGTTGATCAGCGCGGTTTCTTCGCCGCAGATGTAACGGCCGGCGCCGGTGTGCACGATCAGCTCGAAATCAAATCCGGTGCCGAGAATGTTCTTGCCCAGATAGCCGGCTTCGGTGGCTTCCGCGATGGCGCGACGCAGATGCGCCGCCGCTTCGATGTACTCACCACGCAGGAAGATGTACCCACGGTAGGCTTTCAGCGCGAACGCGGAGATCAGCATGCCTTCCACCAGCAGGTGCGGCAGCTGCTCCATCAGCAGGCGGTCTTTATAGGTGCCCGGCTCCATCTCATCGGCGTTACACAGCAGGTAACGGATGTTCATGGATTCGTCCTTCGGCATCAGGCTCCACTTCAAACCGGTGGAGAAGCCCGCGCCGCCGCGGCCCTTCAGCCCGGAGTCTTTCACCAGGTTGACGATCTCGTCCGGGGCCAGGCCTTTGAGGGCCTTTTCCGCGCCGGCATAGCCGTTTTTGCTGCGGTATTCGTCCAGCCACAGCGGCTGCTTGTCATCACGCAGCCGCCAGGTCAGCGGATGCGTTTCGGGAGTGCGTACAATGTGCTTGGTCATTGATACTGCTCCAGTAGCGTCTCGATATCTTCAGGCTTCAGCTGACTGTGAGTGTCGTCGTCAATCATCATGGTCGGCCCTTTATCGCAGTTGCCCAGACAGCAGGTCGGCAGCAGCGTGAAGCGGCCATCAAAAGTGGTTTGACCCGGCTTGATGTTCAGCTTCTTCTCGATAGCGGCCTGAATGCCCTGGTAACCGGTGATGTGACAAACAACGCTGTCACAATAACGGATCACGTGACGTCCTACCGGCTGACGGAAAATCTGGCTGTAGAACGTGGCCACGCCTTCTACGTCGCTGGCGGGGATGCCCAGCACTTCCGCGATGGCGTAAATCGCACCGTCCGGAACCCAGCCGCGCTGCTTCTGCACAATTTTCAGTGCTTCGATGGAAGCGGCGCGCGGATCCTCGTAATGATGCTTTTCGTGCTCGATCGCATCACGTTCTTCCGCACTCAGTACAAATGCATCAACGCCGCTCTGAGGAGCGGCTGCGTTGATGGGCTCGAGCGCATCATTGACTGCGTGATTGTCTTTTTGAGAGTGCATAATTAGCGGTCCACATCTGACATAACAAAATCGATACTACCCAGATAGACGATCAGGTCGGAAACCAAGCTGCCACGGATGACCGATGGGATCTGCTGCAGGTGCGCAAAGCTCGGCGTACGTACCCGGGTGCGGTAGCTCATGGTGCTGCCGTCGCTGGTCAGGTAGTAGCTGTTGATCCCTTTGGTGGCTTCAATCATCTGGAATGATTCGTTGGCTGGCATCACCGGGCCCCAGGAAACCTGCAGGAAGTGGGTGATCAGCGTTTCAATGTGCTGCAGCGTGCGCTCTTTCGGCGGCGGCGTGGTCAGCGGGTGATCGGCCTTGAACGGGCCTTCCGGCATGTTGTTCAGGCACTGTTCGAGGATGCGCAGGCTCTGGCGCAGCTCTTCCACCTTCAGCATCACGCGGGTGTAGCAGTCGCTGGTGCCGTCGCCGACCGGCACTTCGAAGTCGAAGTTCTCGTAGCCGGAGTACGGACGCCATTTACGCACGTCAAACTCGACGCCAGTGGCGCGCAGGCCGGCGCCGGTCACGCCCCACTCCAGCGCTTCTTTGGCGTTGTAAGACGCTACGCCAATGGAACGGCCTTTCAGGATGCTGTTCTTCAGCGCCGCTTTCACGTAGGAGTCCAGACGCTTCGGCATCCAGTCGAGGAATTCACGCAGCAGGCGATCCCAGCCGCGCGGCAGATCGTGCGCGACGCCGCCGATGCGGAACCAGGCCGGGTGCATACGGAAACCGGTGATCGCTTCCACCAGATCGTAGATTTTCTGACGGTCGGTAAAGGCGAAGAACACCGGGGTCATCGCGCCGACGTCCTGAATGAAGGTGGAGATGTACAGCAGGTGGCTGTTGATGCGGAACAGCTCGGACAGCATCACGCGGATGGTGTCGACGCGCTCCGGCACCTTGATGCCGGCCAGCTTCTCGACCGCCAGCACGTAAGGCATTTCGTTCACGCAGCCGCCGAGGTACTCGATACGGTCGGTGTACGGAATGTAGCTGTGCCAGGATTGGCGCTCGCCCATCTTCTCGGCGCCGCGGTGGTGATAGCCGATATCCGGCACGCAGTCGACGATCTCTTCGCCGTCCAGCTGCAGAATGATGCGGAACGCACCGTGCGCGGACGGGTGGTTCGGGCCGAGGTTGAGGAACATGAAGTCTTCGTTCTCGGTGCCGCGCTTCATGCCCCAGTCTTCCGGCTTGAAGGTCAGCGCTTCCATCTCCAGATCTTCTTTCTGCTTGGTCAGCACGAAAGGATCGAATTCGGTGGCGCGCGCCGGGTAGTCCTTGCGCAGCGGGTGCCCTTCCCAGGTCTGCGGCATCATGATGCGCGACAGGTGCGGGTGGCCGTCGAAGGTGATACCGAACATTTCCCAGGTCTCGCGCTCATACCAGTTGGCGTTCGGGAACACCTTGGTCGCCGTCGGCACGTGCAGGTCTTTTTCAGACAGCGCCACCTTCAGCATGATGTCGCGGTTGCGTTCGATGGAAATCAGATGGTAGAAAACGGAGAAATCCGCAGCGGGCAGGCCATCGCGGTGGGTGCGAAGACGTTCGTCCACGCCATGCAGATCGAACAGCATGACATACGGCTTCGGCTGTTTTCTCAGGAACGTCATTACTTCCAGCAACTGGTCAGGTTTAACCCATACCACGGGCATGCCGGTACGGGTGGCCTGAACAGTAAAGGCTTCCGGCCCAAAACGGTTGCGCAGTTCGCCGATCACCGGGTCGTCAAGGTGATCTCGGGTCTGCCAGGCAGGCAAGGCGTCGTGCGTCGTCAAATCTGTCATAATTTTTTTTCACCACACTAAAGGGTTATTCGCCGCAAGTTTCACTTTTCGCTGTGTTAACCAATAGCGCACTAAGATGGACGTTAAATGAACGTCTTAAATCTCGTCAGGCGTCCGGAGGTTGGTCACCGCGATGCGCTCGCCGTGTTTACGCTCTCTTTCAGACTGCATATTGGCGCGGTAAACGCCCTGATCGCCGACAACCCACGACAGCGGGCGACGTTCTTTGCCGATGGACTCCTGCAGCAGCATCAGCGCTTGCATATAGGCTTCCGGACGCGGCGGGCAGCCGGGAATGTACACGTCGACCGGCAGGAACTTGTCCACGCCCTGCACCACGGAATAGATGTCGTACATGCCGCCGGAATTGGCGCAGGCGCCCATCGAGATCACCCACTTAGGCTCCAGCATCTGCTCGTACAGGCGCTGGATGACCGGGGCCATCTTGGTGAAACAGGTACCGGCCACCACCATCAGGTCAGCCTGACGCGGGGAGGCGCGCAGTACTTCCGCACCGAAACGCGCCACGTCGTGAACGGCGGTAAACGACGTCACCATCTCCACGTAACAGCACGAAAGGCCGAAGTTATACGGCCAAATAGAGTTTTTACGCCCCCAGTTCACCATGTCATGCAGCGCATGTTCGAGTTTACCCATGTAAACCGTGCGGTGGACCTGTTGTTCCAGGGGATCGGCGACGATCTCCTGTTTTTGCAGGGGATAACGGTCGTTCTCACCGTTCGGGTCTATGCGGGTGAGCGTATAGTCCATCTTAATGCCTCGCTGTTACTGCGGATGACTGTTGGTGTTAGTGATCGTGCTCGGTTTGCTGCGGCGTTGGGAACGCGCCGGAGTCCAATCCAACGCGCCGACGCGCACCAGATAAACCAGACCGGCCAATAGCACCAAAATGAAAATGGCGGCTTCGATAAAGCCTACCCAACCGCTCTCGCGAACCGAGACCGACCAGGCGTACAGGTATAAGGCTTCAACGTCGAAAATAACGAAGAACATGGCCACCAGGTAGAACTTGGCGGACAAGCGCATGCGCGCCGTACCGACCGAGTCGATGCCTGATTCAAACGGGGTGTGTTTGGCGCGCGCCCGGGCTCTCCCGCCCAAGAAGAACGCACCCAGCAGCATTAAGCCGCAGAGCCCGATAGCCACGACGAGAAATACGGCGAGCGCCCAGTGATGAGCGATAACTTCAGTGGTTGTTGACATACTCTATGCTTACTCATCAAAAGTGGCGTCGATCGCGCTGCTCTTGTCACCGGCAGTTAGTGCGCCACATCGATTTAAGGGAAGGATAAATAACCACACAAACAAACTGCTTTTACAGCGAGTTAGGCAGCGTTTTTCTGTGGGCTTTTTACTCCTTTCTATAACCTTTTGTCAACTTTGACAAAAGTATCTACACACTAGTTTACATACGTATCATTTGATTAACATTTGATGCGCCAGGGGCTGGCTAAATCGTGTCAGTTAATTTTTGTGTAGAAACAGATAGATATAAACCAACGTGCACATTTCAGTTTTACTATACCATTGTCTCAGGAATTCCCTGTTCTTCCACTCACTACCTAGGGGTATTTTTTTGATCCAGGACACGTTTTCAGCATAAATCCTCAAAAAAAGTGTGGCCCTTTAACAATTTTCCTCAAATTAAGCCGCAAAAACGGCCGCTATAAGCTAACAAAATAACCCTTCTATTACCATGCCTTTAACCCATTCAATCTTATTGCTCAAAAAACACACTCAACGTCTTAAACCCGGCCAAACTCTCTTTTCAGCAACGCTTAAAAGTTAATAAAATAGCCAACTCATAACAAAATCGTCATTAAACCCCTATAACAGTAAAAATCCCCAAAAAAAGGGCAAAAAAAAACCTCCGCCGAAGCAGAGGTTTTCATCAGATATCACGCCGCGGCGTTATTCTTCCTCGTCCACCAGGCTGGCGTCATCCTGATCGCCCTGGAGACCGGCCTCTGCGCCGTTGAAGCCATAGCCGTCATTGCCGCCCTGCATGGCGCTGAAGATCGCCATCGCCAGCTCATTGCTGCACTGCGCGTTTTTGCACAGCGCATACTGGGTATCCGGCAGCGGCGGCAAACCTTCCACCGCCCCCAGCACCCGCAGGTCGGGGCTCATCATCTCGATCGGCCGCGCGGTCACGCCCAGGCCGGCCTTACAGGCCGCCCGCACCGCGGACAGCGTGGAGGCGACGTAGGCGATGCGCCACGGGATACCGGCTTCGTCCAGCTGCTTGATCGCCAGCGCGCGGAACGGGCTTGGCTCATCCATCACCACCAGCGGGATCGGTTCGCCGGCCTGATAGTGGTAATCGGCGGCGCAGTACCACAGCGTCGGCGATGTGCGCAGCACGATGTGCGGGTGCCCGGCCGGATCGGCCGTGGTCACCGCCAGATCGATCTCGCCCTCTTCCAGCAGATCGACCATCGTCGTGCTGCGCTTTACGCGCACGTCAATGGACAGCTTCGGATAGATGGCGGTCACGCGGTTCAGCAGGAAAGGCAGAATGGTATCGGCGGTGTCGTCGGAAGCGCCGATGGTCAGAACACCTTTAATATTGTTGTACATCAGCGAGGTACAGGCTTCGTCGTTAAAGCGCAGGATCTTCCTGGCATAACCGAGAAGCTGAATACCATGCTCAGTCAGGAGTTTGTTGCGCCCATGGCGGGCAAACAGTTCTTTGCCGACCAGTTGCTCTAATCGCTGCATTTGTTGACTGACGGCTGATTGAGTACGGCATACGGCGACGGCCGCCGCCGCGAAGGTATTCAAATCAGCAACCGCAACAAAGGTTCTTAGCAGATCGAGGTCGAGATTAAGTATCGGACGATTTGCAGTTGTCATAGTGTATTCTTCACTTTTTTAAATTCTAATTTACGAACTACTACCCTGGTGTGTTTCTCAGACGCCGTTGAAAAGGACGGAGCCTGTTATGACAGTACCCCACTCATAAGTGGAGGGCAAAAAAATTACTTATGATTCGTTACCTCTATCGCTTTTTAAAATGCGATCTATCGATGGTGCTTATAGAACGCGGGGGGCTGAATATCGGTAGAAAGGGAAAACCCCCACCGAACCTGAGATTTTACTCATTCATACTGCCTAATTTCCACTCCATTCGTGCTACTGAGAACCCTTATCAACCGGCGTTCAGACTGCATTACAGAGCAAAAAAGATAAATAATTAACGCTACCGACTTCATGTTACTACTCAATGAATTTAATAAATTCAATCAGTAAGATTTTTACTTTAAATAATAATCCTATAACCACATAAACAATGCTTAAGCTAAAATATAAAGTAAAGCTAATGTAAATATGCCATTTTCTTAGTGTGGTGCGCTAACCGACAACCCGCTATCAGACAACTCCGGTATTATCGTTCCTTTACAGTTTATTGAAGCCCATTCTCACTTTCGGCTTATCAGTTCACTGCTGCCGGCCGCGATCACCGGCACGTCGCGTTTATCGATGCGGGATTTTACAGAACAAAACCCTAGTAAAATTATAGTTCATGAAATTATGAACCACAAAATAACTTTACCTTTGCTTATCATAACTAAAATCTCCCGTTACGACATGCATTTGCACCAAAGGCGTGTAAAACCCTTCAAAAGCAACTACGCCAGGAGTACATTGGGCGGGTTGCGGCGTCCCACGGTAGGAGCGCCCCTATCCCAGCAAAAGGCTCAACTTTTTATGTCCCCCATTGAGAAATCCAGCAAACTGGACAACGTCTGCTATGACATTCGCGGCCCGGTGCTTAAAGAAGCTAAACGTCTTGAAGAAGAAGGCAACAAAGTCCTGAAACTGAACATCGGCAACCCTGCCCCGTTCGGTTTCGACGCCCCTGACGAAATCCTGGTCGACGTGATCCGCAATCTGCCCACGGCGCAAGGCTATTCCGACTCCAAGGGCCTCTTCTCGGCGCGTAAAGCGATCATGCAGCACTATCAGGCGCGCAACATGCGTGACGTGACCGTTGAGGATATCTACATTGGCAACGGCGTCTCGGAACTGATCGTCCAATCCATGCAGGCGCTGCTCAACAGCGGCGACGAAATGCTGGTGCCGGCGCCGGACTACCCGCTGTGGACCGCCGCGGTATCGCTGTCCGGCGGCAAGGCCGTGCACTACCTGTGCGATGAGCAGGCCGGCTGGTTCCCGGATCTGGACGACATCATCAGCAAGATCACCCCGCGCACCCGCGGCATCGTGATCATCAACCCGAACAACCCGACCGGCGCGGTTTACAGCAAAGCGCTGCTGGAACAGATCGTCGAGATCGCCCGTCAACACAACCTGATCATCTTCGCCGACGAGATCTACGACAAGATCCTGTATGACGAAGCCGAGCACCATTCGATCGCCGCGCTGGCGCCGGACTTGCTGACCGTCACCTTCAACGGCCTGTCGAAAACCTACCGCGTGGCGGGCTTCCGCCAGGGCTGGATGGTGCTGAACGGGCCGAAGAAGCACGCCAAAGGCTATATCGAAGGGCTGGAGATGCTGGCTTCGATGCGCCTGTGCGCCAACGTGCCGATGCAGCACGCCATTCAGACCGCGCTGGGCGGTTATCAGAGCATCAGCGAGTTCATTCAGCCCGGCGGCCGCCTGTACGAACAGCGTAACCGCACCTGGGAGCTGCTCAACGACATCCCGGGCGTCTCTTGCGTGAAGCCGCAGGGCGCGCTGTACATGTTCCCGCGCATCGACGCCAAGCGCTTCAACATCCACGACGACCAGAAACTGGTGCTGGATCTGCTGCTGCAGGAAAAAGTGCTGCTGGTGCAGGGCACCGCGTTCAACTGGCCTTATCCGGATCACGTGCGCATCGTCACCCTGCCGCGCGTAGACGAGCTGGAAATGGCGGTCGGCAAGCTGGGCCGCTTCCTGGAAGGCTACCACCAGTAATCGCCTGGGGCGCAGCGCCTTGCTGCGCCCTTCTCTCACTGCCCGGTTGCAAAATTCGCCGTCACTGCTTCACAATGGGGCCCTCACTTGCCGTTAAAGAGAGCACCATGAGCCAGAGCCATTTCTTCGCCCATCTGTCCCGCCTGAAACTGATCAACCGCTGGCCGCTGATGCGCAACGTGCGTACCGAGAACGTTTCCGAACACAGTCTGCAGGTGGCTTTTGTCGCCCACGCGTTGGCGGTGATCAAAAACCGCAAATTCAACGGCAACCTCAACGCCGACCGCGTTGCGCTGCTGGCGATGTACCACGACGCCAGCGAAGTGATCACCGGCGACATGCCGACGCCGATCAAGTACTACAATCCGCAGATCGCCCACGAATACAAGAAGATCGAAAAGATCGCCCAGCAAAAACTGCTGGACATGATCCCCGCGGAGCTGCGCAACGATTTTCGCACTATTCTCGATGAGCACTACTACAGCGAAGATGAAAAGCAGGTGGTAAAGCAGGCGGACGCACTGTGCGCCTACCTGAAATGCCTGGAGGAACTCTCTGCCGGCAACAACGAATTCACCCTGGCCAAGGCGCGGCTGGATAAAACCCTGGAACAGCGCCGCAGCCCGGAAATGGACTACTTCATGGACGTGTTCATCCCCAGCTTCAGCCTGTCATTGGACGAAATCAGCCTCGACAGCTCGCTGTAACCCCGCCGGCGCAGCCTCGCTGCGCCGTTAAAAGCCGTAGAGCCACGGCACCACAATCACGCTGACCGCCATCACCAGCAGGGTGAACGGCACGCCGAGACGCACGAAATCGCCGAACTTGTAATTGCCCGGCCCCAGCACCAGCGTGTTGACCGGTGAAGAAACCGGCGTCATAAAGGCGGCGGACGCGGCGATGGCGATAATCATCGCGAACGGGTATGGCGAAACGCCCATTTCGCGCGCGGCGGCGATGGCGATCGGCGCCATCAGCACCGCCGTCGCGGTGTTGGAAATAAACAGGCCGATGGTGGCGCACAAGACGAACAGGCACAGCAGCATCACGCGCGGCCCCGCGCCGCCGGCGACGTCCATCAGCCCGCTGACGATCAGATCCACCCCGCCGGTCTTTTGCAGCGCCTGCGCGAACGGCATCATGCCGACGATCAAAATGATGCTCGGCCAATGGATCGATTTATAGGCGCTCTCCATATCGATACAGCGGAACTTGCCCATCAGCAGACAGGCGATCAGCGCCGCGATCGGGTTGGGGATTTCGTCGGTCAGCATCATCGCCACCATCAGCGCCAGGCAAAACAGCGCGTGCGGCGCCTGGGTGATCGCCGGCGCCACTTCGTCCACTTCGGCCGGCAGATTGAGCACGATAAAGTCGTGGGTTTTGGCCTGCAGCTGACGGATCGCCTTCCAGTCGCCGATCACCAGCAAGATGTCGCCCAGCTCCAGCGGCTCGTCCACCAGCTTGCCGCCCAGCGTCTCGCCGTGGCGGCGGATGCCCACCACGTTCAGATCGTAGCGGCTGCGGAACGCCGCTTCGCGCAGGCTTTTGCCCAGCAGCGCCGAGTCCGGGATCAGCGACACTTCGGCCATGCCGACGTTGCGCGACTGTTCCGAGAAGTAATCGCCGCGCAGCACCATCGGCTCCAGCCGCTGCTCGCCGCAGAATTCACGCAGATCGACCTGGCTGTCCGACATGTCGATCAAGAGGACGTCGCCCTCGCGCAGCTCGGTGCTGCCGGAAGCGCTGACCATCACCCGCCGGAAGCGTTTCCAGCGCTCAATGCCCACCACGTTGGCGCCATAGCGCGCACGCAGGTGCAGTTCATCCAGCGAACGCCCGATCAGCGGCGAAGCGCTGCGGACAGCCAGCCGCCGCGCGCGGCCGGTCAGCTTGTAGTCGCGGATCAAATCGCGGAAGGTTCGGCGCTGCCAGTCATCGCCGGCTTTGCCCGTGTCACCGCTGCCCAGCCAACGCCGAGCGATCAGCATGTAACCGACGCCCAGCGCCAGCACCGCCAGACCGATGGGCGTCACGCTGAAGAAGCCGAAACCATGGATGCCTTCACGCACCAGTTCGCTGTTGACCACCATGTTGGGCGGCGTGGCCACCAGCGTCATCATGCCGCTGATGAGCCCGGCGAAGCTGAGCGGCATCATCAGCCGCCCCGGCGCAATCTTCATTCTCGCCGTCACGCTGAGCACCACCGGGATAAAGATCGCCACCACGCCGGTCGAGCTCATGAACGCGCCCAGCCCGGCGACCGTCACCATCAGCAGCATCAACATTTTGGTTTCGCTGCTGCCGGCCACTTTCACCAGCCAGTCGCCGACCTGATAGGCCACGCCGGTGCGCACCAGCCCTTCGCCGATCACGAACAGCGCGGCGATCAAAATCACGTTGGGATCGCTGAAACCGACCGTCGCCTCCTGCAGGCTGAGCGTGCCGCTCAGCACGAAGGCGATGATCACCAACAGCGCCACCACGTCCATACGCAGCTTGTTGGTGGTAAACAGCACGATGGCAATCAGCAGTAAACTCAGCACCCACAGTAATTCGCTGTTCAAAACGGCCTCATCCGGCAAATATCCAAGGGCCTAAAAAATAGCATAAAAAAACCCCGTCGAAGCGGGGTCTAATCAATTAGGGTGAAGATAATGCCGCTCAGGCCAGCCGGCGAACGATCGCGCCCTGCGCCGTTTTATCGACGGCGATCTGCGCCAGCGAATCCAGCCGCAGGTCGACCTGCTCCAGCTTCGGCGTATCCGCCGGCGCGTTGACCGCGATCACCTGGCAGCCCGCGGCCAGGCCGGAGAGAATGCCGGCCGGCGCGTCTTCAACCACCACGCACTCGTGCGGCGCCAGCCCCAGGCGCTCGGCGCCCAGCAGATAGGCGTCGGGCTGCGGCTTACCGTGTTTAACCTGCTCGGCGGTGATGAACACCTCCGGCTGCGGCAAACCGCCGGCCTGGCGGCGAGCGCTGGCCACCGGCACCGAACCGGAGGTGACGATCGCCCAAGGGATGCCGAGCGCGTTCAGGCGCTCCAGCAGCGCAATCGCGCCCGGCAGCGCGCGAACGCCGTCGGTATCCTGCGCTTCGGCCTGCTCCAGCAACTCGAACTCGCGCTGAATTTCCGCTTCGCTTTCGCCCGGCATAAAGTGGCGCAGAGAAGTAATGGCCTGTTTACCGTGAATGAAGTCCAGCACCGCTTGCGGGTTGACGCCGCGGCGTTCGGCCCAGTGCGTCCAGGCGCGCTCTACCGCCGGCAGCGAATCCACCAGGGTGCCATCAAGATCGAACAGAAAACCCTTACACTCCACAGAAAACCTCTTCTTAATCAAGCATTGATGATTTGCGCTATCTCAACGGCGCTCAAGTGATACTGGCGCGGACAGGCCAGCCAGATCGCCAGCATGCGCTGGTATTTTTCCCACATTTTGGTCTGGGCGTTGAAACCGTGGCTGCCGGAATCGAAGTGAGTATAGCGCCCCTCGGTGCTGACCAGGAAACGCACGTAGCTCAGGTAGCGCGCCTCGGTGGCGGCGTCGAAGCCGAGAAACGCCAGGCGGCGCTCGTCCAGATCCTGCTTTTCTTTCAGGTTGCCCCAGGAAACCTGCAGCGCATGGTGCATCTCCATCACGTTGATGATGGTGCGGCACACCTCTTCGCTCAGTTCGCCGAAGTCGCGATCCAGTTCGCGCATTTGCAAACCGAAGCCGCGTTCGACGATGGTTTGCAACCGGCGATAACGGTCGCCGTTGTCCGGATCGAGCAGGGTCATCATCTTGTACTGGTTCGACAGGATCAGCCGCTGGGCGTTGGTCATTTCCATCAGGATTTCCTCATTTCTGTGTGATGGCGGGAGCATCGCACAGCGCAAGAACGCAGGAAATCACAACTCGACCGTTCTTTGATTTAAACCGGGGTTATTGGCGCTTTGACGAGAAAGGCCGCACAACGCGTAATGCTGGTCACTTAAGGGTGGCCAGCAACTTTTTTATCTGGATATTTCCTGCTTCTGGCTCTGAGCTCTCTCGGATAACTTCGCTCTCTGCGACCTGGCAACACCAGCCATTTTGCCTGTTCATACAACGTTCTGAGC
>NZ_JAVHUX010000037.1:0-76502 GCF_030954545.1 Serratia sp. MF1(2023) | reverse complement strand
AGAACTTTCTGGCGGTTTGCCGCTGGCTGCCAAGCCCGGCAAGGTAATGCCGGACGGCACTGAGTTTGTCTTGCAGCGAAAACTTCATAGAACTGCACCTCCAAATGTCAGATGTGTCCAACATTTGGGGTGCAGTTCACAACCGAGCCCTTGCGGCGTCAATGCAGCTGGAACTGCTGTTTCAGCGGCTGCGCGGCGCCGTCGGCCATCGTCACGCACAGGCTGGACAGCACGTTGCTGCGGAACGGGATCACCTGCGTGCGCCCGTCGAGCTGCACGATCTGATAGAACTGCGGCAGGTTGAAGTTGATGAAGCTGGAGCCGTAGGTGAAGCGATCGTGCGAGGATGAATAGAAGCGGCTGACGTCGCGCACCAGCTCCTCTTTACTGCCCTCACAGTGGTGGTACACCTCCACTCGATTCGACTCGTCCAGAATATAGATATTGAAGCCCTTGTCGTCTGAGGTGTCTTCGAAGAAGAACTGGATGATCCCCTCGCTGGCAAAGCCGTCCACCACCGGCGGCAAATGCACCTGATCGGTTTCCACCTTGATAGACAGGCCGTGCAGCTTGTTGTTGGAGATGGCGCCGTAAAACTCCACCGCGTTCTCCAGCTTTTGCACCGATACGCTCAGGCGCTCGAAGAACAGCCCCCAGGTCTGCCCGGCGACGCGCACCGCCTTGAAGCGGCCGGGCTCCAGGCGGGTGCTGGACAGGCGCAGCTCGATGCACTCCGACACCAGCTGCTGGATACGGGTGCGGATCAGGCCGCGCAGGTGCTGGCTGTAGCAGAACACTTCCACCGACTCCGGCGGCGCGGCGTCCTGATGCATTTTGCCGAGAATGGTTTTCAGCGCTTCCAGCACCGACTGCTCGCCGCTGAAATGCAGGGTGCGCACTTCATTCCAGGAGTTGCGGTACAGCAGATCGATGCTGCCCACCAGGCACTGCTGCTGCTGGCCGAAGCTGAACACGTCCAGCTTGCGGAAATCGAAATGCACCACCTGATTGCGGAAGGCGGCGGTCGGATCGTTTTCCAGGTTGACGATGATCGCCAGATGGCGAATTTCGCACGGGCTGTACAGCGCTTTCGGCGTCGGCGCCGGCAGGCGCAGCGGGAAGTGATGAGAAACGTCGGCCACCAGCTCCTGCAGCTTGGCGGTGTCGCACAGGTTGCCGCTCTTGATGTGCAGGCGGGTCTGCGGGGTCAGCAGGCCGTTGAAATAGGCCCAGGCCACCAGCTTGTTCAGGTAGCGGTTATATTCCAGCGGCTGATGGCTGACGATCGAATCCATAGCCGGCGCCTGATTATACAGGTACCAGCCGGTGCGGTTGGCGCGGCCAACCGGCACGTGAATAAAGGTTAAGTCGTTTTCCGACAGGTCCGGCGAAATCTGCGGGTTCACCAGCGTCACCTTGCCGGGCAGCGCTTCGAACGCCGCGTACAGTTTGCGGGTCAGCACGCCGATATCCTGCGGGCTGGCGCTGACGCTGAGGTTGTTGCGGCGGGCGAAACGGATCAGGTTGCGGTAGCTCTGCATCATCGCGTCGAGCAGCTCGTTATGCGCTTCGCGCACCCGTTCGATTTTCCAGTTGGCGCGGTTGTCCAGCATCGCCAGACGCTCTTCGCTCCAGCCCCATTCACTGACCAGCTGGCTGAGGATCTCGCGCCGCCAGCCGACGCAGGCCTTGGCCAGCGACAGCTTTTCACACACTTTCAGGTAGAAACAGCGGCGGGCCAGATCGAGGCGGGTGGTGTCGTTGATGTCGGTCAGGTAGCGGGTGACGCGCTCGAGCATCATGCAGTAGGCGTCGAGCCCGAAGCTGACGATCTCGCCCTGATGCAGGCGATGTTTGATGTCCGTCGCCAGCAGTTGGGTATTGGGATATTCCCAGGAATAGGCTTCCAGCAGCAGGGTCTTCAGCACCGCCTTGTAAGGCGAATCGATGCTCTTGTACAGCTGCCACAGGCTGGCGCCGAAGTACTCTTCCGCCGACAGCGAACTCAGGCCGCCGAGATCCAGCCACTCGTTCGGCGTCAGCGCGCCCTGCGCGTATAGCGACAGCACGTATTCATCGTAGTGCGCTTCTTCTTCGCCCGGCACCATGTTCCACAGGATGCGCTTGCCGGCCAGGCGCACCGCGGTGCGGTAGAATTCGTCGAGCAACAGGATATGCTGCGTCGAGCCGCAGTCTTCGCCGCCCAGGCTGCCGCTTTCATTATGCCGGAAGCGGTTTTCGTCGATCAGGAAGAAGCTGACTTCCACCCCCATCGAGGCGGCCCACTTCTCAAGCAGGCTGCATTTTTGCTGCAGGCGGGTGCGTTCTTCGTTGTCCAGCCAGGACTGGTGGCAGACCCAGATGTCGAGATCCGAGCTGCAGCTTTGGCCGATAGACGAGGTGCTGCCCATCGAATAGACGCCGGTGATCGGCAGCTCGCCGCTGGCCGGTTTGTCAAACGGGCTGCCCCATTTGTCTTCTAAATCGTTCAGGTAATCTTGTTGAGTTTCATCAGGCGTGTAGAGGCAAATGCCGTGGGGAACGTTACCGTTCAGGTAACCCGGCATCAGCGGGTGGTGGTGGTGCAGTAAGGTGGGCAGCAGACTGTATACCCGTTGAAACGCGGGCTTCATAGCCGCCAGGGCGCGATCGACGCGTAGCTGATTGATCGCATCCAGTCTCTGCTTCAATGTCTCGATGTAGAGGTACAAGACGTCTCGCCTGATTATCCCGGTGTTTAGAAAAAAACCCGTATTCCATAAGCGCCGTTAGTGTAAGAAGAATATTTGGCGACTTATTGCTGGAAACGTGATCAATTTAACACCTTGCTGATTGACCGTAAAGGAGGTAACGCTTCACAATTATTGTAGCGCTTCCCTAAACGATTTACCCGCAGTGTTAACTGCCCCAAAGCACATCACACGTCCCTTTGATTCCGTTGTCCTTTTTCCGCCTCCGGCTTCTTGCACTGACAGTATTGGCTCTCAGTGGTAGGATGGATGGCGAAATATAAAAACGGTAACAAGCATGTTAGACAAAATTATTCGAATTGCCACCCGACAAAGCCCGCTTGCACTCTGGCAAGCACATTATGTGCAGCAACGTCTGATAGCCTGCCATCCCGGCCTGCAGGTCGAGTTGGTGCCGATGGTGACGCGCGGCGACGTTATTCTGGATACGCCGCTGGCGAAAGTCGGCGGTAAAGGCCTGTTTGTTAAAGAACTCGAGCTGGCGCTGCTGGAAGGCCGCGCCGACATCGCCGTGCACTCGATGAAAGACGTGCCGGTCGATTTCCCCGCCGGCCTGGGTTTGGCCACCATTTGCGAACGCGAAGATCCGCGCGACGCTTTTGTTTCCAACCGTTTCACCTCGCTCGATCAACTGCCGCAGGGCAGCGTGGTCGGCACTTCCAGCCTGCGCCGCCAGTGCCAGCTGCGTGAACGCCGCCCGGATCTGATCGTGCGCGACCTGCGCGGCAACGTCGGCACTCGCCTGGCCAAGCTGGACAACGGCGACTATGACGCAATTATTCTGGCGGTGGCCGGCCTGAAACGCCTGGGGCTGGAGCAACGCATCCGCAGCCCGCTGAGCGCCGAAGAGTGCCTGCCGGCGGTCGGCCAAGGTGCGGTCGGCATTGAATGCCGTCTCGACGACAGCGTCACCCGCGCGCTGCTGGCGCCGCTGAACCATGCGGCCACCGAAACCCGCGTGCGCGCCGAACGGGCGATGAACACCCGTCTGGAAGGCGGCTGCCAGGTGCCGATCGGCAGCTATGCCGAACTGGATGGCGACAGCCTGTGGCTGCGCGCCCTGGTCGGCGCGCCGGACGGCAGCCAGATGGTGCGCGGCGAGCGCCGCGGCCCGGCCGCCGAGGCCGAACGGATGGGCGTTGAGCTGGCGGAAGAGCTGCTGGCGCGCGGCGCGCGCGAGATCCTGCGCGAAGTTTATCAGGGAAATCCGCCGGCATGACGATCCTGGTAACCCGCCCATCGCCTTCGGGAGAGCAGTTAGTGAGCCGGCTGCGCGCACTCGGCCGGGTTGCCTATCATGCACCGCTGATCGACTTCGCCCCCGGTGGCGATCTGCCGCAGCTGCCGCAGGCGTTGCAGCAGTTGAACGCCGGCGATCTGGTATTCGTGCTGTCGCAGCATTCGGTGAACTATGCCGATTCGGTCATCGGCCGCGCCGGGCTGAGCTGGCCCGCGCACCTGAATTATTACGCCATCGGCCGCACCACCGGGCTGGCGCTGCACCGCATCAGCAGTTTGCCGGTGGAATACCCGCGGGAACGCGAGATCAGCGAAACGCTGCTGCTGCTGCCGGCGCTGCAAAAGCTGGCGGGCAAACGCGCGCTGATTTTGCGCGGCAACGGCGGCCGCGAGTTGCTGGGCACGACGCTGAGCGAGCGCGGCGCCGACGTCAGCTATTATGAATGCTATCAACGCAGCCCGGTACACTACGACGGCAGCGAGCAGAGCGCCCACTGGCAGCGCGCCGGTGTGGATACGCTGGTGGTGACCAGCGGTGAAATGTTACAACAGCTCTATACTTTAGTTCCTGATTACTATCGTTCTTCATGGCTGCTGCGTTGCCGCCTGGTAGTAGTGAGCGAACGCCTGGCTACCCTCGCCCGGGATTTGGGCTGGCGTACGATTCGGGTAGCTGACAACGCCGATAATGACGCGCTGATCCGCGCGCTACAATAATCTGACTATGGGATGTGCCACTATGACGGAACAAAATACCCCATCCGCTCCGGTTGAAGAGCCAACCACCGCGGTTGAGAGCTCCCAGCAGCCAGCCGCTGCCAGCCGCAAAGGCAAGAACACCGGCCCGGTGCTCGGCGCGATCGCTATCGTGCTGGTCATCGCCCTCGGCGCGGGCGGCTATTACCACACGCACCAGCAGGCGCAACAGCTGATCGCCGCCAATCAGGCGCTGCAGCAGCAGCTTGAAGGCGTGAAGCAGAGCCAGCAGCAGGAAAGAAATGCGCTGGAAGGCCTGTTGCAGCAGCAGGGTAAAACCCTGGACGCCGCCGATCGCGAGCAGGCTAACCTCGCGCGCCAACTGAGCGAGCTGCAGGAAAAAGTGGCGACCATCTCCGGCAGCGACGCCAAAACCTGGCTGCTGGCGCAGGCCGATTTCCTGGTGAAAATGGCCGGCCGCAAGCTGTGGAGCGATCAGGACGTGACCAGTGCCGCCGCGCTGCTGAAAAGCGCCGACGCCAGCCTGGCGGACATGAACGATCCTAGCCTGCTCGACGTGCGCCGCGCCATTACCGAAGACATCGGCACGCTTGCTACGCTGACCCAGGTCGATTACGACGGCATCATCCTCAAGGTCAATCAGCTGTCCAATCAGGTGGATAACCTGCGCTTGGCGGACAACGACACCGACGAAGCGCCGATGGATCAAAACAGCAGCGAGCTCTCCGGTTCGATCGCCGAGTGGCGGCAGAACCTGGCCAAGAGCTGGCGCAATTTCATGGCCGACTTCATTACCATCCGCCGCCGCGACGCCAGCGCCGAACCGCTGCTGGCGCCGAACCAGGACATCTACCTGCGCGAAAACATCCGTTCGCGCCTGCTGGTGGCCGCGCAGGCCATCCCGCGCCACCAGAACGAGACCTACAAGCAATCCCTGGAAACCGTCTCCACCTGGGTGCGCGCCTATTTCGACACCACCGATCCAGCGACCAAGGCCTTCCTGGAAGAGCTGGACAACCTGAGCCAACAGTCGATCTCGATGGACGTGCCGGATCAGCTGAAAAGCCAGCCGCTGCTGGAAAAAGTGATGCAGACCCGGGTGCGCAACCTGATGACCCAGTCCCCTGCCGCTCACCAGGAGGGTTAAGCCATGTTACGCGTGCTATTTCTGTTCCTGGTGGTGATCGCCAGCGTGGTGCTCGGGCCGATGTTGGCCGGGCATCAGGGCTATGTGCTGATCCAGACCGACAACTACAATATCGAAACCAGCGTCACCGGCCTGGCGATCATGCTGGTGCTGCTGTTCGTGGTGCTGCTGGCGATCGAGTGGATCCTGCGCCGTCTCTTCCGCACCGGCGCCCGCACGCGCGGTTGGTTTATCGGCCGCAAGCGCACTCGCGCGCGCCAGCAAACCAAAGCCGCGCTGATCAAGCTGGCGGAAGGCGACTACAAGCAGGTCGAGAAGCTGATGACGCGCAACGCCGATCACGCCGAACAGCCGGTGGTGAACTACCTGCTGGCCGCCGAGGCCGCACAGCAACGCGGCGATGACTTCCGCACCAACCAATATCTGGAGCGCGCTGCCGAAGCGGCCGACACCGATCAGCTGCCGGTGGATATCACCCGGGTTCGCATCCAGCTGGCACAGGGCGAGAACCACGCCGCGCGCCACGGCGTCGATCGCCTGCTGAACCAGGCGCCGCGTCATCCGGAAGTATTGCGCCTGGCGGAACAAGCCTATCTGCGCACCGGCGCCTATGCGTCGCTGCTGGAAGTGCTGCCGTCGATGCGTAAAATCGAACTCCACAGCGAAGAGCAACTGCAGGCATTGCAGCAGCAGGCTTATATCGGGCTGATGAATCAGGCGATGGCGGACGAAGGCAGCGAAGGCCTGAAGCGCTGGTGGAAAGATCAGAGCCGCAAGACGCGTCACGAAGTGCCGCTGCAAATCGCGATGGTGGAACACCTGATCGAATGCAACGACCACGAACTGGCGCAGGAGATCGTGCTCGACAGCTTGAAGCGCCAATACGACGAGCGCCTGGTGCTGCTGCTGCCGCGGCTGAAGTCCGGCAACCCCGAGCAGTTGGAGAAAGCGCTGCGCCAGCAGATGAAGCAGCACGGCGCGACGCCGCTGCTGAACAGCACGCTGGGGCAGCTGCTGATGAAACACGGCGAGTGGCAGCAGGCGGCCGACGTCTTCCGCGAAGCGCTGAAACAGCGCCCGGATGCCTACGACTACGCCTGGTTGGCCGATACGCTGGAAAAACTGCATCGTTCGGATGAGGCAGCGCAGATGCGGCGCGAAGGACTGATGTTGACGCTGAAACAGAACGGCGGCGAATAGCGCCCTGCACGATTGAAGAACAGCGCGGCTCTTGATGCCGCGCTTTTTTTTGCCAGTTAACATCCTGAGGCGCAAAAAAAAACACTTGCCGCAGGGCAAGTGTATAAAGAAGCAATCAGGTCTAGGACAACAGGGGCGGTGCCTCACTCAACGTTTTGCCCTGAGCGTGATGACGGGTTAGTCATCGTTCTCGTGGGCGATAGGCACCCTAAATCGGCTCTGCGTCATTCCCAGGGTTTATGAGGCCTAAGGCGAACATAAGAGGTGGAATGAGCATCTACGCTATAGATATTGCACTTGGCGTGCCAACTTTAAGGTTAAGGCCATTCCCAATAAAAAACGGGCCTCAATGCATTGAAATATATTAATTTTTAATTTAACCCTGTCTTTCCTGTTATATGCCACTCTCTGGCATTCCATACCAGCAGCCGTAATAAGAATGTCGCCTCAAAACGACGACTTAAGCCAAAGCCCATTTTGTCTTTTTAAATCAATCAATTATTTGTCTCAACCTGACGACAGCGCTGGATGGCGCTGTCGCTGAAAACCAACACGCTTGCCGACAGAGACAAAGTGCCCATCCTTAGATACGCAAAAAGCCCGCGCATTGCTGCACGGGCCTACCTTCGTCTCGCTTCGCGAGGCTCGAACCTCCTGCGGAGGTGCTCATCCTCATAAACTGCAGGCGTAAAAAAACCGACTTGCGTCGGTTTTTTTGAAAGTGGTCGGCGAGAGAGGATTCGAACCTCCGACCCACTGGTCCCAAACCAGTTGCGCTACCAAGCTGCGCTACTCGCCGATTTGTATTGCTCATACTACCCGATTTATCAGACCATTGTCCATATAAATCTTATATTTATCAGATATTTTGCGTGGTGCGAAGAGAGGGACTTGAACCCTCACGTCCGTAAGAACACTAACACCTGAAGCTAGCGCGTCTACCAATTCCGCCACCTTCGCACTGTCACAAAATACTGCTAAATCGTCACTTCGTCAGGAAGTGGGGTGGCTAATGGGACTCGAACCCACGACAACTGGAATCACAATCCAGGGCTCTACCAACTGAGCTATAGCCACCATTACTACTTCTTACTCACGCGGTAATATACCACCGCAGCTCCTGCGCACAAACTTAATGGCGCGCCCGACAGGATTCGAACCTGAGACCTCTGCCTCCGGAGGGCAGCGCTCTATCCAGCTGAGCTACGGGCGCGTAGCGCCGTTGCGGGAGGGGATACTACGGATTTACGCCAATCCTGTCTAGTGCTTTTTCGCAGAAATGTTGCGTTTGATTACGCTTTGCTCACTCCCGCGCACAAAAGCGCACTCCGTAGCCCCTTTTCGCCGTTTATTGGCGCGTTTCTACCCGATTTTCAACCGGATGATGTTTCTTGTGCATGCCGAAAGCGAAGTAGCACAGGCTGACGCCGGCTAAGAAAATCGCCCCGACCAGCAGGGAAATGCGCGTATCCGGGTTGATTCCCATGCCGACCAGCACGCAAACCAGAAAAGCGATGGTCAGATAGTTCACATACGGGAACATGATCGACTTAAAGCTGTGGTTTTTGATCGCTTCCTTATGGGCGCGGCGGAAATAGAGTTGGCTTATCAGCACCACGAACCACGGCACCATGCCCGGCAGCACGCTCGCGCTGTAGACATAAACGAACACCTGCTCCGGATTCGGGATGATGTAGTTCAGCGCGGAGCCCACCAACAGGCAGCCGATGGTGACGGCGATGCAGTTCACCGGCACGCCGCTGGCGGAAAGCTTGGTGAGCGCCGCCGGCAGTTGGCGGTTCTTGGCCAGGGCGTACAGCATGCGGCCGCCGCTGTACATGCCGCTGTTGCAACCGGAGAGCGCGGCGGTCAACACCACGAAGTTGATGATGCCGGCGGCGGCAACGATGCCGATCTTGGCGAAGGTCAGCACGAACGGGCTGCCGGTGGTGCCGATGCCGTTCCACGGGAAGATGGTGACAATGACGAAGATCGCACCGACATAGAAGATCAGGATGCGCCACAGGATATTGTTGATCGCGCGTTTCAGCGTCACCTGCGGGTTCTTGGCTTCCCCGGCGGTGATGCCCACCAGTTCAACCCCCTGATAGGACGCCACCACGATGCACAGCGCAAACAGGAAGCCTTTCCAGCCGCCGGCAAAGAAACCGCCGTGCGCCGTCAAATTGGCGAAACCGATAGGTTCACCGCCGTTGCCGAAGCCGAAGAGGATCACCCCCAGCCCCACCAGAATCATCACGATGATGGTGGTGACCTTGATCATGGCGAACCAGAACTCCAGCTCACCGTACAGGCGCACCGCCGCCAGGTTGGCCAACGCGACCATCGCCACGGCGATCAGCGCCGGCACCCACTGCGGTATTTCCGGGAACCAGAACTGCACATACACCCCGATGGCGGTGATTTCAGAAATGCCGACGGCAATCCACATAAACCAGTAGCCCCAGGCGGTCAGGTAACCGAAGTAGGGATTCATGTACTTATGCGCGTAAACGGCAAACGACCCGGCGACCGGCTCGAGGAACAGCATTTCCCCCATCGAACGCATAATGAAGAACACGAACAGCCCGGCGATAATGTAAGCCAGCAGCACCGACGGCCCCGCCCATTTCAGCGTACTGGCCGAGCCCATAAACAGGCCGACACCGATGGTGCCCCCCAGAGCGATAAGCTCGATATGCCGGGCCTCAAGGCCCCGGTGTAGCCCTTGCGGTTTCTCTTTGTGTACCATAAATCCTCAATAATTTTTCTCGGGTCGTGTTTGCCTGCCGGCCGCTGCCGGTCGTTATTGTCATTATTAAAAGAATAAATCATCCCCTGCCGATCGGATTGGCATCAACGGGTTGTCGGAGCGAAGTGACCGTGAGAAGGACATCGTTCAGCGCTGTCGCATCAAGCTTCAGCGGCCAGGGATAATTTCCGGGCGGTATCGTTTCGCATTTCGCCGCTATAAGCAAACCGCAATTTAAAACTTTATGGAATAAATGCGACGACGTTTAGGGCCGAGGGTTATAGATATGCGGGAGAAACGCGCAAAAGCAGATTATTGGTACAGCAGACCGGAGCGGAACAGCACTTTCCGCCCCGGATGAGGGGTTACATCTTGCCGCTGTAGTAGTAGCCGACAAACTTCAACAGCTTCAACTGCCGGCCGATGCGGCTGGGTTGGCTGAGCAGGCGGTAGAGCCATTCCAGACCGAGGTTCTGCCACACCTTGGGCGCACGCTTCACATGGCCGGTAAAGACGTCGTAGGTGCCGCCCACGCCCATATACAGCGCCTGCGGATGCACCTTGCGGCAGTCGCGCATCAGAATCTCCTGCTTCGGCGATCCCATCGCCACCGTCACGATCGCGGCGCCGCTGGCACGAATACGCTCGAACAGCGCCTCGCGCTGATCCGGTTTGAAGTAGCCGTCCTGGCTGCCCACCAGGTTGACATTCCACTGGCTGCGCAGCTTTTGCTCGGTTTCCGCCAAAACCTCCGGCTTGCCGCCGACCAGGAAGACCGGCGTGCCTTCACGGCCGGCGCGTTGCATCAAGGCTTCCCACAGATCGGCGCCCGCAACGCGCGAAACGTCCGCCGCCGGGTATTTGCGGCGAATCGAGCGCACCATGCTGATGCCGTCGGCGTACTTGTACTCCGCCTCATCCAGCAACGCATGCAGCGCCTGGTCCTCTTCCGCCTTCAGGATCTTTTCCGCGTTCATGGCCACCAGCGTGCCCTGTTTTACCCGGCCGTCGTCGAACAAAAAGTCCATGCAGTGCGCCATATCGCGAAAGCCCCACAGGCTGAAACCGCGCAGCTCATACTGCGGCACCGAAATCTTTGCTTCCATCGTTCTCATTACCCTTACAAAAGACCGTTAGCCCGAGGCGGCGACGCCAGCGCGCGGGTGCGCGTCACTCTGGCCTTGATCAGCCCGGCGGTATCGAACAGCCAATACAGCAACTTCGCCAGCACCAGACAGGCGCCGAAAATAATGCAGAAGAACACCACGCGCGACACGAATGAATCCACCCCTTCCCGCGCCAACACGATCATGTTGAACACCGCGCCGAAGCAGAACCCCTGCAGAATGGCCGCCTTATAGCGGTTCGGCTCGGTTTTGCCCAGCTCATACAGCCAGTCGAACCACTTGATGATCATGCCCACCAGAATCGCGCCAAGCGGGATAAACAGCGCGCCGCCCATCACCACCAGCGAACCGATCAGCGTCGGCGAAATCGCCAGCCCGGAGTGGTTGTTCAGCACTTCCCAGGTGAAGTAGTTGGCCGAGTTCAGCACCACGTCCGGCCGGCCGGGCCAGAGCCAGGTAGGGATAAAGACGTAGAAATCACGCAAGATCGGCGCCAGGCCCTGGAAATCGATCTTGTCGTAATTTTGCAACAGCAGCGCCAGGTTTTCCCACGGCGAGAAGGTATCGCGGGTCAGGTAGAGGAAAGTATAAAACGCCTCCGCGCCGCTGACGTCCAGGCTGTAGCGCTTCAACGCCAGCCAGAACATACCGACCACGCCGAATATGCCCGCCGCCGCCAGCATCCACAGCGTGATCCAGCCGCGCACGATGCCGATAAACAGGAACAGCGCGAAGGCGATGATGATGTTGGCGCGGGTGCCGCCGACGATCACGTAGGTCAGAATGCCGAACGCCACCGTCGCCACCAGGAACAAGAACCAGGCGCGCAGATCCTGCCGCAGGAAATAGACCACCAGCATCGCCGGAATGAAGAAGTAAAAGAACCGCTTGAGCGCCACACCGGACACGTCGCTGGAGAAAATCTGGCTGTAGGAATTGAGCTTGAACAGCAGGAAGCCGTTCTGCATGAAGAAGATCCCAACGGTACCGATCGCCACCAGCGCCAGCAGCACCCAGGTCATATGGGTTTCCACCCGGTTCATGGTAAACAGCGCAGCGCGCGGCTGTGTGCGGAGCTTGCGCAGCCGAGTCTTGTAGGTAACGTAATAGATGGCGTAAAACGCCGTCGCCGACAGCAGGGCGTACAGCAGAAACTCCACCGGCACCACCTCGACGTCAAACTGGAACACCAGCAGGCAGGTCAAAGGAAAACCGAAATAAAACGTCAGCAAATACAGCAGCGAGAAGAAGACGTTGAAGTTAAAGCGCACGCGCCGAAACTCCTGATAGGTCAGCGTCAGGATAAACGTCAGGCTGACCAGATAGACGACGAACAGGCCGCCGAATTGCGCCAACGTCATGAGTGCTCTCCCGCCGCCAACGCCAGGGCTTGCTGCCAACCGTCGACATAGTTCGGATTGAAGAAGGCGATCGCCTGTTTATCCACCGCCGCCAGCTGACGCTGCGCTTCACGCACCACCGCCTCGTCCAGCGAATCGCCGTAGAACAGCACCGGCAGATGCTGTTCCGCCAAATCCTGCCAGAACGGGTTTTGCCGGCTGAGCACGAAAGGCACGCCGAACTGAATCAGCAGGCACAGGGTGCCAATCCCCTGCTGGCGATTGAAAATGAAATAGCCGAGATCGCAGGCGCGCAGAATATTGAGGTAGTCCTCAAACGCCACCTGCTGCGTGAGCAGCTGCAGGTTTTTCTCGCCGAACAGCGGCAACCCGGCGGCGCGCACCTGCTCGATGTAGGCGTCGTTATTGGCCGGATAGCCCATCGGCAGGATCACGCGCACGTCGGCGCCGAACTGCTGATGAATCGCCTGCAGCGCTTCGATATGCCGATTGCTGCGATCGCCGGAGTTACCCACCAGAATCGTCATCGGCCCGGCCAGGTTTTTCTCGACGTGAACGTCGGTCAGCGCCGGATCCATGCGGGTCGGGAAGTACAGCAGCGAGGCCGGCACCCGCGCATGGCGCTGCTGGTAGTGGATCACGTCGCCGCGGGTAGCAAACACGTTCCCCACCCGCCCCTGCGCAATGCGGCGCAGCAAATAGAACAGCCGGAATTTCCAGCTGGTGGCGTCTTCATACAGATCGGCGCCCCAAATATGCCAACTGACCTGACGCGCCTTGATCTTGCCGCTCAGCAGCGCCAGCCACAGCCCCGGATTGAACTGGCCGTGCAGGAAGAAGCGCGCATCGCGATCGGCCTGAGCGCGCGCAATGACCGCCGCCGCCAGGCTTTTCTTGTCTGCGTAGGGCGCAATGTTCAGGGCGGGGAAATCTCCCAGTGCCGCCACATCCTTGGCCGCCACCATAAAATGCCGCGTCTGCTCAGCCGGCAAACGCGGCGCCAGCACGTCGTTGAAGAAGCGCAGCACCGTCTGGTTATGATGCGGGATATCGGATCCCAGAACGTGAATCAGTGTGGTCATACTCGTCTACGATAGATAAGAAATACGCAGCTACAGAGCGCGAAATACACGATGTAGGTTGCCATATAGGCCTGAGCCGCCCCCAGCGCGCCGTGCAGCGGGATCAGCCAGTGCGAGAACAGCGTCAGCAGCAGAAACTGGCTGACTTCCGTCAGGATATAGAAGCGCAGCGACGCTTTGGCGATCACCAGATAGCCGAACACATAAGCCCCGACTTTCAGCACGTCGCCCACCAGCTGCCAGGCAAACAGATCGCGCATGGCGACGAATTTGTCCGAGAACAGCAGCCAGATGGCGAAATCACGCAGCAGCCACACCGTAAAGCTCGCCGCCGCTACCGCCGGCAGCACGAATTTCAGCGAGCGCACGATCTCCCGCGAGATGGCGCCCTTGTCCGTCAGCCGCGACAGCGTCGGCAGCAGATAGACGGTAAACGAGGCGGTGATGAACTGCAGATAGGCATCGGAAATGCTGCTGACGCCCTGCCAGATCCCCACTTCATCCCAACCGTAATGCGCGGCCAACAGGTTACGCATCATCACATAGGCCACCGGCAGCGTCACCGAAGTGATCAGCGCCATGACGGTGAACTTGCCGAGGTTGCCGGCCACGAGTTTGTCCCAGCGCGGCGCCAGGTAGCGCAACGGCAGCGTTTTGCGCCGCCACAGCATCAGCCCGGCCGGCAGCACCACCAACGCCGGCACCAGTGCCAACCCCACCATCGCGCCTTCATAACCGCCCAGCTTGAAGCACAGGTAATAAGCCACCACGCCGATCAGGCTGCCGCCGATCACCGCCAGCGCATTGCCCATCGCGTCGCGATAGCCTTTCAGCACCGCCATAAACAGGTTGGCGTAGGCGATGCCCATCTGAATGAAAGCGACGGCGCGCACCACATCGACGTAATCGGCATGCCCGAACAGCCCGATGCTGATCGGTTCGGCGGCGAACAGAAACACCAGCGCCAGCAAGGTCGAAAAGCCCAGCACGATGCTCGACGCGGTGCCCACCGCCAGACGCAGACGCTGCGGATCCTGGTGGTACTCCGCCACGTATTTGGTGATACCGTTAAAAATGCCCGCGCCGGACAGCACGCCCAGCACGGTAATCAACTGGCGGAAGTTACCCGCCTGCCCCACCCCGCTGGGGCCAAACGCCACCGCCAGCAGTTTCACCACCAACAGCCCCACGCCGATTTTGATCAGCGTGGAGCCGGCGGTCCATATCGATGCTTTTGCCAACGACATATCAGGCAAAGAAACTCAGGATGGTATTGATTACCGTACGCTGATTGACATCAGACATATTGTAGAACAGCGGCAAGCGCACCAGGCGCGCGCTTTCCTGCGTGGTGTAACGATCTTCGCCGGCAAAGCGGCCAAAGCGTTCGCCGGCCGGGCAATCATGCAGCGGGATATAGTGGAACACCGCCATGATTTCGGCTTCCTTCAGGTAGTCGATAAAGGCCGTGCGCTCTTCGATATCGCGCAACTTGATATAGAACATGTGCGCGTTATGCACGCAGTCGGCCGGGATTACCGGCAGTTCGATGCGGCCTGACCGGGCCAACGGCAGGAAGCTGTCGTAGTAATTCTGCCACAGAGCCAAACGGCGCTGGTTGATGCGCTCCGCCACTTCCAGCTGGCCCCACAGGTAGGCGGCCTGCAGGTCGGACATCAGATAGCTGGAACCGATGTCGCGCCAGGTATATTTGTCGACCTGGCCACGGAAGAACTGGCTGCGGTTGGTGCCTTTTTCGCGGATGACTTCCGCCCGATCGATCAGGGCCGGATCGTTCACCAGCGTCGCGCCGCCTTCGCCGCCGGCGGTGTAGTTTTTGGTTTCATGGAAGCTGAAGCAGCCGATATGGCCAATGGTGCCCAATGCCTTGCCTTTGTAGGTCGACATCACGCCCTGCGCGGCGTCTTCCACCACGAACAGGTTATATTTCTTCGCCAGCGCCATGATGGTATCCATCTCGCAGGCCACGCCGGCATAGTGCACCGGCACAATCGCGCGGGTTTTATCGGTGATCGCCGCTTCGATTTTGGTTTCGTCGATGTTCATGGTGTCTGGACGCAGGTCGACGAACACCACTTTGGCGCCGCGCAGCACAAAGGCGTTGGCGGTGGAAACGAAGGTAAAGCTTGGCATGATCACTTCGTCACCCGGCTGGATATCCAGCAGAATGGCGGCCATTTCCAACGACGCGGTGCAGGAAGGCGTCAACAACACTTTCGCGCTGCCGAAACGCTGTTCCATCCACTGCTGGCAGCGACGGGTGAAACCGCCATCGCCGCACAATTTGCCGCTGCCCATGGCAGCCTGCATATATTCCAGTTCAGTGCCAACAACCGGTGGAGCGTTAAATGGAATCATGTCTACCTCTGTATAGCCAGTACGCGGTGCTTTCAATCACGGCACCCTGTCGTTGATAGAGTCGTAATGCGGCGATATTGCCCACCTGGGTCGCAACCCGCAGGCGCTGCATCCCCTGCTGCCGACATTCGGCGATCGCCGCCGTCATCAGCCTGGCGCCCACGCCCCGGCCGGATGCGCCGGGGAACGCCGCCAACAGGCCGATGCGCATTTCCTGGCCGCCAATGTCACGCAGGCTGACAAAGCCTTCGGGTTGCCCCTGGCTATCCAGCACCAGCAAGCATTGATGATCAAAGGTGCCCAGAACGGCCTTTTCGATCCACAAAGCATAAAACCGGCCGCTGTCATCAGGTTGATACCAGGGTGCGCGAAAGCGGCTGACGGTGAACGCCTGAGCCGCCGCGGTGCGCAATGCCGGGATATCGGCCTCGGTTGCCAGACGGGAGATCTGGGCGGCGGAACCCGGTTCAACCGCTAGATCACTCTCAAGAGCCAGAACCAGATCGACTTCGCCCTCAACCAGGCGAAATCCCAAATCAGCCAGGCCGTCCGCCAACGCGAGGTGCTGCGCGGGAATTTTGGCCTGCACCAGGTTATAAGCCGCCAGATCGGCCTCGGCAAGCGCCGGAGCCGAGGAGGAAAAACCGAGTTTCGCGCTGTCGAGCGCGAAAAACTCGCTTTCCCATGACAAAGGCTCAATAGTGGCGTGGACGCGCATGCAGCAGATCCAGCAAATACTTGCCGTAGCCCGTTTTGGACAATGAAGTGGCGGCGCGTTTCAGTTCCTTATCATCCAGCCAACCGTTACGCCAGGCAATTTCTTCCAGACAGGCGATTTTAAAGCCCTGGCGTTTTTCTACCGTCTGCACAAAGCTGCTGGCTTCCAGCAGGCTGTCGTGAGTCCCGGTGTCCAACCAGGCGAAACCACGCCCCAACAGCTCGACGGTCAGTTCACCGCGCTCCAGATACATCTGGTTGATGCTGGTGATTTCCAACTCGCCGCGCTCGGAAGGTTTCACCTGCTTGGCAAACTCCACCACCTGGCTATCGTAGAAGTACAGGCCGGTCACCGCCCAATCGGATTTCGGTTTCTTCGGTTTTTCTTCGATCGACAGCGCACGGAAGTTGTCGTCAAACTCCACGACGCCAAAGCGCTCAGGATCCATGACCTGATAACCGAACACGGTGGCACCTTCGGTGCGAGCCGCGACGGTTTTTAATTTCGGGCTGAAAGATTGGCCGAAGAAGATATTATCTCCCAACACCAGGCAGCAAGAATCGCCGTTGATAAACTCCTCGCCGATCAGAAACGCCTGCGCCAAACCTTCCGGCTTAGGCTGCGCAGCGTAGCTGAGATTGACGCCGAACTGTTCGCCGTTACCCAGTAAACGTTCGAAGGACGGCAGATCTTCCGGGGTTGAGATGATCAAAATGTCGCGGATCCCCGCCAGCATCAGCACCGACATCGGGTAATAGATCATCGGCTTGTCATAAATCGGCAGCAGTTGCTTTGACACGCCGCGAGTAATCGGATGCAGACGCGTACCGGAACCGCCGGCCAGAATAATACCTTTCATACGTACTCCAAAACCCGCCGCGCCGCCGCAAAGCGCGCGCGGCGTTAAATTAATCTGACAACCCCAAACGCTCGCCGGCATAAGAGCCGTCTTGCACCCGGCGCCACCAGGTTTCGTTAGCCAAATACCAGGCTACCGTCTTGCGAATACCGCTTTCGAACGTTTCCTGCGGCCGCCAGCCCAGCTCACGATCGATTTTGCTGGCGTCGATGGCGTAACGCATATCGTGGCCCGGGCGATCCTTCACGTAAGTGATCAGATCGCGGTAGTTCGCCACGCCCTGCGGCTTGTTCGGCGCCAGTTCTTCCAGCAGATCGCAAATGGTCTGCACCACTTCGATATTCTTGCGCTCGTTATGGCCGCCGATATTGTAAGTTTCGCCTACCACGCCTTCGGTCACGACCTGATAGAGCGCGCGCGCGTGATCCTCGACATACAGCCAGTCGCGCACCTGTGCGCCGTTGCCGTATACCGGCAGCGGTTTGCCGGCCACCGCATTCAGGATCACCAACGGGATCAGCTTCTCCGGGAAGTGATAAGGGCCGTAGTTGTTCGAGCAGTTGGTCACGAGGGTCGGCAAACCGTAGGTGCGCAACCAGGCGCACACCAGATGATCGCTCGACGCCTTGGAGGCGGAATACGGACTGCTCGGCGCATACGGCGTGGTTTCGGTGAACAGATCGTCGGTGCCGTGCAGGTCGCCGTACACTTCGTCGGTGGAGATATGATGGAAACGGAAAGCCTGCTTCTTCTCCGCTGCCAACGGCTGCCAGTAATGGCGCGCCGCTTCCAGCATGGTGTAAGTGCCCACCACGTTGGTCTCGATAAAGGCCGCCGGGCCGTCGATAGAGCGATCGACGTGGCTTTCCGCCGCCAGGTGCATCACCACGTCCGGCTGATACTGGGCAAATACCCGATCCAGTTCGGCACGATCGCAGATGTCGACCTGCTCGAAAGCATAGCGCTCGCTCTCGGCCACCACCGCCAGCGACTCGAGGTTACCGGCATAGGTCAGCTTATCCACCACCACCACGCTATCGCCGGTGGCCTCGATGATGTGCCGCACGACTGCGGAGCCAATGAAACCGGCACCACCGGTCACTAAAATACGTTTCAACGCCATACTCCTTTGGTATCAACAACCCATGTTTGTTTTACATCTTCCGGCCGGATGGCCTTGAACTGCTGGTGATCGACCAACATCACGATCACATCGGCCTGCTGCAACGCTTCCGCGATTGGCGTCAACGTCACATGGCCAGCCAGCGACTTCGGCAACTGTTCGACGTTCGGTTCCACCGCCAGCGTTTCGCCGACGTGCCATTCGGCGATCAGATGCGCCACTTCTACCGCCGGACTTTCACGCAAATCATCGATATTCGGTTTGAAGGCCAGGCCGAAGCAGGCAATTTTCACCTCGGACGCGCGCTTGTCGGTGGCGGCCAGACAATCGGCCACCGCCGCTTTCACCCGGTCGACCACCCACAGCGGTTTGCCGTCGTTCACCAGGCGTGCGGTGTGGATCAGGCGCGCCTGCTGCGGATTCTGCGCCACGATAAACCACGGATCGACGGCAATGCAGTGACCGCCGACGCCCGGCCCCGGCTGCAGAATATTCACCCGCGGATGGCGGTTCGCCAGGCGGATCAGTTCCCAGACGTTGATCCCCTGCTCAGCGCAGATCAACGACAGTTCGTTGGCAAAGGCGATATTCACGTCGCGGAAGCTGTTTTCCGTCAGCTTGCACATCTCGGCGGTGCGCGAGTTGGTGATCACGCATTCGCCCTCGAGGAAAATCTTGTACAGCGCGCTGGCACGTTCCGAGCACTTCGGCGTCATGCCGCCGATCACACGGTCGTTTTGAATCAGCTCCACCATCACCTGCCCCGGCAACACGCGCTCCGGGCAGTAGGCGATATTCACGTCCGCCGCTTCGCCCGCTTGCTGCGGGAAGCTGAGATCGCTGCGCGCCTGCGCCAGCCAGTCCGCCATTTGTTCGGTGGCCCCCACCGGCGAGGTGGACTCCAGGATCACCAGATCGCCTTTTTTCAGCACCGGCGCCAGCGATTTCGCCGCCGCTTCGACATAGGCCAGATCCGGCTCGTGATCGCCCTTGAACGGCGTAGGCACCGCGATCAGGAACGCATCGGCCGCCAGCGGTTTGGTCACCGCCCGCAGGAAACCGCCGTCGACGGCGTCCTTGACCACTTTGTCCAGATCCGGTTCGACGATGTGGATCGCGCCGCGGTTAATGGTATCTACCGCATGTTGGTTAACATCTACACCCACCACTTTTTTCTTGCGGGAAGCGAACGCCGCCGCCGTTGGCAAGCCGATATAACCCAGGCCGATAACCGAAATAGTGTCAAAACTCATAGTGTCACCTGATGATTCTTTAAAGCTTCGAGGATACGCTGACAGGCATGTCCGTCACCGTATGGGTTATGCGCCCGACTCATCGCGTGATATTCGCTTTCGTCCGTCAACAGCCGGGTCACCGCTTCAACAATTTTGGCCACATCGGTGCCGACCAGCCGCACCGTGCCCGCATCTATCGCTTCCGGGCGTTCGGTGGTGTCGCGCATCACCAGCACCGGTTTACCTAACGATGGCGCCTCTTCCTGAATGCCACCGGAATCGGTCAGGATCATGTAAGCCTGGGTCATCAAATAGACAAACGGCAGATAATCCTGCGGCTCGATCAGCATGACGTTGTCGATGCCTTTCAAAATGCGATTCACCGGCTCACTGACGTTCGGATTGAGATGCACCGGATACACCACCTGCACTTCCGGGTGATTGCGGGCGATCTCCGCCAGCGCGCTGCAAATCCGCTCAAAGCCGCCGCCAAAGCTTTCGCGGCGATGACCGGTGACCAGGATCAGTTTCTTGTCGGCGTCGAGGAACGGATAACGCTGTGCCAGGCCAGCCCGCAGCGCGGCATCGCTCATCACGCGGTCACGCACCCAGAACAGCGCGTCGATCACCGTATTGCCGGTCACGAAAATACGGTTGTCCGGCAGCAGCTCGCGCAACAGATTTTGGCGCGAGTTCTCGGTTGGCGCGAAATGGTACATCGCCAGGTGGCCGGTCAGTTTGCGGTTGGCCTCTTCCGGCCAGGGAGAATACAGATTGCCGGTACGCAGCCCGGCCTCGACATGCCCGACGGGGATGCGTTGATAGAACGCCGCCAGGCTGGTCGCCAGCGTGGTGGTGGTATCGCCATGCACCAGCACCACGTCCGGTTTGAAGTCTTCCAGCACCCCTTTCAGCCCTTCCAGGATGCGGCAGGTGATTTCCGTTAGCCCCTGGCCGGGTTTCATGATGTTCAGGTCGTAATTCGGCGTGATCTCAAACAACCGCAATACCTGATCCAACATCTCACGATGCTGCGCCGTTACGCAGACTCTTGCGTCAAAAGCCTCATCCTGGGCCAGTGCATGTACCAGCGGCGCCATTTTGATGGCTTCAGGTCTGGTGCCGAAAACAGTCAACACTTTCACAGCGACTCTCTTTTGGTCGGTTAATCGCAGGCCCCGCCTGCGAATCGGGCGCTCACGCGCCCTGCATCAGATTATTATATTATTTTTTAACTACGCGGCCGACGCGCCAAGGCAACGCCCGCGCCAACCAAAGCGCCCATCGCGCCCCACAGAATCAGCCAGAATACCCGGCGCGGGCTGTCGCGTTTTACCGGCTCTTCCGGCGTGCGCAAATAACGATAGGTCTGGAACTTCTCATCCAACGTCGGGCCAACGTTCAGCGTCGCCAGCATCGCACGGTTCTGATCGTAATCCAGGTCATAGGTCGGGCCGGAGGCCTGCAGACCTTCCAGACGCGCCTGCAGCATTGGCCGGCCCAGCAGGAACAGATCCGAATCCGGCAGTTGCTCGGCCGGGGTGTCGGTCTGCGCGCGGCTGATCCCCTGGCTTTCGGCGATTTTCAGCGCCTGCTGCGTGGTGTTCAGCTCGCGCTTGTAAACCGACTCCGCCACCGCTTCCTGCCGCTTGACCTGCGCCTTCATTGAGGTAGTGCGAGCGGCCCACGCCCCCTGGATCTCTTCGTTCAGGTGCAGGGCAGCGCGGTGGCTGGCGAAGGCCACGTATTGACGCAGCAGGCGGTTGGCGTCCGCGGCAGTTTCCGCCGTCAGCCTCACGCCGTCGTTCGGCACTTTCTTGTCGTCGCGCGGCGTGAACAGGATGTTGTTGATCAGCTCGTCGAGCAGCGCCGCATCCGCGCGGGCATCCCCTTCCTGACGTTGCTTGTAGTAATCGCTCTGCAGCCAGAAATCGCGACGCGTATCGTAAGCCGCCAGCTGCATGATGAACTCATTGTAGGCTTCGTCCGCGATGCTCGGCTGATCGCCGGCCGTCGCCGGCAGCGTGCGCACATCCAGATTGCGCAGGAACTGCTGCTGGGAGTAGTAACCGCCCAGCGCATTCACCGTGGGTTTGTCAGTGATTGCGGTCGCGCTCCATTCTTGCTTAACCAGATAAGAGACGATCAGCGCGACCGCCGCGAACAGCACCGCAATGCCGATAATCCACGGTTTGCCGCGCCACAGGGTGCAGCACAGGCCGCGGATATCGAGTTCGTTATCCACCGCCGGGGTATGCTTGTCAGACGTTGTTTCTGGATTCATCACAGCCAAAAAGCCTCTGGTTAAGATACTTGCTTGTTATCGCCCGAACGCCGCAGGCGACGCTTGATACGCTTAATGTACCGCGCAACCCGCCAGGCGCGCTTGATGCAGTAACCGTACAGGAAGAAAGCAAGCAAGAATAATGCCAACATAACCCACTCTGGGATAAAAGTCAGGCGTTCGCCGATCACGCCAACCGCCGCCAGCAATGCGGCCGCCAGGGTAATCAACACAAAAGCCTGCCGCGGCGTAAAGCCGGCTCGCATGATCAGGTGGTGAATATGTTGACGATCGGGAGAGAAGGGGCTCATCCCCTTGCGTAAACGACGATACATGATTGCTATCATGTCCATCAGCGGAATAGCGATGATCCACAGTGCGGTCACCGGATTAATCGAGTGTGCCTTGCCCTGCGAGCTTTGCAGCAGCAGCCAAATGGCGGTAAAGCCGATCAGGGTACTGCCGGCGTCCCCCATGAACACCTTATAACGGCGGCCGAGAATGCCGAGGTTGAGCAAAATATAGGGAACGATGGTGGCGATCATCGCAAAGCACCAGAACGCCATCTCATGGTGGCCGCTCAGGTACAGCAACAGACCCAGCGCGCCGAAGGAGACGCACGACAGCCCACCCAGCAGGCCATCAATGCCGTCGACCATGTTGAAGGCGTTGATCGCCGCCCATACCGCAAACAGCGTCACCAGATAGCCGAACGGCCCCAGCAACATCTCCCAGTCGCCCAGTACATGGCCGAAGCTGCGCAGATACAGACCGGCGAACACCATCATGGCGATGCCGACCAACGCCTGCACCAGGGCGCGGATTTTAACGCTGATGTCGAAACGATCGTCGAGCGCGCCCACAAACACCAGAATGCCGGCGCAGGTCAGATAAAGCTTGGCGTGCGCGATAGGTTGTTCGGAAATCCAAAACGCGAAGCACAATCCGGCATAAACGGAAATACCGCCGACCAGTGGAATCAGCCCCTGATGGCGTTTGCGATAATTGGGTTTATCTACCAGACCAATACGTTTTGCCGCCTTGCGGGCAACAAAGAGAAAAGCCAAAGAAAACAGGAAAACAAATAGAATTTCAGTACTCATAGTGAGTAAGTTCACAGTTAACAGATCTCTGTAGAAGATAAGGCAGCTTACCACGGGCAATAGCTTGTGCCATCGACCCCCGCCACCTTTCGGTCATTTCCTATGACAACGGTGATTCATGCCTATTTTCTTCGCATCGGCTGACAAAACGACAGCAGCAAAGCCGACCGGCACCGAGCCGACCGACAAACAAGATGAATTCTCAATAAGTCGAGGAAACAACTTACTTTTCCATTACTGCTACTTATCGTATCCGCCAAAAGCGAAAAACGCCACGACTAGGCGTGGCGTTCAGCGAATTTTTTAACGAATTATGAGCGTTTCATCATATCGAAGAATTCATCGTTGGTTTTAGTCATCGCCAACTTATTAATGAGGAACTCCATCGCGTCAATCTCACCCATCGGGTGAATGATTTTGCGCAGGATCCACATTTTTTGCAGCTCTTCGGAAGTGGTGAGCAGCTCTTCTTTACGGGTACCGGAGCGGTTGTAATCGATCGCAGGGAATACGCGCTTCTCGGCGATTTTACGCGCCAGGTGCAATTCCATGTTGCCGGTACCTTTGAATTCTTCGTAGATCACTTCGTCCATCTTCGAACCGGTATCGACCAGCGCGGTCGCGATGATGGTCAGGCTGCCGCCCTCTTCCACGTTACGCGCCGCACCGAAGAAACGCTTCGGACGATGCAGGGCGTTGGCGTCCACACCACCGGTCAGCACCTTGCCGGAAGCCGGTACCACGGTGTTGTAGGCACGCGCCAGACGGGTGATGGAGTCGAGCAGAATGATCACGTCTTTCTTGTGCTCAACCAGACGCTTGGCCTTCTCGATCACCATTTCGGCCACTTGCACGTGGCGCGAAGCCGGTTCGTCGAAGGTCGATGCGATCACTTCGCCTTTCACCAGACGCTGCATCTCGGTCACTTCTTCCGGACGTTCGTCGATCAGCAGCACCATCAGCACGCAGTCTGGGTGATTGTAGGCGATGCTCTGCGCAATGTTCTGCAGCAGCATGGTTTTACCGGCTTTCGGCGGCGCCACGATCAGGCCGCGCTGGCCACGGCCAATCGGTGCCGCCAGATCCAGTACGCGCGCCGTCAGGTCTTCGGTCGAACCATTGCCGCGCTCCATCCGCAGACGGGAATTGGCGTGCAGCGGCGTCAGGTTCTCGAACAGGATCTTGCTGCGGGCGTTTTCCGGCTTGTCGTAGTTGACTTCGTTGACTTTCAACAGGGCAAAATAGCGCTCGCCTTCTTTTGGCGGGCGAATCTTACCGGAAATGGTGTCACCTGTGCGGAGGTTGAAGCGGCGGATTTGGCTAGGGGATACGTAGATGTCGTCGGGACCGGCGAGGTAGGAACTGTCTCCAGAGCGGAGGAAACCGAATCCATCCTGCAATATCTCGAGCACGCCGTCGCCGAAGATATCTTCTCCGCTTTTCGCATGTTGCTTCAGAATGGAGAAGATAATGTCCTGCTTGCGCATGCGGGCAAGGTTTTCCAGCCCCATATTTTCGCCGAGAGTAATCAGCTCAGAAACCGGCGTATTCTTTAATTCGGTAAGATTCATAGTGGTGGGTTCTTAAACTCGGGGTATGTCTCGAACTTGTATCGTGAATGGTATGGCAGCGAGATGCGTGCCTGTTTACTGGACGTTCGATCACCGGGCGCAGAGCCGTCGCGGTAAGAAATGGCTTACATCGGGCGCACGCATTGACGGTTGAAGATCGAAGGTACCTTAAAAATGATTTTTGCAAAACCGTTTGATTGCCAAAACACGGGCTGAGTTCAGTTTACTTTCAACGCCAGTGATTCGACACAGAGTATAGCTTTAGATTCAAACTCTTTAGATTTAAAACTTCGGGCAAGTTCTATATGCAGTGTGGTTAAACTTAACACGCTTCTTGGCAGGCGTCTAGCGGTGAATTGAACATCACCGCCAGGCGCCTGATACTGGGCTTCCCGCCCGATTACAGATTCGCGTTCAGGAAATCTTTGAGCTGACCTTTGGACAACGCGCCAACCTTGGTCGCGGCCACTTCACCGTTCTTGAACAGCAACAGCGTAGGGATGCCACGGATACCGTACTTGGGCGCGGTAGCCGGGTTCTGATCGATATTCAGCTTGGTGATGGTCAGTTTGCCTTCGAACTCTTCGGCAATCTCATCCAGAATCGGAGCAATCATCTTGCACGGCCCACACCATTCAGCCCAGAAATCGACCAGGATCGGCCCTTCCGCTTTCAGCACGTCAGCGTCGAAGCTGCTGTCAGTCAGGTGAATAATTTTATCGCTCATGTTCTACTCCACAGGATTATGTCTACCTTGTTGGTGTAGCATTAACCAACTCAAGGTGATTTTATTGCACCGCGTTTATTTCAACGGATGTGCTTTCGTAAAGCAATAGTTAGCTGATATTCTACCACACTATGAGCAAAACACACTTGACTGAACAGAAGTTTTCCGACTTCGCCCTGCACCCGTTAGTCCTTGAAGCCCTTGAGAAAAAAGGGTTTCACAATTGCACGCCCATCCAGGCGTTAGCATTGCCGCTCACGCTCTCCGGGCGTGACGTTGCAGGTCAGGCGCAAACCGGTACCGGAAAGACGCTGGCGTTTTTGGCGTCTACTTTTCACTATTTGCTGACTCACCCGGCGAAACAGGATCGCCAGACCAATCAGCCGCGCGCCTTGATCATGGCGCCTACGCGTGAACTGGCGGTGCAAATCCACTCCGACGCAGAAGCGCTCTCCCAGAGCACCGGCCTGAAACTGGGCCTGGCCTACGGCGGCGACGGCTACGACAAACAGCTGAAAGTGCTGGAAAGCGGCGTGGACATTCTGATTGGCACCACCGGCCGTTTAATCGATTACACCAAGCAGAACTATGTCGATCTCGGCGCGATGCAGGTTGTCGTGCTGGATGAAGCCGATCGCATGTACGATCTCGGCTTTATCAAAGACATCCGTTGGCTGTTCCGCCGCATGCCTGCGGCCGATCAACGCCTGAACATGCTGTTCTCCGCCACCCTGTCCTATCGCGTACGCGAGCTGGCCTTCGAGCAGATGAACAACGCCGAATATGTTGAAGTGGAACCGGAACAGAAAACCGGCCACCGCATTAAAGAAGAGCTGTTCTACCCGTCCAACGAAGAAAAAATGCGTCTGCTGCAGACGCTGATCGAAGAAGAGTGGCCGGATCGCGCCATCATTTTCGCCAACACCAAGCACCGCTGCGAAGACATCTGGGGCCATCTGGCCGCCGACGGTCACCGCGTGGGCCTGCTGACCGGTGACGTGGCGCAGAAAAAACGCCTGCGCATCCTTGACGACTTCACCAAGGGCAACCTCGACATCCTGGTCGCCACCGACGTCGCCGCGCGCGGTCTGCACATTCCTGCCGTCACCCACGTCTTCAACTACGATCTGCCTGACGATTGCGAAGACTACGTGCACCGCATCGGCCGTACCGGCCGCGCAGGCGCCAGCGGCCACTCCATCAGCCTGGCGTGTGAAGAGTACGCGCTCAACCTGCCGGCGATCGAGACCTATATCGACCACAGCATTCCGGTAAGCAAGTACAATAGCGATGCGCTGCTGACCGATCTGCCGGCGCCGAAACGCCTGTCGCGCCCGCGCGGCGGCAACGGCCCACGTCGCAACTCCGCGCCTCGTCGCGGCGGCGCGCCGCGCAACAACCGTAAACGCTCGAGCTGATCGCCATGCTCAGCTCCAGCACGCTTTATGCTGCCATCGATCTCGGCTCCAACAGCTTCCACATGTTGGTGGTGCGCGAGGTGGCCGGCAGCATTCAGACCCTGGCGCGGATCAAGCGCAAGGTGCGCCTGGCGGCCGGGCTGGATCAGAACAATCACCTGTCGCATGAGGCCATGCAACGCGGCTGGCAGTGCCTGCGGCTGTTCTCCGAACGCCTGCAGGACATTCCGCGCGAGCAGATCCGCGTCGTCGCCACCGCCACGCTGCGCTTGGCGTCCAACGCCGATGAGTTCCTGCAGGCCGCCGAGCAAATCCTCGGCTGCCCGGTACAGGTGATCAGCGGCGAAGAAGAAGCACGGCTGATTTATCACGGTGTCGCGCACACCACCGGCGGGCCGGATCGGCGGCTGGTCGTCGACATCGGCGGCGGCAGCACCGAACTGGTCACCGGCACCGGCGCACAGGCATCGCAGCTGTATAGCCTGTCGATGGGCTGCGTCACCTGGCTGGAGCGCTACTTCAGCGATCGCAACCTCGGGCAAGAAAACTTCGAGCGCGCCGAACAGGCCGCGCGCGAAATGGTGCGGCCGATCGCACCACAGCTGCGCCAGCAAGGTTGGCAGATCTGCGTCGGCGCTTCCGGCACCGTACAGGCGCTGCAGGAGATCATGGTGGCGCAAGGCATGGATGAGCGTATCACCCTGCCCAAGCTGCGCCAGCTGAAACAGCGCGCCATTCAGTGCGGCAAGCTGGAAGAGCTGGAGATCGAAGGGTTGACGCTGGAGCGCGCGCTGGTGTTCCCGAGCGGCCTGTCCATTCTGTTGGCCATCTTCCAGGAACTGGACATCGAAAGCATGATGCTGGCCGGCGGGGCGCTGCGTGAAGGCCTGGTTTACGGCATGCTGCATCTGCCGGTGGAGCAGGATATTCGCATCCGCACCATCCGCAACCTGCAGCGCCGCTACCTGATCGACACCGAGCAGGCCGAACGCGTCAGCCAACTCGCCGCCAACTTCTCGCAGCAGGTCGCCAACGAGTGGCAGCTGGATGCGCGATGTCGCGAGCTGTTGCACAGCGCCAGTCTGATCCACGAACTCGGCCTCAGCGTCGATTTCAAGCAGGCGCCGCAACACGCCGCCTACCTGATCCGCCATCTGGACTTACCCGGCTTTACCCCGGCGCAGAAAAAACTGCTGGCCACCCTGCTGCAAAACCAGAGCAACCCCCTCGACCTGTCGCTGTTGAACCAGCAAAACGCCCTGCCGCCGCGCACTGCGCAGCGTCTGTGCCGCATTTTGCGCCTGGCGATCATCTTCGCCAGCCGCCGCCGCGATGACACGCTGCCGGCGGTGCGGTTGCGCGCCAATCAGGACGATGAACTGACGGTGATCTTGCCGCCGGGTTGGCTGGAACAGCATCCGCTGCGCGCCGAGGCGCTGGAGCAGGAAAGCCACTGGCAGAGCTACGTCCACTGGACGCTGCGGTTGGAGGAACAGCGTTGAAATGACCAGGGCGCGATTCACGCCTGAGGTTAATGGCAAACCTGATGACATTGCCAGGTTTACAGAAGACAGCATATAAAAAATAAGGAAAATCAATTCATTGATTTTCGACTGATAACCACAAAGGAGGAAAAACCACGCTTTTTCCTCCTTTGTCAGTCATCTAGCCCTGTCTTTTTAATTCCCGCCTTTGGCCTTGGCCAGCTGGGCGCGGATATTGGCCAGATGGCTCTGCCCTTTCTGCATCCGCTCCTGCGGGCTCACCACTTTGCGCTCGGTTTCCCATGCCAAATCGTCCTGCGGCAGCTCCAGCAGGAAGCGGCTCGGCTCCGGCCGCACCAGCTCGCCGTACTGACGGCGCTCGCGGCACAGGGTGAAGATCAGCTCTTTTTGCGCGCGGGTGATCCCCACATAGGCCAGACGCCGCTCTTCATCGACATTGTCTTCATCGATGCTGCTCTGGTGCGGCAGCAGGCCCTCTTCCATGCCCACCAGGAACACATAAGGGAACTCCAGCCCCTTGGAGGCGTGCAGCGTCATCAGCTGTACCTGATCCAGCTCTTCTTCGCTTTCACCGCGTTCCATCATGTCGCGCAGGGTGAAGCGCGTCACCACCTGGGTCAGCGTCATCGGCTCGTCCAGATCGCTGCCTTCCAGCATCTCCGTCATCCAGCCGAACAGCGTATTGACGTTCTTCATTCGCATTTCGGCGGCCTTCGGGCTGGTCGAGGTTTCAAACAGCCAGCTCTCATAATCCACGCCGCGGATCAGATCGCGCACCGCCGCCACCGGCTCACGTTCCGCCTGCTGGGCGATGCCGCCCAGCCAGTGGGTGAAACGCTGCAACGATTCCAGCCCGCGTCCGGTCAAGTGCTGGCTCAGCCCCAGATCGAAACTGGCGTGGAATAAACTCTTGTTGCGCTGGTTGGCCCATTCGCCGAGCTTCTGCAGCGTCGCCGGGCCGATCTCGCGCTTGGGGGTATTGACGATGCGCAGGAAGGCGCTGTCGTCTTCCGGGTTGGTCAGCACGCGCAGGTAGGCCAGCAGATCCTTGATCTCTGGGCGCGAGAAGAATGAGGTGCCGCCGGAAATCTTGTACGGGATGCGGTTCTGCATCAGCATCTTTTCAAACACCCGCGACTGGTGGTTGCCGCGGTACAGGATCGCATAGTCGCCGTAGTTGGTCTTTTTCACGAAGTGGTGGGCGATCAACTCCCCCACCACCCGCTCGGCTTCGTGATCCTCGTTGTTGGCGGTCACCACCTTCAGCTCTTCGCCATACCCCAGCTCGGAAAACAGCCGTTTTTCAAACACGTGCGGGTTATTGGCGATCAGAATGTTGGCCGCCTTCAGAATGCGCTCGCTGGAACGGTAGTTTTGCTCCAACTTGATCACCTGCAGCGCCGGGAAATCTTCCTTCAGCAGCACCAGGTTCTGCGGCCGCGCGCCGCGCCAGGAGTAGATCGACTGGTCGTCGTCACCCACCACGGTAAAGCGCGCGCGGTTGCCCACCAGCAGCTTAACCAGCTCGTACTGGCTGGTGTTGGTATCCTGGTACTCATCCACCAGCAGGTAGCGGATGCGCTGCTGCCAGCGTTCGCGCACCTCTTCGTTGCGTTGCAGCAGCAGCGTCGGCAACAGGATCAGGTCGTCGAAGTCCAGCACATTGCACGCCCGCATATGGGCGTGGTACAGGCCGTAGCAGTGGGCGAACAGCTTGTCGCGCTCCGAGCGCGCCAGCGCCGCCGCCCGCTGGGGATCGATCAGGTCGTTTTTCCAGTTGGAGATGGTCGAAATCAGCTGCGCCACCAGCGTTTTATCGCTTTCCAGCCACTTTTCGGTCAGCTCTTTCAACAGCGCCAGCTGATCCTGATCGTCGAACAGCGAGAAGTTGGACTTCATCCCCAACGCCACGTATTCCCGCTTGATGATCTCCAGCCCCAGGGTATGGAAAGTGGAAATCATCAGCCCGCGCGCCTCTTTGCGCCCCAGAGTTTGCGACACGCGCTCTTTCATCTCGCGCGCGGCCTTGTTGGTAAAGGTCACGGCGGCGATGTGCCGCGCCTGATAACCGCAATGGTGGATCAGGTGGGCTATCTTGTTGGTGATAACGCGCGTCTTGCCGGAACCGGCACCGGCCAACACCAGGCAGGGCCCGGTAACGAATTCGACGGCTTGTTGTTGGCTGGGGTTTAATCGCATGGTGCTGGCTTGCTCGGCTGTAAAACGTGGAAGGGAATTGTAGCAGAAAGCGCCGATGAGATTTAGCGGGTATAATCAGCGCAATTTTCGCATCGACAAAGGCAATACCATGGCAAAAACGGCGTGCGCCCTGCACATTCTGGTAGACAATGAAAAGCTGGCCAACGAGCTGCTGGCCAAGCTGAAGCGCGGCGTCAGCTTCGACACGCTGGCGCGCAAATACTCGAGCTGCCCGTCAAAACGCAACGGCGGCTCGCTGGGCGAATTCAACAAGGGCGCGATGGTGCCGGCGTTCGATAAAGCGGTGTTCAGCATTCCGCTGCTCAAACCTTACGGCCCGGTCAAAACCCAGTTCGGTTACCACATCATCAAGGTGCTGTACCGCAACTGAGGGGGCCTGAGCCCCCTGCTGGGCATTACTGCGCGCCGGCGTCCGTCGCCGGTGCAGCCACCGCGGCGTCGGCCGGTTTGGCTTCCTCCGTCACCACCGCCGGCGCCGGCATCATGATGCCGTCATAGGTTTCCTGCAGCTGCTTCATGCTCATTTCCGGCTCGCCCTTCGGCTGCATCAGCACCAGCGTCGCCTCCTGAGAAAGCTGCAGCTTCAGCGCCTGATTCAGCGTCTCCAGCGTCAGGCTGGACAGGAACTCCTGGCGCAGCTTCTGATACAGTTCCGGCGCGATATCCACCACCCCGCTCTGCTGCGAACGCAGGCGCTGGCTCATCAGCACATCGGTGTCGGTGCGGGCGTAGGTCGCGAACAGCTTGCTCAGCTGATCGTTTTTCTGCGCCAGCAGCGCATCGAATTCTTCTTTCGACAGGCCGTTGTCACGCACGTTGGCCAGCTCGCGGGCGATAAAGCCCAGGCTGCCGTTCAGGTTGTTGTTCGGCGTATCCAGATGGATGGCGCACTGCCCGCGTTGGTACTGCACGCGGCAGTCAAAGCCCAGATGCAGGCTCTTCTGGTCGCTTTTTTCCAGCGTCTGCTGAAGATGCCAGAACAGCGCCTCGCGGGCGAGATCGCCACGCCAGTAACGCAGCAGGCTCTGCGAATCGCGAATCGGATGCCACGGCGAATCCCACATGATCGACAGCGTATCCTGTTTCACCTGCTCGCTGATCAGGCTCACCGGCTGTTGCGGCAGCGGCGTCAGAGTCGGCATCGGGGCCGGGGTTTCACGTTTGCCCTGCAGCGGCGAGAACGCCTTGTTGATCTGCTCGCCCAGGCTGCGGCTGTCGACCTTGCCGACAACGAACAGCGTCATGGCATCCGGGGTATACCACTGTTGATAGAATTTCTTAAGCTGTTCGAGGTTGACCGGCCGTTTCGCCGGCTGCGCCGGATCGTGCGCCAGCAGCGTCGAGCCTTTCAGGCGGTAACGCCACCAGACGTCTTGGGTATTGGGCGGGAACGTGCCGACCGGATTGATGGTGGAGTTCATCACCGCGTGCACCGTATGTTCGTCGATCGCCAGTTTGCCGGTGGTGTCCGCCAGCCAGGCCAGCGCTTCTTTCAGCAGGTCAGGCCGGTTATTCGGCAGGCTGAGATTATACATGGTGAAATCATACGAGATGATAGCCGGCGGCAGCGGCCGCTCGTTATCCACGCTCTGCTGCCACAGGGCGCGCAGCTGCGGCGCGGTAAAGCTTTCACTGCGCGTCAACGCCAGCCGCGGCAACAGCTGGGCGAAGCCGGTCTGTTGCGAAGACTCCACCAGAGAGCCGGTATTGACGATCAGCCGCAGTTCCACGCGGTCGCTTGGCCGCTGCGGCGTATCGAGAATTTGCCATGAAAACCCGTTGGCCAGCGCCCCCTGCTGCCAGGCAGGATCGGGTTGTAGTGCTTCAGCCTGCACGCTGCTACTGGCTGCAGCCAATAGCAGCCCACCAACTATAAGATGAATTCTGGTGCCCTGCATGTGAACCCCTACTTAATGACTATCCAATTTCTTATGCAAATGCGTGTATTCCATTCAATGGAATCATAAAAATACGCCCTGAGTTTCACAGTGGGGCGGAAAGCAGAAAGTGTACCATCGTGTTAGACCGCGCGCCTTTGCGGATGTCACTCATTAGAGTGAAAAATAATAGATAGCGGGGTTTTTAATGCAAGAAATCGTTACGAGGCAGGGGGAAAACCTCACCGGCCGCGGCTGCGGCCGGTGATTCGCCGTCAATATCAGGCGGAAGGCAGCGTTTTGTCCGCGCCGGCGTTTTTGTTGTTCAGCGTGGCTTTCAGCTGTTTCTCATCCAGTTGGCCGCACCACCTCGCCACGACCACGGTCGCCACCCCGTTGCCCACCAGGTTGGTCAGCGCGCGGGCTTCCGACATGAAGCGGTCGATGCCGAGGATCAGCGCCAGGCCGGCCAACGGCAGGTGGCCGACGGCGGAGATGGTGGCGGCCAACACGATAAAGCCGCTGCCGGTCACGCCCGCCGCCCCTTTGGAGGAGAGCAGCAACACCACCAGCAGGGTAATCTGATGCATGATGTCCATGTGGGTGTTGGTCGCCTGCGCGATAAACACCGCGGCCATGGTCAGGTAAATAGAGGTGCCGTCCAGATTGAAGGAGTACCCGGTCGGGATCACCAGGCCCACCACCGATTTCTTGCAGCCCAGCCTCTCCATTTTATCCAGCATGCGCGGCAGCGCGGACTCGGACGACGAGGTCCCCAGCACGATCAGCAGCTCTTCTTTGATGTAGTTGACGAATTTGAAGATGCTGAAGCCGTTGGCGCGGGCGATGCTGCCCAGCACCACCACCACGAACAGGATACAGGTGATATAGAAGCACACGATCAGCTGGCCGAGTTGCACCAGGGTGCCAACGCCGTATTTACCGATGGTAAACGCCATGGCGCCGAAGGCCCCCAGCGGCGCCAGGCGCATGATCATGTTGATGATGCCGAAAATCACCCGCGAGAAGCTGTCGATCACGTTGAAGATCAGCTGCCCCTTTTCACCCAAGCGATGCAGGGCGAAGCCGAACAGCACCGCGAACAGCAGCACCTGCAGAATGTTGCCGCTGGCGAACGCGCCGATCACGCTGCCGGGGATGATGTCCAGCAGGAACGGAATGATGCCCTGCTGCTGCGCCTGTTCGGCGTAGACTGCCACCGCCTTGGCGTCCAGCGTGCCGGGATCGACGTTCATGCCGGCGCCCGGTTGCACCAGGTTGACGATCACCAGGCCGATAATCAGCGCGATGGTGCTGACGATTTCAAAATACAACAGCGCGATGGCGCCGGTGCGGCCCACCGCTTTCATGCTTTCCATGCCGGCGATGCCGGTCACCACGGTGCAGAAGATCACCGGGGCGATAATCATCTTGATCAGTTTGACGAAGCCATCGCCCAGAGGTTTCATCTCGGCGCCGAGGTCAGGGTAGAAATGGCCAAGCAGGATACCCAGCGTGATCGCCGTCAGCACCTGAAAATAGAGGCTCTTAAAGATCGTTGTTTTCATATGAACATCCTATGGGGGGAAGACACGCACCAGGCAGCAGTCTAAAAATCCAGCCTGTTCATTGCTTGCGCGGAAAATAACACCCACTTAACAACATGGAAATAATTTGTTGCACCCGCCCCTGGGAGTTGATGTGAATTTAAGAGCTGAAACGCGTCAGTCGGGGTGCAAAGCTGAAAATTGCGTAATGCTTTGTTTGCACTAACGCAAAAGAGGTAGAAGAGAAATAGCGATTTTCGGACGGGGAAAAGTACCGGAAAGGTAAACGCGGCGCTTACGGCGCCGCGCGGCAAAACTCGGCTTCGAACGCTGCGCGCGGCAGCGGCCGGGCGAACAGGAATCCTTGCCCGCTGCGAATGCCGTGCTGCAGCAGGCAGTCGCGCTGCTCGGCGTTTTCCACGCCTTCGGCCATCACCGGCAACGCCAGCACTTCGGAGATCGCACTGACGATGCGCACCATCGCATCGTCGGCCGGCAGCCCCTGAATGAAGCTGCGGTCGATTTTAATCAAATCGATCGGCAGGGATTTCAAGCGGTTCAGGTATTCCAGACTGGAGTAGCCCATGCCGAAGTCGTCCAGCGCGATCGACAATCCCAGATCGTGCAGCTCGCGCAGCAGCGCCAGCGCGCGGTCGAGATCGTCGATGCGCACCGTCTCGGTGATCTCCAGCAGCAGCTTGCGCGGGTCTATCCGATACTGCGCCAGCAGGTTTTTCAGATGCGGGACGAACGCCTCATGCTGCATCTGTATACCGGAAACGTTGACCGCCAGCGGCAGCGCAATGCCGCGTTGCTGCCAGTCCGCCAGGATGCGGCAGGACTCTTCCAGCACCCAGTTGCCGAGAGGCACGATCACGCCCAGCTCTTCCGCGAGCGGGATAACGTCGGCCGGCAGGGTATAGCTGCCGTCATACTGCTGCCAACGCAGCAGCGCTTCGGCGCCGATCACCTCGTTGGACTGCATGTCGATCTGCGGCTGCAGGAACAGCGTAAAATGCCGCTGCTCGATGCCGTGCAAAATCTCGCTCTCCTGCGTCAGCCGCTTCTGCGTGCGTTCCGTCAGGCTGGGCTCGAAAAACAGGATCTGATTTTTTCCTTCACGGTGGGCGGACATCATCGCCGAGGTGGCGCTGCGCAGCAGCTGTTCCGCACTTTCCCCCTGATTGAGGTAGTGCGCGATGCCGATGCTGGCGTTGGGCCGCAGCGCCAGACCTTCCAGGGTCAAGGGCGCGTTGATCTCCGCCATGATGCGTCGCGCCAGCTGCATGGCGTGGAACGGCCGCTCGGTCCCCTTGGCCAGGATGGCGAATTCGGTATTGCTCAGCTGCGCCAGCACGCCGTTTTCGTCGATGCAGCCGCGCAGCTTCTTCGCCAGCGCCAACAGCAGCGCTTCACGCATCGCCGGGCTCATCACGCCCGAGGCTTCATGCAGCGTCTCGATGCCGATCACCAGTAGGTTAAAACGCTCGGGGCGCAGGCTGGAGGCGATATGCTGTTCCAGCAACGCGTTCAGCAATGCCGGATTCGGCAGTTCGGTCACCGGATGGCGGGTGCTCAGGCGGCTCATGTCGGCATGCGCCTTGGCCAGCGTCTGTTGATTGCGGTTGTAGTTGCGCACCAGCAGGCCGAGCTCGTCGTCCTGGTGCAGCGTCGGCAGCATCAGTTGGTGGTAGGGCGCTTCGTCCTGCGAGATGTTTTCCAGCTCTTTGGCCATCGCGCGCAGCGGATGCACCATCAACCGGTTCATGCACCAGGTGATGGCCACCGACAGGATCAGCGCCAACAGCAGGTAGGTCGACAGCATGGTCGACAAAATGCTGCGGATAAACTGGTACATGCGGAACGAATCGGCCTGCAGCACCAGATAGGCCAGCGGCTGCTGGTTGGCCGGCACCCGCTCCAGCGAATAGAGCGGCACGGAAATTTGGATCGGCAGCTCAAACAGCCGGGCGATCAGCGTCGGCACCGGCCGCTCCGGCGGGAAATTGGCGTGCAGTGCCTGAAACTCGTTCGGCAAGACGATATCCGCCCGGCTGAGAATGCCGACCGGCAACAGCGTGTTCAGCACCTTTTTGGCTTCCGGCACGTCCATGCGCAGCACCGCTTCCGCCAGCGGCTGGCGCACGGATTGAGCGATATTCTCCAGTTGCTGGGCGTAGTCATCCCTGCGCTGCTGCACAAAGTGGAATAACTGGATCACGATAAAGATGCAGATCGTGACCAGCGCCACGCCGGACACCGTCGCCATCTGCTTAATCGTTAACGAACGCCTGACCCGCAAACCTGCTCTCCGTGAAATCGGGCTGAAACAAAAAAGGGGGCTGACTCTCACCCGCCCCCTCGAACCGGGCTGATTATACTCGATCATCGGCTGTTTTTATCTGGCTATGCCGCAGGCAAAACCAAGAAAATCGCGGGTTTCAGTCTTTTCCTAAAGCGAACAAACGCGACCCGGACACAGGGTAACAAAACTCCCCGGTGTCCGACACTCCGAATCTTTCCCCTCCCGGCTACTTGAAGTCGGCGTAAGGCGTCAGCGGCTGCGGCGGCAAATCGAGATCCCCCTGCCAGCCGGCCAGGGAATAGCGCAGATAAATCAACGCGTGGCTCGGCGTATAGTCCTTCGCCTGTTGAATGTCGATACCGGCGCCGAGCGTCCAGTGCGAACTGAGACGGCGTTCGACGATCGCCCGCAGCGTATAACCGACGCCGCTCGAGGAGCTGCCGTCCTCAACGGCGAACTTATCGGGCAGCGAATCCGGGATCAGCCCCTGCAGCGGATAGCGGCGCTGGCTGTCGGTTTTCGAATGGGACAGCGAAACCGAACCGCCCAGCTCCCACGACCAGTTCTCGGTGCGCTGGCGATAGTTGACCGGCAGCGACAGCGACAGATATTGCTGCGGGCTGTAATAGCCGCCCTGCCCCAGCGAATAGCCGCTCAAATCCTTCTGGTAGTGCCACAGCATGGTATTGAGCCCGACGCTCAGACGGCGATTGTCTTCGTTGATCAGCTTGTAGTAGTAGCCGGCCATCAACCGCTGCCGCTGGTTATCCGCCACGTTCTTGCCGGTAATCTGGTGCGCGCTGAGATCGGCCCATACGCCGTTCGCCTCGCCGCGATCGTAGCTGGCGCTCAGGCTGACGCCGGTAGCGCGCACGCCGCCCCAGGTGGTGCCGGTGTTCGGATCCTTGGCGCCGCCGAACGCCAGCAGCGAGCTGGAGATCGGCCGCCGCGAGGCCGCCAGCGTCCAGCCGATGTGGTTCCAGTCGCCGCTGTAGGCCAGGCCGCCGGTCCAGTCGACCACCTCGAAGCCCATCGGCGTCGTGCCGATATCGGCGGCCCAGCGGTCGTTTTTCCAGCCGGCCGCCACGCTGGTGCCGGTGGATTTCTGATGTTCATCGCCGCGGCACCCTTGCGTATTGCAGGTGCCGAAGGTCTCGTAGTATTTGCCGCTGCCGTCGGTCGAGAAGCGGCCGGCGTCCAGCTGCACGGTGTCGGTGCGCAAAAAGGCGCGCCCGTCATACAGCGGCATGTCCACCTGCAGCATGGTGTCATGCGCATTGAAGTCGGAAATACCGCCGGTGCCGCTCGAGCGCCAGTAATCGTGGTCGAGCGTGACGTTCACGTCTTGCTGCCGGTACAGATCCGCGGCCTCGGAACGGATGCCGCGTTTCAGCCAGTCGTCGCTCGGATTATTGCGCGTCAAATAGGTGTAGCCGTCATTATCCTGCGGCAGCGTCGGCGTGATGCCGCCGGCCACCATCGCCTGGCGGTAATCCTGCTGCGCCCGCTCCGGCTGCCGCTGCGCCCGTTCCAGACGGGCAGCGTCGCGGTAGATCAGCGCCTTGGTCTGCCCCACGGGCTCCGCGGCCGCCGCCGTTTTCAGCCGGCCGAAGATAGCTTCGGCCTGCTGCGGATAGCCGACCGCGCCCCAGGCGTTGGCGACCCGCCGTTGGCTGTTGAGCGAAGCGTCTTGCGGCTGCGGTTCGGTTTTCAGCCGCTGGCGCGCCGCGTCCAGATCCCCCTGCGCCACATAGGCTTCGATCTCGCCCAGCTGCGCATCCGGGTTGTTCGGTTCGCGCCGTTTCACCCGCTGATAGTCGCCCAGCGCCGCCGCATACTCCCCGCGCGCCAGCGCCCAGTCGGCCAGCAGCAAATCGATGCGGGTGTCCGCCGGCTGCCGGCGCAGATAGGCTTCCGCCGCCGGTTCGTCGCCGGCCGCCCGCAGCCCCTCGGCATGTGCAATCACCGCCTGCATTTTTAGCCGCTGCGCCAGTTCGCGCATGTTGTCGTTCCACTGCGCCGCAGGCAGCGTATTGAGCTGCGCCAGCGCCTGGTCGTCGCGATCGCTGCCGGAAAGGTAGAGCGCATAGGCATAGGCCAACTGCGGATTGGCGCGCTGACGCTGCGCCAGCTGCCGGAATAAGGCGTCCGCCTGTTGCGGCTGCCCGGCCTGACGCAGCGCCTGCGCATAACGATAGGTCAGCCAAACGTCGTCGGGATCCATCGGCTGGGCGCGGCGATAGATTTCCGCCGCCTGCTGCCACTGCTGCTGCGCCGCCAGCGTCTCCGCCTGTTGCTTCAACATATCGAGCCGCAGCCCGTCGAGGGTGCTGCGCAGCTTGGCCTGTTGGCTGCGCGGCAGGCCGTTGAGGTAGGCCAGCGCTTTTTCCGGCGACTGACGTTGATAGAGATTCACCAGGCCGCGCAGCGCGCTGCCGTTACCGGGATCGCGCCGCAGCGCCTGCTGATAAAACCCTTCCGCCGCGGCGTCATCCTTGCTCGCCACCGCCACATCGCCCAGGCCGATAAACGCATCGCCGTCTCGGTCGTCGAGCTGGCGCGCCTGCAGGTATTTCTGCCTGGCCAACGCGAGATTGCCGGCCTGCAGCGCCTTGTCGCCTTCGTCGATCGCCAGCCAGTAACTGGTGCTCTTGATCAGGCTTTGCCACTTGCCGCTGTCGTAGCCGTTCGTGTCGGCGGCAAGCGCCTGGCGGAACAGCTTCAGCGCCTGCGGGCGGTTGCCGGCGCGCGAATAGGCCTGGCCGAGCGCACCCAGCACCTCGGCGTCGTTCGGCGTCGCCGCCAGCGCCTTTTGCAGCTCCGGAATGGCCGCCCGGCTGCCGCCTTTATCCACCTGCGCCAGGCCGCGTACCCGTGCCTGATACGCCGGATCGGCCAACAGTTTCTGCTGTCTGGCCAGCTCTTCGCGGGCGCTGGTCGCCTGATCGCCGGTATCGAACACGCCGAGGAAACGGTTGAGCGCCGCCACGCTTTGCGCGCTGACCGGCATCGCTTTGACCTTGTCCAGCCACAGATCGGCGGCATCACCGCGCCCGGCCGGATCGGCGGCGATCTTCTGCAGCAGCTCATAGGCCTGCGCGTCCTGGTTCTGACTGAACAGCATGCGCGCCAGCGACATGCGCAGCGCCACGTTGCCGGAATATTGCTGATCCAGCGCCTGCAGCTGCTTCAACGCCTTCGCCTCCTGCCCCGGCAAACGCGCCACCAGCCGCCAGTACTCCACCGCCAGCTCGAGCGTCGGCGGCTCGCCGTGGAACAGCGCATCGTACTGCGCCTTGGCCTCCGGCAACCGGCCGGCGGTCGCCATCAGGCGCGCCTGCTGCAGCTTCTGCCGGGTTTCCGGCTGGGTCAGCAGCATGTTCATTTGCGCCTGGCGATAGGCGCTGGACTGCGGCGCGAGGGTTTTCAGCTTGTCCAACTGCTGCTGCGCCAGCGCCATATTGCCCTGCCGCAGCGCCAAACGCATGCGCGCGGCGGTCACGTCCGGATTGTTCGGATCCATCAGCTCGAGCCGGTACAGCGACTGGCGCACCAGATCGTCCTTGTTGCCGGCCTCGCCAATGCGCACCTGTTCCAGCAGCCACTGCTCCGGGGCCACGGCTTCCGCAGCGCGCGCCTGCGGCAGCATCGCCAGGCTCAGCGGAATCAAATTCAGCCAGTTTATTTTGAAGTTGTGCATTGGCCGTCCCACGAGGGTTGCAATTCACCCTGACGATTAAAGCGATAACGCTGTTGATCCCACCCCTGGCCGAACAGCGTCAGCGAGGCGCTGAAATAGGCGTCGTCCCCCGGCGGATGTTCGCTGATGCGTTGCCGCTGTGCCGCCAGCGCCTCGGCCTGCGTCGCCAACATCGGCAACATCGAGGCGGAAAAGCCGACCGGGCCGCCGCCGGTGGTTTTGCCGCTGGCGGTATCGGTTTTCTCCGGCGGCACGCCCTGTTTGGCGGTGAGCTGCGCCATCGGCTGAAAACGTTCGAGCAGCGCCGCCTTGTATTCATCGTCGTCCGCCAGCATGCCGGCCCACAGATAAACCCGAATGGCGTCGTAGCTGCCGACGTTCGGCTTGACGGGATCCGGCTGCCAGCCGGCGCCGACCCGCCACACCACCCAGTCCGGCGAGAAACCGTGCGGCGCGGTGTCCAACCACAGCCGTTGATTGACCTGGCGCATCGCGCGCCACGGGCCGTTCAGCGCCGCAAAACGCGCCAACAGCTGCGGCGGCAGGTAGCTGGGATTCAGCCGCCAGCGATCGTCCGTCACGAACCCGACTTTGCCCGGCAGCAGCATCAGGCCCAGGCCAGGAATGTCGGCCACCTCCTCGCGGCCGATGCGTTGCAACAGCAGCGTCCCCAGGGTTTGATAGCGCCGGCTTTTCCACAGGCGGCCGGCTTCGAGCAGGTTGTAGGCGATCCACAGATCGGCGTCCGACGCCGAGTTGGCGTCCAGCACCTTCCACTGTTTGTCGTCGCTCTCGCCCCACAGCCAGGCGGGCAAACGGGCGCTGAGATCGCCCGCCGCCAGGTTGTTCTCCGTCCAGGCCAACAGCAGATCGAAGGTCGGCCGGTCGTTGGCCACCAGGGCGAAGAACAGGCCGTAGCTCTGCCCCTCGGAGGTGGTGATTTTGTTCGGGCTGCTCGGATCGATCACCCGCCCCTGCGGGCTGATGTAGAACTGCTTGTACTGTTGCCAGCCCGGCCACTCGCAGGCCGCCGCGGCGCTGAAGGCGCACAGCAGCAGCATGCCGAGCGACAGGCGTTGCAGCATGGCGTTCACCGCCGTCAATCCCGATCTTCAGGCGCCAGACGACGCCGGCTGAAGGCCTTCAGGCCACGCCACAGCATCAGCCCCAGGATCACCACCAGCACCACCGCGATCACCGCCAGCAGCACCGGATGGATGGAGAGGGCATACCACAGCCGCTCCCACCACGGCAGGTGGCCGACATAGTAAATATCGCCGACGCGCAGGCTGTTGACCCCCGATTCGCGGATCACCGCCACCGAGCCGAACACCGCGGCGCGCTTGCCGCTGTCCAGCAGGGCATTGTTCAGCAGCTCATAGCCGCGCGGGCTGTCCGCCAACAGCGCCACGATGCTGCGCTGGTCGTTGAACGGCGACTGCACGCCAATGATCGCCGACATCGCGCCCTCGGAGCTGACTGCGGTCTTGCTGTCCGGCCGGGTGTCCTCCGCCAGCGCTTCCGCGCTGGGCAGCGGCGGCTGCCGCGTCGGCTGTTTCACCCAGCTTTGGGTCGCGTCCACCAGCAGGCTGATTTTCTTGTCGTCGCGCAGCGCCGGCGGAATGGTGCCGATCATCAGGATATCGTCGTCGCGATCCTTGGCCTGCGACCAGTCGTCGCTCAGCGTGAAGGCCAGCGCCGGGTAGCCGGTTTGCGCACCGATCACGCCCAGCGCGTTCAGCAGCGCGCTGACCTGCGCCGGCTGCGGTTTCTGATTCACCAACACCAGCGTTTGCGACAGATCCGCCAGGCGGCTGAACGGGAAGCCGGCGTTGGCGAAGGCGCGCAGATCCGGCATCGCCATAAAGTGGCGGTAGCCGGAGAAATCGATGGTGGACGCGCCGTCGATCACCGCGTGGTTTTGCGTGAAGGAGTAGGTTTCACAGCGCCCTTCCGCGCCGCTGGCCAGCAGCGTGGTGTAGTCGAAGTCAAAGCGCAGCTGGTTGGTGGCCCCCAGCCGCAGCGCCGGGATATTGACGTTCTTGTCGGAATCGAGCAGCCCCTGCGTCAACGGCAGGCGCAGCAGCTGCGCGCCCTGCTCGTGCTCCGGCACCAGCGAGTAAGCCTGCACGAACTGGTTGTTCAGGCTGACGCTCAGCCGCGAACCGTCCTGAATGCGCGGCGCGGTGTAACGGTATTTCAGGTGCATGTCGATGCCGGTGCTGCGGATCAGGAACAGGTCCGGCGGCAGGTTCATGGTCAGCGAAATAGGCCCGGGCTCGATACCGCTGGTTTGCAGCTGCTCGGCGTACTGCTGCAGCTCGGCGAAGGTCATCGGCCGATCGGTACGCACCCAGTTCGGCGCGTCGTACGGCTGGCGCGGCGCCAGCTGTTCCACCTTGTCCACCGTTACGTTCTGGCCGCGGAACAGGATGTTGCCCTGCGCGATGCCCTTCACCGCGGTGATCAAATCGTTGTCGTCACGCCCCTGAATCAACAGCAGTTTGACGTACGGATTGTCCGGGTGGCTGATCATCTCCACCGTCGGGCCGTTGACCGCCGGATAATCGCGCAGGAAATCCGGGCGCTGCGAGTTGGTGGCGAACACCACCGCGTGCTGCGTCGGCAGCGCGTTGTACAGCGTCGGGAAGGATTGCCCGCGCCACTGCGCCTTGCTGCCGAACCAGGACGCCAGAATGCCCGCCGCACGCTGCTGGGCGAGATCCGGCTGGCCGGCGAACACCATCGGCAGCGTCAGCGGCCGATTATCGCGACTGTCGAAGAACGGCTCAGGGAAGTGCGACAGCTCGTTTTTCACCGGCAGCGTCTGGAAACGCAGCTTCAGCGCGCTGGACTTGCTGACGTCGAGCCACAGCGAGGTGCTGGCCGGGTTTTCGCAGATATTTTGATAATGGCCGACGAACACCAGCCGAACGCGGTTAAAATCGGTGATATAACGCGGATCGATCGCCATCTGGATGCGATTGGGCTTGCCCAGCTGCTCCTTGGCGATCGTGGTCACGCCCATCAGCTCGTCGTTCAGGTAGACCTTGACGTGCGACTCCACCGGGATCAGCGCCGGCGACGGCGTAAACTCCATATCGAGCATCGCCTGCGAGATCACCTCGTCGCTGCGCACGCCGAATTCGATCTGCCCGTCCGGCCGGGTGCCGCGCAGAACAAAGGTGCCCGGCGGCGGCGCTATCTGCGCAAACGGCAGCGACACGTCGCGCACCGGCGCATTCGGATCCTGCGGCGCGGCGGCCGGCGGTGGCGCGATCGCCGTATCGGCCGCCGCGGCAATCGGCGGCTGGGCCGCCACGGTCGGCGCGGTGGCGGTTTCGGCCTGCGACAGGGTGCTGATGCCTAAGGCCAGAGCAGTTAACCAGGTTATTTTTCTCGTCATCGTATCATCATCAATGTTGGAGCCTGTTCACCGGGCGAGTGAGCGGGCGGTTGAACTCGCAGCTAACCCACTGTTTCTTGTTGACCCAAGGTCGGATCCCTGCCGACGCCGCGCGGAATAAACGACACGACCCAGGCGGTCAGCGAGGTGACCCCGACCAGCAGACCGCGCACCAGCGGCGGCGCGTAGTCCGCCATGCGCACATACCCCCGGAAGCCCAGCGCCAGCACGTCGCGCAGGCTTTCGATCGGCCGGTCTTCGGGGAACCCGTCCTGCCACAGCGCCCAGGTATCGGCGCGGGCGAAGGTGCACTGAATGAAATCGATGTGTTCGCGGGTGGAGAGGTCGACCAGGCGCACCCCCACCTTGTTGCCGAAGGCGCGCGTCACCACGCAGGGGAAGCTGTACTCCTGCTGGCCGCGCTTGAGCAGCAGCGAGAGCCTGTCGCCGTCTTTCAACGCGTTTTCCACCCGCATCTCAATGCCCACGCCGCCGTCGGAGTAATCGCGCAGCGTGCAGGGATACAGATGGCCGTCGGCGCGCGCGATCGCCGCCGGCATGGCGATTTCCACGCGGTGCGCCTGACGCACCTGCTTGGCCTCCACCGCCACCGCCACCGCACCGCCGAGAATCGTCATGTTGTACAGCACCCACACCAGGCTGATGATCACCGTCATCACCTCGTCCGTCGGGCCATAGGCCAACCGCCAGACGCCGAACGCCAGCCCGGCCAGGTTCAGGATCACCAGGAACATGTAAGGCCGGGTGATCACCCAGTCGACGTGCTCCTCCTCCACCAGCCCGCCCTTGGCGGTGACGTTGAATTTGCCCTTGTGCGGATTGAACAGCGCCACCGTCGTCGGCCGCGCGATATACCAGGCCAGCACCGTTTCATAGATTTCGCTCCAGAACGAATGGCGGTATTTCCCCTGGATACGCGAGTTGGTCAGGCTGGCGTGGATCATGTGCGGCAGCACGTAAAGCGCGATCGCCAGCGCCGGCGCGAAGATGATGTAAGCATGCAGCAGCAAAAACGCCAGCGGCGCGGTGAGGAAGATCAGCCGCGGAATGCCCGACAGGAAGTGCAGCATGGCGTTGGCGTAGCACAGGCGCTGCGCCAGTTTCAGCCCCTTGCCCAGCAGCGGGTTATCCAGCCGGAAGATCTGCACCATGCCGCGCGCCCAGCGAATGCGCTGGCCGATGTGCGCCGACAGGCTCTCGGTCGCCAGCCCGGCGGCCTGCGGAATGCGGATATAGGCTGAGGTGTGCCCGCGCCGGTGCAAGCGCAGCGAGGTGTGGGCGTCTTCGGTGACGGTTTCCACCGCGATGCCGCCGATTTCGTCCAGCGCGCTGCGGCGCAAGATGGCGCAAGAGCCGCAGAAGAAGGTCGCATCCCACATGTCGTTGCCGTCCTGCACCAGCCCGTAGAACAAGGTGCCTTCGTTGGGCGTCTGGCGGAAGCGGCCGAGGTTGCGCTCGAACGGATCCGGCGAGAAGAAGTGGTGCGGGGTTTGCAGCATCGCCAGCTTTTTGTCTTTGAAGAACCAGCCCATGGTCAGCTGCAGGAAGGAGCGCGTCGGCACGTGATCGCAGTCGAAAATCGCCACGAACTCGCCGGTAGCCTGCTTCAGCGCGTTGTTGATGTTGCCGGCCTTGGCGTGTTCGTGGGTCGGCCTGGCGATGTATTTCACCCCCACTTCGGCGGCGAACGCCCGGAATTCGGGGCGGTTGCCGTCATCGAGGATATAGATATTCACCTTCTCTTTCGGCCAGTCGATGCCCAGCGCCGCGTAGAGGGTGGGCTTCACCACCCCGAGATCTTCGTTGTAGGTCGGCACCATCAGATCGATGGTCGGCCAGCTGGCGCTATCGGCGGGCAGCGGCACCGGCTGGCGGTTAAGCGGCCAGATGGTCTGGAAATAGCCCAGCACCAGCACCACCCAGGCGTAGGTTTCCGCCACCAGCAGCAACAGGCCGCACACCAGGCTTAGCGGGTCGTCCCAGTTCAGCGTGGCGGTATAGCGCCACCACAGGTAGCGACAGGAGACGGTCAGCGACAGCACGATCAGCATCAGCGCGGGCAAACGCCCCGGCACCCGGCGCACCACCATCGCGATCCCCCACAGCAGCAGGACGAACACGAACTGCGCCGGCAGATCGAACGGTTGCGAGATGCACAGCATGGCGAGGATCGCCGCCAGCACGCTGACCAGAATAAACAGCGCGCGCCGCATGCCGCGGTTCATGCGGCCGAGGCGCTCCACCGAGCGCTGTTCCACGCCGGCGTTCTTCAGCCGCTGCGGCAGGCCCTGCAGCCAGTCGGCATAGCGCTGCTGCAGGCGGCGCCAACCGGCGAAATAGTCGCGCTGCACCGGCGCGCGGCCGCTGCGAAACAGCAGCAGCCACAGCCCTTGCAGCAGATAACGCAGCGCATCCGCCGGGCGCGGGCGTTCGGCGGATAGATGCGGGAACCAGTAAGCGCGGCCGGTACGCACGCGCTGCCAGGCCGGCGACTCGAAGCGCAGCAGCAGCCAGCCCAACGCCACCAGCAGCGTGGCGAAAAAGGCGGTCAGCGCCGATGCGCCATTGCGGCGATAGCCGCGGTAGCGCGTCTGCACCGCCTGACGCACCGGCGGCACCAGCAGCAGGCTCAGCACCCGGCTCATGGCGCAACGCCCCGTTTGAGATTGATCAGGCACCAGTTGGCCAGCGTCAGCACTTCATCCGCCGCCAGGCTCTCGGGGCGGTACTCGCCCAACGGCTGTTTGACCGCCAGCGCTTCCGCCAACGCTTCGTCGCGGTGGATCACCACCGGCAACAGGCCACTCAGCGTTTGCAGCCACAGCTGATGCAGATCCTGCTGCAGCTGGCTGGCGGAGGAGTAGTGATTGACCAGGAAACGGCAGTCGTTCGGCAGTGTCTGCTGATGGAGCCGCACCTGGCAGTTAGCGTCGGGGTTCAACAGCATGAACACGCAGTCGGCAAGCTGCAGCGCCTGCTGCGCCAGCACGCCGTCCCCAACCGGGACATCCAGCAGGATCCAGCGCTGCGGATCGCCGGCGATCAGTTGGCGCAGGTTGTCGCGCCAGCGTTCCGGCTGCTCCCGACACTGACGCTGCACTTCCAGCCGTTCCGCCGCATTCAGGCGGCCAAAGGGCAGAAAGTCGAGGTTTTCACAATAACGCAGCGCGCCTTCCTGCCAGCCGCCGCCATCCCGCTCCGCGCGAGCCCAGCCGCGCGCCAGCTCGAACGGCGTGTTGAAATGCAGGCGCAGCAGATTATCCGGCGTGAAATCGATCGCCAACACCGACTCACCCAGCTGCTGCAACGCCCAGGCGAGCGCCGCCGTGACCGACGTCGTCCCCATTCCACCCCGCAACCCTTGCAGCGCGATCACCGGCATAGATCAATGGCTCCCCGTGGTCTGCGCCAATTCGGCCAACAGTGGCCAGCGCGTCATCATTTGCGTTAACCGCTCCTGCCGGGAAATATCGACATAGCTTAATTTCGGCAATGAAAAAGCCTGGCTGAGCGCCTGCAGGTCATCCTGGCTCTCCCCAGGCGCCGCTGCACGAAAATGGGTGGGTGCGTTATTCATTCTTCCGCCTTGGCGAAAATAGGCTATGTTAATTAACTATAGCAACGATACAAAAAGAGAGAGGCAATAAGATGATTCTCAACAAATATTGTTGCAGAGCGTCGGAGATTTGTTATTGCCAGAGTAAAAATGGCTATCTTTAAATATAAACGCCTTTAGTCGGCTTTCAACGAAAGTAGAACACATCCTATGGCGCACTCTTTTTCTCTAGGCATTCGGCAGATTTGGGAAGAGCTGTCGGTGATGCAGGCCCCTGGGCTTTATTGGATCAATATCGACAGGCAAAGCGACGCCGCGCTGCTGTGTCGCCAGGTCATTGCCGCCCAGCCGGCCACCCACAAAGCCGCCCTGATCTGCAGCGGCGACAAACCCGATCGCCTGCTGGCCGAGCTGGCTTCGCCCGCGTTGCAGAAGCTACCGCTGTATCAATTACCGGAGAAAAAAGCCGCGCTGACGCAGCTGAGCGACGATCTGATGCGCGCCCTGCGGCCGCAAAATCGCTTACTTATCCTGCTGGCCCACGCCAGCCTGTGGCAAACCTTCACCACCGAAGAGCTGCGCGAGTGGACGCGCGCCCTCGCCGCCTGGCTGCGGCGGCAGGGCTGCACGCTGTTGATTCTCAGCCACGGCGGCGGCATCAATAAGCTCAAAGGGCAGCTCAGCGCGCAGCATCGCATCCTGAACGGCCTGTCCAGCCTGCAATGGCAACAGGACAGCGCGCAATATCTGGTGAACTGGTGGAGCACCGAAAACGGCATCAACGCCAATCAGCTGCTGACGCTGTACGCCGCGGAAGGCGGCTGGCAGGGTGAGGAGGAAAACAGCCAACCCTCCCCCACCGCCTTGCGCAGCGATGAAGGCCTGTATCTGGCCGAGCGCAGCATCCTGGAAGGCGCGCCACCGCTGTCCGCCAACTGGCAGCTGCTGGAGAGCAACGACGAACTGGCGCAGCACGGCATGCTGAGACTCTCGGCGACGTTGATTTTCGCGCTGTACCAAAGCGACCAAATCGATCACCTGGCGCACCAGATCCACACCCTGCGCCGCAGCCGCGGCAACGGCCTGAAAATCGCGGTGCGCGAGATGAGCGCCAGCCTGCGCTACAGCGACGAGCGGCTGCTGCTGGCCTGCGGCGCCAACCTGATCGTGCCGCACGTCGCGCCGCTGTCGCGTTTTCTGACCATGCTCGAGGGCATCCAGGGGCAGCGCTTCTCGCGCCATGTGCCCGCCGACATCGATGCGCTGCTGGCCGGTTTGCGCCCGCTGCAGCTTAAAGGCTATATGCGGCCGGAACCGTTCAGCCAAGCGGTGCTTTCGCTGATGGGCAACACGCTGCTGCCCGAGGACGGCAAAGGCGTGATGGTGGCGCTGCGGCCGGCCACCGGCCTGCGCGCCGAACAGGCGATGACCCTGTGCCACCTGCGGCGCTTCGGCGACGTGATGACCGTGGTACAGGGGCGGCTGGTGCTGTTTCTCTCCACCTGCCGCATCAACGATCTGGATACCGCGCTGAGGTTCATCTTCCGCCTGCCGGTGGATGAAGCCTTCAGCAACCGGGTGGTGTGGCATCAGGACGTCGATATCATTTCGGAAATCAAACGCATGGCCCAGGGGCGCTGGCAGATTTCGGCCACCGGCACCGCCGGCGCCGCGCCGCGCCCCCGCGAGACGGCGGCCGAGGCGCCCGCAGAACGGCGGCAGCCGGTCGCCTTCACGCTGACGCTTGGCCCGCAGGAGGAACCGCATGCTGAACCTTAACGACATCGTGCAACTGATCCTGCTGTGCGCGCTGATCTTCATCCCGCTGGGCTACGCCTTTCATCGGCGTTTTCCGCATTTGCGTCAATACTGGCAAAACCTGTTGTTATCGCCGCGCTATTTGAAATCCGCCGGTTTGTGGGTGCGCACAGGCTCCTCATCTCAGATTAAACGTAAGAAGCAGCCATGAATCCAAACTCGAAGACGCAATCCGATAACGCTCTATGGCGCTACTGGCGCGGACTGGGCGGCTGGAACCTGTACTTTCTGGCCAAATTCGCCCTGCTGTGGTTCGGCTACCTGAACTTCCACGCGCTGCCGAACCTGGTGTTCATGGCGTTTCTGCTGATGCCGATCCCGTCGCAGCGCCTGCATCGCTGGCGCCATTACCTCGCCATTCCGATCGGCATCGCGTTGTTCTACCACGACACCTGGCTGCCAGGCATCAACAGCATTCTCAGCCAGGGTTCGCAGCTGGCCGGCTTCAGCGCCCAGTATCTGCTGGAGCTGATCGGTCGCTTTATCAACTGGCAAATGATCGGCGCGGCCTTCGTGCTGTTTATCGCCTACCTGTTCGTCGCGCAGTGGGTGCGCGTCACGGTGTTCACCGTGGCGGCGCTGGTGTGGCTCAATATCGTCAACATCGCCGGACCGGCAGTCTCCCTGCTGCCCGCGACCTCCACGGCCGCGGCCGGCGGCGCCAATACGCCGGCCACGTCTGCGCCGGCGGCGGGGGATGCTGCGCCGGCAGACAGCCTGCCGCCGACCAGCGCCAACCTGACGGCCTACCTGAACCAGTTCTACGAGCGAGAAAAAGGCCGCACCACCGCGTTCCCGGCCAGCTTGCCCGCCGATGCCCAGCCGTTCGATCTGCTGGTGATCAACATCTGTTCGCTGGCCTGGGCCGATATGGACGCGGTCAACCTGCAAAATCACCCGCTGTGGTCGAAGATGGACATCATGTTCGACAACTTCAACTCGGCCACCGCCTACAGCGGCCCGGCGGCCATCCGTTTGCTGCGCGCCAGCTGCGGCCAGCTTTCGCATCGCGATCTGTATCAGCCGGTGAACCAGCAGTGTTACCTGTTCGACAACCTGGCGAAGCTCGGCTTCAAGGAACAGCTGATGCTCGATCACTCCGGGGTGTTCGGCAACTTCCTGAAAGAGCTGCGTGAACAGGGCGACATGCAGGCGCCGCTGATGTCGCAGGCCGGCATCGGCAACGAGCTGACGTCGTTCGACGGCGAGCCGATTTATAACGATCTCGAATTGCTGACCCGTTGGCTGGATCAGCAGCAAAAAGGCGGTGACGGCCGCACCGCCACCTTCTTCAACGTCATCCCGCTGCACGACGGCAACCGCTTCGTCGGCTCCAACAAAAGCGCCGACTACCCGCCGCGCGCACAGAAGCTGTTCGATCAGCTGAACACCTTCCTCGATCAGTTGGAGAAATCCGGCCGCAAAGTGGTGGTGGTGATCGTGCCGGAACACGGCGCGGCGTTGGTGGGCGACAAGATGCAGATGTCCGGCCTGCGCGACATTCCCAGCCCGAATATCACTCATACGCCGGTCGGCATCAAACTGGTGGGCATGAAGGCGCCGCATCAGGGCAGCCCGCTGCAGATCAAAACGCCGAGCAGCTATCTGGCGCTGTCTGAACTGGTGTCGCGTCTGGTGGACGGCAAGGTCTTCAGCGAACCCAGCGTCGACTGGCAGGCGCTGACCCAGGGGCTGCCGCAGACCCCGGTCATCTCCGAAAACGACAACGCCGTCGTGATGCTGTATCAGGGCAAGCCCTACATTCGCCTGAACGGCGGCGACTGGGTGCCTTATCCGCAATAAGCGCGGCCTCACTCACCCAAAGCACGCCGTCGGCGTGCTTTTTTATTGGGTTTTTATAATAAAAATGGCGAACGCTATCGGCTGAAATAAACTTATTAACAGCAACCCGTTGAATTCTCTTATTCGATTATTATTATCATGCGAAGATTCTTAAAAATATAACGCTTTGTCAGAATGACGTTAAGAACATAATTTAAAAGACGGGTTGTCACGATCGTCTACTGACCAACCCTTTGATTGAATAATAAAAAACGCCGGCGCTGTGCCGGCGTTTGGTTTAAGCAGGAAAATCCGGCGCTTCACGCCCCCGGATGTTCGTCCTGATCGACCGCAAAGCAGGCCACCATCTGCTCACCGTACTGTTTGAGCTGCGGCTGCAGCTGAACGCAAGTGCCGAAGGCGCGGCGGCAGCGGGCATTGAACGCACAGCCCGGCGGCGGATTCATCGGGCTGGGCAGCTCGCCGGTCAGCTTGATGCGCTCGCGGCGCATATCCGGATTCAATCGCGGCGTCGCCGACAGCAGCGCCTGAGTGTACGGATGGCGCGGATTATTGAAGATCGCCTCTTTGCTGCCCTTTTCCACGCAGCGGCCGAGGTACATCACCATCACCTCGTCGGCGATGTGCTCCACCACCGACAGATCGTGCGAGATGAACACATAGGACAGCCCCAGATCCTGCTGCAGATCCATCATCAGGTTCAGCACCTGAGCGCGCACCGACACGTCCAGCGCCGACACCGGCTCATCGGCGATCACCACGTCCGGGTTCAGCATCAGCCCGCGGGCGATGGCGATACGCTGACGCTGGCCGCCGGAAAACATGTGCGGGTAGCGATCGTAATGCTCGGTCTTCAGGCCGACCTTCGCCATCATCTCCAGCGCTTTTTCCCGCCGTTCGGCGGCGCTGAACGAGGTATTGATCAACAGCGGCTCCTCGAGGATCTGCCCGACCTTCTTGCGCGGGTTGAGCGATCCGTAAGGATTCTGGAACACGATTTGGATCTTCTGGCGGCGCAGCTTCTCGGCAGAGGCGTCCGGCTTCAGCAGATCTTGCCCCTGATAGTACAGCTCGCCGCCGGTCGGCACTTCGATCATCGTCAGCAGGCGGCCGAGCGTCGATTTGCCGCAGCCCGACTCACCGACCACCGCCAGCGTTTTGCCGCGCTCCAGGGTGAAGGAGACGCCGTCCAGCGCCTTGACCAGCCGCTCCGGCGCGAACAGGCCCTTTTTCACCGGGTAATGCTTCTTCAGGTCAATTGCCTGCAGTAAAGGTTGATTCTGGCTCATACGGTCGGCCTCCCCGCATCATCCAGCGGTGTGTGACATTTAACCTGACGGCCGGGAATGCTGCGCAGTTCCGGCTCCTCGTTGCGGCAGCGCTCGTTGGCGTAGGGACAACGCGGGTTGAGCAGGCAGCCGGTCGGGCGATCGTATTTGCCCGGCACCACGCCCGGCAGCGAAGCCAGCCGCGCCTTGTCGGCGGCGAACTCCGGCAGCGCGCGCAGCAGCGCCTGAGTGTACGGGTGGCGCGGGGCGCGGAAAATCTCCGCCGCCTTGCCGGATTCCACCACCTGGCCGGCGTACATCACGATGATGTGGTGCGCGGCTTCCGCCACCAGCGCCAGATCGTGAGTGATCAGCAGTAGCGCCATGTTTTCGCGCTGCTGCAGATCCAGCAGCAGTTCGATGATCTGCGCCTGGATGGTCACGTCGAGCGCGGTCGTCGGCTCATCGGCGATCAGCAGCTTCGGCCGACAGGCGATGGCCATGGCGATCATCACGCGCTGGCTCATGCCGCCGGAAAGCTGGTGCGGGTACACGTCCAGCCGCGAGGCCGGATCGGGAATGCCCACCTGGGTCAGCAGGTCGATAGCGCGCTGGCGGCGAGTGCGGCGGTTGCCGCCCTGGTGCACCTTCAGCGCCTCCATGATCTGATAACCGACGGTATAGCACGGGTTCAGGCTGGTCATCGGATCCTGGAAGATCATCGCCACTTCGGAGCCCACCAGCTGGCGGCGCTCTTTTTCGGAGATCTTGCGCAGATCCTGGCCGTTGAACTCCAGCTTGTCGGCCATCACCTTGCCGGGGAAATCGATCAGGCCCATGATCGCCAGCGAACTGACGGATTTGCCGGAGCCGGATTCACCGACGATGCCGACCACCTGACCTTGCTCCACGCTGTAACTGATGCGGTCTACCGCGCGGAACGGGGTGCCTTCGTCACCGAAGTGCACCGAAAGCTTGTCTACATTCAATAACGCCATCTCTCTCGTCCTCTGTTACTGCTTGAGTTTGGGGTCGAGAGCGTCACGCAAACCGTCCCCCATCAGGTTGAATGCCAGCACCGTCAGCAGGATCGCCAGGCCGGGGAAGGTCACCACCCACCAGGCGCTTTGCGCGAACTGCAGCACGTCGGAGAGCATGGTGCCCCACTCCGGCGTCGGCGGCTGCGCGCCCATGCCCAGAAAGCCGAGAGCGGCCATGTCCAGAATGGCGTTCGAGAAACCGAGAGAAGCCTGCACGATCAAAGGCGCCAGGCAGTTAGGCAGAATATTGACGAACATCTGGCGCAGCGCGCCGGCGCCCGCCACCCGCGAAGCGGTGACGTAGTCGCGGTTCACCTCCACCAGCACCGCTGCGCGCGTCAGACGCACATAGTGCGGCAGGGCGACGAAGGTCAGCGCCAGCGAGGCGTTGACGATCGACGGCCCGAATACCGCCACCAGCACCAGCGCCAGCAGCAGGCTCGGCAGGGCCAGCATGATGTCGACGACGCGCATGATAATCGCGTCCACCACGCCGCCGAAGTAACCGGCCAGCAGGCCGAATATCACGCCCATGATCAGCGACAGCACCACCACCAGGCAGCCGACCAGCAGCGACAGGCGCGCACCGTACATCAGGCGCGACAGCACGTCGCGGCCCACGTCGTCGGTGCCGAGGATATATTGCCAGCTGCCGCCCTCTTGCCACACCGGCGGCTTGAGCAGCGCGTCGCGGAACTGGTCCGCCGGCGCATGCGGCGCCAGCACGCCGGCGCCGAGCGCGATCACCAGCATCAGAACGATATACACCAGGCCGACCACGGCCCCTTTATTGCGCTTGAAATAGTGCCAGAACTCCTGAAACGGGGTCATCGGCTTCGGCGCACCTTTAACTGCAGACTCAGTGATTTGAGACATGAGAGCGCCCCTTATTTCTTGTGGCGAATACGCGGGTTGACCACGCCGTAGAGCACGTCTACCAGCAGGTTAACCAGAATGATCATACAGGCGACCAGCAACACCCCGCCCTGCACCACCGGGTAGTCGCGGCGCTGCAGCGCGTCGATCAGCCAGCGGCCCAGCCCCGGCCAGGAGAAGATGGTTTCGGTCAGAATGGCGCCGGCCAGCATGGTGCCGACCTGCAGCCCGATCACCGTCACCACCGGCAGCAGCGCGTTGCGCAGCGCGTGAACAACGATCACCCGCATGCGGCTCACGCCCTTGGCGCGCGCGGTGCGGATGTAGTCTTCGCCCAACACCTCCAGCATCGAGGAACGGGTCATGCGCACGATCACCGCCAGCGGGATGGTGCCCAGCACGATGGCCGGCAGGATCATGTGCATCACCGCGTCGACGAAGTCGCCCGGCTCGCCCCAGATCAGGGTGTCTATCAGCATGAAGCCGGTCAGCGGCTGGCTGTCGTCGAGGAAGACCGTGTCGCTGATGCGCCCCGACACCGGCGTCAGGTTAAGCTGCACCGACACCAGCATGATCAGCATCATGCCCCACCAGAAAATCGGCATCGAATAGCCGGTCAGCGAGATGCCCACCGCGGTATGGTCGAAGACCGAGCCGCGTTTGACCGCCGCCAGCACCCCGACCGGGATGCCTACCAGCACCGCGAAGATCATCGCGCAAATGCCCAGTTCCAGCGTGGCCTGAAAGCGCGGAACGAACTCGCTCCAGACGGAGATGCGGCTTTTGAGGGAGGTGCCCAGATCGCCTTGCAGCACGTTGGACACGTAGGAGAAATATTGTTGATAGAGCGGCTTGTCCAGCCCCATTTCCGCCATCAGCTGCGCGTGGCGCTCGGCGGAGATACCGCGTTCCCCGGCCATGATGGTCACCGGGTCGCCGGGGATCATATGGACGAATGCAAAAGTCAGCAATGTAATGCCGATAAACGTTGGGATAACTAACCCCAAACGTCGGAGTATGAACTGCAACATATCCCGAACTCTCTGTATCAATGCCCGGCAGCTCATCGTCCGCCAGGCTTATTAACGCTCACATGCCTTTGAACGATTCGACGGCCATACGCCGGAGACTGGTCAGCAGGGGCGCAAACCTGTTGCGCCCCTGCAAGTCCATTCGTGCGTCTCCGGTAAAGCGGTCGAAATCAGTCTACAGAGACATTCTCGAAGTGATGCTTACCGAGCGGATCCACGACGTAGCCTTTCACTTCCTTACGCACAGGCTCGTACACGGTGGAGTGTGCGACAATCAGCGCCGGAGCCTGATCGTGCATCACCACCTGCGCCTGCTTGTACAGTTCGATGCGCTTGTCGTGGTTGGATTCGGCGCGCGCCGGTTGAATCAGATCTTCAAACGGCTTGTAGCACCAGCGGGAGTAGTTGGAGCCGTCTTTCGCCGCCGCGCAGCTGAACAGCGTGGCGAAGAAGTTGTCCGGATCCCCGTTGTCGCCGGTCCAGCCCATCATCACCGTCTGGTGCTCACCCGCTTTGGCGCGCTTGAGGTATTCACCCCACTCATAGGTCACGATTTTGGCTTTCACGCCGATCTTGGCCCAGTCGGCCTGGATCATTTCCGCCATGCGGCGCGCGTTCGGGTTGTAAGGACGCTGTACCGGCATCGCCCACAGGTCGATGCTGAAACCGTCGGCCATGCCCGCTTCTTTCAGCAGCTCTTTCGCCTTGGCCGGATCGTAAGCGTAATCCTGCACCGCGTCGTTATAGCCCCACATGGTCGGCGGGATCAGGTTCTTGGCCGCCTGGCCCGCGCCCTGATAAACCGCATCGATGATCGCCTGCTTGTTGACCGCCATGGTCAACGCCTGACGCACCTTCAGGTTATCCAGCGGTTTTTTCTCGACGTTGAACGACAGGTAGCCCACGTTCAGGCCCGGCTGCTCCATCAGGTTGATGGACTTGTCTTGCTTCATGCGGGCGATATCGGCCGGGTTCGGGTACGGCATCACCTGACATTCGTTTTTCTGCAGTTTGGCGTAGCGCACGGAGGCGTCAGGCGTGATGGAGAACACCAGGCGATCGATCTTCGGCTTGGTGCCCCAGAAACCGTCGAATGCCTTGTACAGGATCTTGGAGTCTTTCTGGTATTGCAGCAGCTGGAACGGGCCGGTGCCGATCGGGTTCAGGTCGACCTTCTCCGGCGTGCCGGCTTTCATCATCACGTCGGCGTATTCGGCGGACAGGATGGACGCGAAGTCCATGCCCAGGTCAGCCAGGAACGGCGCTTCCGGGCGGTTCAGCACGAAGCGCACGGTGTTGTCGTCCACTTTTTCAATCTTGGCGATCAGCTTAGGCATGTCCATGCCTTCAAAGTATTCGTAGCTGCCGCCTGACACTTTGTGATAGGCGTTGTTCGCATCCAACTGGCGTTCAAAGGAGAACACCACGTCGTCGGCGTTGAAATCGCGCGTCGGTTTGAAGTCTTTGCTGCTCTGCCACTTCACGCCTTTGCGCAGGTGGAAGGTGTAGGTTTTGCCGTCTTCGCTGACGTCCCACTTCTCAGCCAGGCCCGGCTGCAGTTCGGTGGTGCCGATTTTGAATTCGACCAGGCGGTTGTAGATCGGTACCGAGCTGGCGTCGTAGGTGGTGCCGGAGGTAAACAGCTGCGGGTTGAACCCTTCCGGGGAACCTTCAGAACAGTAAACCAACGTCTTGGCCTGTACGCTGGCCGCCACGGTCAGCGCGATCAGCCCAATGCCGAATTTCAGAACCCCCGATTTACCCAAGGAACGTGTCATCGTTAGTGCTCCATTGTGTGATGTGATGTGTGTCATTGCCGCCAGACCTGTATTTTTTATTGCGTGGCCTGTGCGATCGGCGCCCGAAGGCAGAAGGTGTACGAGGAGAGAATGCCGGATGGAACGCATCGCGGCGGGGACGTCTGAGCGCGTGGAATTCACTCAAACAACTCTCGCTCTTACCCCTGAGGCTATCAAGTTGCCAACTGTTTGGGGTGTCGTCAATATAACCAGTGGGGATTTACGCAGACTGTGAGAAACAGCAAACAAACATAAAAAAAACCTTTTGTTAACACTTACAGCATGAAAATTTATGCTAAGCGGACATTTTCAGCGCATTGGTCTGACCTTCACAAACTTACTGGTTTTTAACTCCGTTAAAAAACGCCAAAACTTTGTTGCTGAATGATGAATATCTGAACGGTTATTTTTGTGATCGCCGTTAAAGACAGGAGGAAATGCTGAAGGATTACCCAAAAGGGTGAGTCCGATGAGCGCTTTTTGCGCCGGGCAGGCCCACAATCTGTGCGGCGTAAAAAAACTTTCGGCGGCGAAAAAGCCGGGGGCGAAAGGATATCCCCCGGCAACGCACTGCAACCGATTATTGAACGCCGGCGCTGTTGCCCAGGCTGGCGTTCATGCTGTTAAGAATATCGCCGTTGTCCGCGTCGATCTCCCAGGAGAACAGGCCGCCCAACTGCTTATCCAACACGTACTTGCCCTTGGCCTGCACCGAGCGGGCATCGTCGAAGGTGATCAGATCGCCGGTGGAAGGTTTGAACACGTAAGGCGCTTCCGCCGTGGCGTCGTAGGTGTACTGCCAATCGCCGCTCATGAACTGGCTGGCGATTTGGCGGTAGTCCACGATGCCGTTCTCCCAGGTGCCTTTAACCGGCCCGGTGGCGGTGCCGGTGAACGGAATGTTGTTCTGATAGCCGTTCACCCCGGTCCAGCCACGGCCATACATGGCGGTGCCGACCACGATCTTGCCCGGCTTGACGCCCTGCGTCAGCAGCGCATTGACGCCGTTCACCGTGGTGTAGGCGGTGTCCGGTTTCCAGGCCGGCGCATTCAGCGCGGTCTGATGCCCCAGGTTTTTCAGATCGAAGGCGCCGTAGAAGTCGTAGCTCATCAGGAAGATGTGATCCATCGAGTTCTGCGCGACGTTGTAAGCCACCTTGTCGATCTTGTCCTTGCCGGCGCTGATGGCGGAGGTCAGCTCATACTTGCGGCCGGTTTCCGCCGACAGCTGATCCAGCATCGCCCGCAGCTCCTTCATCAACAGCACATAGGTCTCCCCGTCTTGCGGGCTGCCCAGGTTCGGGTTGGCGCCATTGCCGCCCGGGAACTCCCAGTCGATATCCACGCCATCGAAGAACTTCCAGGTCTGCAGAAACTCTTTCACCGAGCCGACGAAGCGATCGCGCTTCACCTTGTCGCCCATAAAGAAGAACGGGTCGGACAGCGTCCAGCCACCGATCGACGGCAGGATTTTCAGGTCAGGATGCGCCTGCTTCAGCGCCATCAGCTGGCCGAAGTTGCCCTTGTAGGGGTCATCCCAGGCGGTCACGCCCTTCTGCGCTTTTTGCAGCGCGGCGAACGGATCGTGGATCGAGACTTTGAAGTCCTCGCGGCCCTGGCAGGAGCGCTGCAACGCCTGGAAGCTGCCTTCGATCTCTTTCAGGCTGTCGTTGATGCCGTTGCCGCCGCAGATCGGGATAAAGCCGTACAGCAGATGGGTCAGGTTCTGCGCCGGGATCTTGTCGACGGTGAAATTGCGCCCGTAAACGCCCCACTCGACGAAATAAGAGCCGACCACTTTGCCGGAATTCTGTTTATAGGGTTTATTCTTTTCCAGCAGCGGCTCTTTCAACGGCGCCAAATGGCTGCCGTCGGTGTCGGCCACCACAATTTCGGTGGCGTCGCTGGCGGTGCAGCCGTCGGCATTGCACAACGCCACCTGCATTTGATAACGGCCGCCTTTATTCACTTTAAAATTCGCCGTACCGGAAGCGCCGGTTGAAGGGCCGCTCCACGCCTCTTTGCCATTTAATAAAATTTTTGCCGTCGTGCCGGTGTCGCCATTCCATAAATTCCAGGAGACCGAAACGTCGGCGGCATTTTTTACCTTCACCAGATTATTATAAGCGGTGGCCGCCTGATCGACTTCGACGATGGCGAACTTGGTGTTGCCCCAGGCGATGGTCGGCTTGCCCGGCGCGGCGGCCTGCGCCGCGGAACACAGCGTGCTGCCGATCACCAGCGCCAACAGCGGTTTATTAAATTTGCGCATAACTGATTCCTTTATTCCGAGAGGATAAACATAAAAGAGTTAATCAACGCCACGCATTGCCGGAGCGAAATGATTCCGCAATAATCCACGAAGATTAACGTTAATAAATAATCACGGTATTTTCCACGCGGCGGGAATAACACATCCCGCGTTGTCCATTCAGACTATAGGTAAAAAAAGCGTGAAAACAAGAGCGCTATCAACCGGGTTTTATTCGGCAAGCATGAATTTATTTAAATATAGAAATAAGAACCCAAAGGGAATAAGGAGTGTGAATTAATTAAGCGTAAAGAATAAATATATTTCACTAGGAAGGCAGATTGAGGCACGCCATAAAGCGAAGCCGGCCATATCGGCGGAGGTGCTCATCCTAATAAACCACGGGCGAAAAAAAACCTGCTTTAAAAAGCAGGTTTTTCGAATGGTGGTCGGCGAGAGAGGATTACGCGCATCGTTGATGCGCGCCCTGCGGGCCGTTGCCAAAGCAACGTTGTCTCGCTTCGCGAGGCTCGAACCTCCTGCGGAGGTACTCATCCTCATAAACGACGGGCGAAAAAAAACCTGCTTTAAAAGCAGGTTTTTCGAATGGTGGTCGGCGAGAGAGGATTACGCGCATCGTTGATGCGCGCCCTGCGGGCCGTTGCTGAAGCAACGTTGTCTCGCTTCGCGAGGCTCGAACCTCCTGCGGAGGTGCTCATCCTCATAAACGACAGGCGAAAAAAAACCTGCTTTAAAAGCAGGTTTTTCGAATGGTGGTCGGCGAGAGAGGATTCGAACCTCCGACCCACTGGTCCCAAACCAGTTGCGCTACCAAGCTGCGCTACTCGCCGATGCGGGGCGCATCTTACTGCTGGCGGTTATAGGCGTCAATCACTTTTTTGCCCCTGCATTTCAAGTGGTGATAAAAGCGCCATAATGCGCTGCGCCGGGGGCTGCGCAGCGTATTTTGCTCAGGCTTTGGCCGGTTTCAGCGCCGGCGTCTGCGCGCGCAGGAACGGCAGCAGGAACAGCGCCGACAGGCAGGCGGCGATGGAAATCACCACGAAGAAGCCGTTCCACTGCCAGATCTCCATCACCCGCGCAATCGGGTAGCCGGACAGCGCCGCGCCCAGGTAGGCGAACAGGCCGACAAAACCGGTCGCCGCGCCCGCCGCATCCTTGTGCGAGCACTCCGCCGCCGCCATGCCGATCAGCATCTGCGGGCCGAAGATGAAGAAACCGATGGCGAAGAAGCAGCAGGCCTGCAGCAGGTAGGTCACGCCCGGCATCAACCACAGTGCCGCCACCGACAGGAAGATACCGATGGCGAAGATCAGGTTCATCGGGCCACGGTTGCCGCGGAACAACTTGTCGGAACCCCAACCGGCCACCAGCGAACCGATAAAGCCGCCCACTTCAAACAGCGAAATGGCCGAGTTGGCGGTCATCAGCGAATAGCCCTTTTCCTGCGTCAGGTAGAGGTTGCCCCAGTCGTTGATCGCGGTACGCACGATGTACACCAGCACGTAAGAGACCGCCAGCAGCCAGATGTACTTGTTGGTCAGCACGTAGCGTTTGATGATCTCGCGGTTGCTCAGCCCCTGGCCTTCCGATTCCTGCACCAGCTCCATGGCGTCGTTGCGCCATTTGCCGACGCTCGGCAGCCCCAGGGTGGATGGCTTGTCGCGCAGGCGCCAGCACATCAGCAAGCCAAGCACCACGCCGATGATACCGGGAATGATCATGCCGTAACGCCAGCTGAAGTGCAGCGAGATAAAGCCTACCAGCAGCGGGATCAGCGCCCCACCGACGTTGTGCGAGGTGTTCCAGATAGCCCACCAGCCACCGCGCTCGGAGCGCGAATACCAGCTGGTGAGGATTTTGGAGCACGGCGGCCAGCCCCAGCCCTGGAAGAAGGCGTTGAGGATCCACAGCGTGCCCAGCATCAGCAGCGACGAACTGAGGCCGAAGAAGATATTCAGCACCCCGGTCATGATCAGGCCCAGCCCCATAAAGTAACGCGGGTTGGAGCGATCGCTGATCATGCCGGAAATGAATTTCGAGCAGCCGTAGGTGATGTAGAACAGCGTGCCGAGGATGCCGACGTCGGACATCGTCAGGCCCAGATCGCTCAGCATCGCCGGCATGATGAAGTTGAAACTTTTGCGCGTGAAGTAAAACGCGGCGTAGCCGATGTACATGGTGCACATCAGCTGGATGCGCCAGTATTTGTAGCTGGCGTCGATCTGCCGTTGATCGGTGACCTGCGGCGCGTCCGGGCGGCTTTTAAGGAAAGACCACATGTGGAACCTCAGAGGATTGAATAAAGTGCCGCTATGATGCTCCTCGCGCGCGCGGGAGGCTTACGCCGGATTCCCGACGCGGTTAGGAGTTTTTCCTAGTTTTGCGTTTGCGCCGGCGAAACTGTGGGCAAGATCACACTCAAACAGGCGCCCCCCTCAGCGGTGAACCGCAGGCTGCCGCCGAGGGCGCTGATGCGCTCCTGCATGCCGCGCAGGCCATAGCCCGGCTGATGGTTTTCCGCATCGAAGCCCACCCCGTTGTCGCGGATGGTCAGGGCGATCTGCGGCGCGGCGCCTTTGCGCGACTGCAGGCGCGCATCCAGCTCCAGGCGGCTGGCGCCGGCGTGGCGGCACACATTGGTCACCCCTTCCTGGCACACCCGGTACAGCGTGATTTTCAGCGTTTCATCCAGCAGCTCGTCCGGCACCTGCCACTGCAGGCTGCTCACCAGCGACGCGTCCTGCGGCAGCGACTCCCGCAGCATCGCCGCCACCGCCGCCGACAGCGGCAGGTTGTTCAGCGCAGCCGGCCACAGCTGAGTCAGCACATCATGCACCCCGTCGTAGACCCGCAGCGCCAACGCATCGATGGTGTCGGCGCAGCCGACCACCGCCGGCTCCGGTGCCAGGCGTTTGACGATGCTGGCCTGGGTGCGGATCACGGTGATGGTCTGCCCCACTTCATCGTGCAGCTCGCGCGCCACCTCGCGCCGGGTTTGCTCCTCCGCCGTCACCAGCGCCCGCGCCAACTGGCGGTTCTCCGCCAGCCGCAGCCTCAGCTGCTGATTCAGCTCGCGCTGGCGCTGAATGCCGGCGCCCAGCAGCAGCCCGGTCAGGCTTTGGGCCAGCAGCGACAGCAGCAGATCGCGGTGCGACTCCGGCTGCGGCGGCTCGTTGACCATCAGCGCCACGCCGTTGAGCAGCGTCGCCAACAGCGCGCCCTGCCAGCCGTAGCGGTAAGACATGAACACGATAGGAATGGCCAGGCAGAAAGGCGCAAAGCGCCGCAGCTCGGCGGCGTTCACCTGCTGCTGCAGCCAGATGCTGAACGCAAACAGCAGCAGATAGCTGGCCAGATGGCCCAGACGCAGCTCCACCGGCTTGTGGATCAGCCCCGGCTCCAGCGGCACCCAGATTTGGCGCGCCAGATAGTGCCACAACAGCAGGCAGGTCGGTGCGATGGTGAAACCGCCGGTCAGGCCGAGCAGCAGCGCGCGGGCGCCTTCACCGCTCACCAGCTGCCACACCAGCGCCTGCAGCAAGGCGGCGGCGCCCACCACCGCGCCCTGCAACAGTGGCCAGCGCCATTCGCTGTCGCTCTGCTGATGGCGCAACAGCCACGGCGAGGCCAGCAGGCTGAGCAGCACCGTCAACACCAGCACCGCCACCGACGCCCACAGCGCCGGGCCGTAACCGAACTGGTCCGCCAGCAGCGCCATCAGCAGCAGGTCGGCCAGCAGGATCCCCGGCCAGAAACGGTACGGGCTCTGCAGCAAAATACCCATGCGCAGGCCGAACGGGAACAGCAGCAGCGCCTGCCAGGGCGGGTCGATCAGCGCGGTGCCGATGCCCCACAGGCAAAACGCGCTGGCGGCGTAGATGAAAAACAGCGCCAGCTGGGTGATCAGGCGCTGCGTCACAGGTTCAGCATCCGTCTGGCCAGCTCGACGTTGTTGTTGATGCCCAGCTTGGCGAACAGGTTGGCGCGATGCACATGCACCGTCTTCGGCGACAGCCCCAAGGCGGCGGCGATCTCGCGCACCTCCTGGCCCTGCGCCAGCAACAGCGCGATCTCGCGCTCGCGGCGGGTCAACGGATCGACCCTCACCCGCGCCAGCTGCTGCGCGATTTCCGGCATCAGGTAAACGCCGCCGCCGGCGACGGTGCGCACCGCGGTGATCAAATCTTCCGGCTTGCAGCGCTTGGAGAGAAAGCCGCCGGCACCACGATCCAGCGCCATTTCCACCAGCGCCGGGTTATCGTGCATCGACAGCATCACCACGCGGATGCCGGAGGGAATGTCCGCCAACAGATCCAGCCCGCTGCCGTCCGGCATCGAAATGTCGCAGATGCAAACGTCCACCTCCAGCCCCGGCAGGCCGGCGCGCGCCTGCGCCGCACCGCTGAATTCGCCCACCACCTGAATATCGGCTTCCAGCGACAGCAGCTGCACGAAGCCCGAACGCACAATGTCATGATCGTCGATAAACGCCACGCGCAGGGTCATGGAAATCTCCGGTTAACAGGGGGAAGTGCGCAAGTATACCGTATGCACACACCGGAATAATTGATGAAGAGAATGTATTGGGTGAAATTGCCGGGTGCGCAAGGCAGGCACCCGGCGGGAGGGGTTACTACAGGCTAGCGGGTGCCGTTTTATCCTGCGGCAGATGGCACCAGTTGTTTTTATCCACGATGCCGCCATCGGGAGACGTGTAGCCGAGGCAGCCGAGGATGGTGTCAAACAGCTCGACGTGGCGATGCGTTTTGCCGATGCGCTGCTGCGCCTGCAGCTGCTCAAAGGCGCTGAGGTGCTGCGGGTTCTCAAGGAATTTGTCCGACGCCCATACGATCATCGGCACGCGGAACTGCTCCGGCGGCGCCATCTCGCGCGGCGTACCGTGCAGGTGCGTGTTTTCACCGATCGATTCGCCGTGATCGGCGGCATAGAACACGATGGCCTTCTTGTCGCGCACCTGGTCTATCACATTGGCGATAAAGCTGTCGGTATACAGCACCGTATTGTCGAAGGCGTTGATCAGCTGCGCCTTGGTGCAGGAATCGTCCACCCCCATGCACTCCGGCTGATAGCGCGCATAGCTGCGCGGATAACGCTGCGAGTACAGGTAGTGCGAGCCTTTGGTATGCAGGATCACCAGGTGTTTGCCCTTCGGATAGCGCGCCAGCGACTCCTTCATTTCGTCCACCAACAGCATATCGTCGACCGCCTTGCCGTCGTTGCGCTTCTCGGACGCGATCATCTCGCGGAACGAATAGTTGTTCACCTCGGTGTTGTTGTAGAACCACACCTCGCTCTGCATGGCGAACAGCTCGGAAGAGAAGCCCAGATCCTTCAGTACCGCGAACACGTTCTGCTCTTTCAGCGTGCGCTGCGAGTTGTCTTCGGTGCCGCCTTCGCGCACGAACATACAGCGCAGCGACAGCTTGGTGGAGGTGTCGCACGACTCGCCGCGAAACGCCACCAGATTCTTCTCTTTAGACAGCCGCGGCGTGGTATCGCGCTCATAGCCCAGCATGCCCATGTGGTCCCAGCGCGTGGTCTCGCCGATGATGAACACCACGTAGGTGTCGTCGATATCCGCCGGCGGTACGTAGGTGAAGTGTTTGCCCGGATCGAACATCGTGCTCTGATCCTGGCTTTCGTCATAGCGGGTGTAGGCAAACAGCCCCAGCGCCGACAGCCAGTTGGACGGCAGATACGAGTGCGCCACCACGCCGCCGTAGCTCGGCAGATCGACGTTGGAGAGCTTCTCTTGCACGCTCTGCTCGTCGTCCAGCATGCGCAGCGGCAGCCAGACCAGCGCCACCACCGCCAGCAAGACCAGCAGCGGCTTGATGCGATGACCGGGGGTTTTCAGCTGTTCTATCAGGGTGTAACGCAGGCTGTTTTTCCAGATCAGCAGCAGCGGCAAGGCGCTGAGCGCCACCATCCACAGCACGAAGTGCAGGCCGACCACCTCTTTCGACAGATCGATGTCGGTGGTCATCACCGACACCACGATGCCGTAGCCGATCACCACGTTGAAAAACGTCATGTAGTAGCTGGCGGCAACCGAAATCAACACCAGCAGCGAAGCGACGATGCGATAAAATAGCCGGCCGCCGAGCGATACCAGCCGCATGATGAAGAACGTGAACAGGACGATAGCGATGACTTCCGTCACCGCCGAAATCACCTTAATCCCCTGAATGCCGTGCGCCAGCGAATCAAAACGACGATAAAAAACGGACAGGTTGAGAAATATGCCGATATAGATCGCTAACAATAACGATAAATTCTGCTGTGATAGCGATTTAACTTTGTTCATGTAACGCGGTGGCTCCGGGGACGGTGTAGCGGTTCTGGATCAGTCAGACACTTATTAGGGCTTCTGGTTCAGCCAACCGGCAATAAGCGTTATTTTGCGGGTAATAATCAAGAGAATTCTCACAAAACGGGCAATTTTTACGCTTTTTGCAAACGGCTTTCAAGCGGGGCAGATAAGAAAATGGAGGGTCAAACCCTCCATTTTTTTCGCGATAAGGATAAAAATCTTACTTAACGTTCAGAGTCACATCGATATTTCCGCGGGTGGCGTTGGAGTATGGGCACACCACGTGCGCCTTTTTCACCAAATCTTCCGCCACGCTGCGCTCGATGCCCGGCAGCGAGATATCCAGCTGCACTTCGATGCCGAAACCGTTCGGGATTTCACCGATGCCGACGGTACCGTCGATTTTCGCTTCGGCCGGGATTTTAACCTTTTCTTTCGCCGCGACAAACTTCAGCGCGCCGAGGAAGCAGGCCGAGTAACCGGCGGCGAACAGCTGCTCGGGGTTGGTGACTTCGCCGCCGGCGCCGCCCATCTCTTTCGGCACGCCCAGTTTCACGTCCAACACGCCGTCGGAGGAGGTCGCACGGCCGTCGCGGCCGCCGGTTGCGGTGGCGTGAGCGCGGTAAACCACTTTCTCAATAGACATCGTTCATTCCTTCTTGCTGGTTGGCGAGATGACTACGGCTTCCACGAGGTAAAGCCGGTCACATATTTATCTTTTGCGATTAAATCGCGCACTACTTATTTTTGACACTTATTAACCAGTGTAGACCACCCCTGCCGTTCTTGCGTCCGGCGGCGGCGGGTCAAATCTGATCGATCAGGCTGCCGCGCAGCTTTTCCAGCTGCTGTTTGAGCGAGACGATCTCGTCCAGGCTGCAGTCGGTGGCGCACATCACCGCCTCGGGCACCGATTGCGCCCGCTCGCGCAGCGCGCGGCCGGCTTCGGTGAGTGCAATGATCACCTGCCGCTCGTCGGCGGTGGCGCGATAACGCACCAGCAAACCGGCGGTTTCCAACCGCTTCAGCAGCGGCGTCAGCGTGGCGGAATCGAGGAACAGCCGCTCGCCGATATCCGATACCGTCACCCGATCGCGCTCCCACAGCACCATCATCACCAGGTATTGCGGGTAGGTGAGTTCGAGCTGATTCAACAGCTTGCGGTAGACTTTGTGCAGCGCCAGGTTGGCGGAGTACAGCGCGAAACAGAGCTGCTGATCGAGCTGCAGCAGATTCTTCGCGAGGGGTTGTTCGGTATCGGTGCTTTTCATGTGTCTGAATATAGATAGCGCACGATGTAATCGCAAGCTATTTCTTGTGAGGTATGCTACCTTTTTTTTATGCAGAGGATGCTCGGAGGGAAAGGAAATGACGAACACGCTTGTAGAACGCGCGCGCCGCTACGCCACCAAGGCGCATGCGGCCATTGATCAGCGCCGCAAATACACCGACGATCCGTACATCGTCCACCCACAGGCGGTGATGGAACTGGTGCGCAGCGTGCCGCACACCGAAGAGATGCTGGCGGCCGCCTGGCTGCATGACACGGTGGAAGACACGCCCACCACCCTCGGCGATATCGAAAGCCACTTCGGGCCGAAAGTGGCGGAGCTGGTGCGGATGCTCACCAACGTCAGCCGCGCCGAGGACGGCAACCGCTTCGAGCGCAAAAACCGCGATCGGCGCCACAGCGCCGGCGCATCGCCGCAGGCCAAAACCATCAAGCTGGCGGATCTGATCGACAACACCCGCTCGCTGCTGGACTATGACAGCCACTTCGCTCAGACCTACCTGATCGAGAAACAGCGTCTGCTGGAGGTGCTGACCGAAGGCGACCCGACGCTGTGGCGCCAGGCCAGCCATATCGTTGAGCAAGGGCTGCTCCGCTTGCAGCAGCCGCCGCACAACGTGCCCGCCAGCTGGTTCGAACACGCCCGCCGGCGCTACCGCGAGAGCGACGCGGCCTGATCAGAAGGTCACCACCGTTTTCAACGCCGTCACCCAGGCGTCCTGCGTCTCGCTGACGCCCGCCGGGTGATGCCAGTACTGCAGGCCCGGCTGCAGCTGCAACCACGGCGTGACGTTCACGCGATAATAGAGCTCCGCCGTCACCGAGTGGCCCGGCACCGGCCGGTAGCTCGGATCGTGATAATCGCTGACGCCGTTGATTTGGTTGAGATAACGCTGATTATCTTTGTAGCGGTCGCTCAGCTTCACCACCGAGACGCCCAGCCCCAGCCAGTCGTTCGGCCGCGCATCGAACAGCCCGCGATAGCGAATGCCGGTCGAGGTAGACCAGTGCAGGTAGTTGCTGCGCTGATCCCCCAGCCCCAGGCTGTAAAACACGCTCAGACCGCGGTTGACGTCATCCGCATGGCGCGTCACCTGCTGGTTAAAACCGGTATACAGGAACCAGGTGCGATCGTGGCTGCGATAGCCCTGCGGATCGCTGGCGCCCGGCCCACCGGACACCCCTTCATAAAGATCGCTCTGGCGCGCGTTGGTGAACAGCACGCCCAGGTTATACACCCCCGGCAGCTGGTTGACGGCGTGGGTTTTCAGCTCCAGCTCCATCGGCAACAGGAAGCCTTTGCTGCCCTTGGTGGACCAGCTCCAGGCGTGGCTGCGGCTGGGGGCGCTCGGGTTCTGCTCCATCACGCCGCCCTTGAGGGTCAGGCCGTCGGTCAGCTTGTATTGCAGCGTGGTGCCCCAGTAATGCACGTTCCAGTTGTACCAGGTCAACGAGTTGGCAGACTTGCCGCCGCACAGCGTCAGCGTCTGAAAATCGCAGGGGATGATCTGATCGAAATCCTGCACCTTGTTCATCATGCCGATGCGCCACTGCAGCCGGCGATCGAGGAAGGACCGGCTGAAGGTCAGCCAGCCCAGGCGGGTAATCGACTGCCCGCCAAAGCTCTCCTGCGACAGATCGGTCAGGCCGACGCGCGGATCCTGCAAGCGATCGCGGGTCAGGTTGTTGTCATGGTTGCGGTTGACGATATTGCCTTCGATCGCCGCGTCCGGAATGCCGGTCAGCGCCTGCAAATCCTGGCTGAAGGTCAGCGAGAATTGGTCGATGTACGACGCCTGTTTATCGTGGTTGTAACCGCCGCCAGCGTTATACGACAGCTGGCTGAGGTAGCCGAGGTTATAGTGGAAACCGTGATCCTCCAGGATCGGCCTGATCCCCAGCATATCCCCCAACAGCCCGGGCTGCGGCGGTTCAAAGCCGAGCGCCACCCCTTCCCACTTGGCGGTGGGGGCTTCGACGTCCTTGCCGGTTTGCAGCGTTTCCGCCTGCGCCTGGCTACAGAGCAGCGCCAGCGCCGCCAGGGTTATGGAACGAGGTAATAAGCTTTTCATCATTATTATATTTCTCCGCATAACGGCTGACTGCGGGCAACAGCATTCCCTGGGAGAGAATTTCCCATCATGAACAGCAGCGAATAACGTTAGGTTAACGCCCGGCGCTTGCCGCCGGGCTTAGAGGTTAGCGTCGGTCTTTCAGGCTGGCGCCGTTGCTGTGGATCACATCGCGATACCAGAAGAAACTCTTCTTGCGGCGGCGCGCGAGGCTGCCGTTGCCGGCATCGTCCCTGTCGACGTGAATGAAGCCGTAGCGCTTCGACATTTCGGCCTTCGAGGCGCTGACCAGATCGATCGGCCCCCAGCTGGTGTAGCCCATCACCTCGACGCCGTCGTCGATCGCTTCCGCCACCTGCACCAGATGGTCATTGAGGTAGTTGATGCGGTAGTCGTCGTGGATGCTGCCGTCGGCTTCGACGCGGTCTTTGGCGCCCAGCCCGTTCTCGACGATGAACAGCGGCTTCTGATAGCGGTCGTACAGCACGTTGAGCAGGTAGCGCAGCCCGATCGGGTCGATTTGCCACCCCCACTCCGAGCTGGCCAGATGCGGGTTCGGCACCATATCGAGAATGTTGCCGCGCGCCGTCTCGTACTGCTCCGGATCGGCGGTGACGCAGCCGCTCATGTAGTAGCTGAACGAGATGAAGTCGATGGTTTCGCGCAGCGTTTGCCGATCTTCCTCGGTGATCGCCACCTGAATGCCGTTTTCACGGAAGAAGCGCTGCATATAGGCCGGGTAATAGCCGCGCGCCTGCACGTCGCCGAAGAACAGCCAGTCGCGGTTTTGCCGCTGGGTTTCCAGCAGATCTTCCGGCTTGCAGCTCAGCGGATACAGAATGCCGCCCAGCAGCATGTTGCCGATTTTGCCCTCCGGCACGATCTCGTGGCAGGCTTTCACCGCTTTGGCGCTGGCCACCAGCTGATGGTGGATCGCCTGATAGATGGCGCTCTTGTCGCTCTCCTGCGGCAGGCCGACGCCGGTGAAGGGCGCGTGCAGCGACATGTTGATCTCGTTGAAGGTCAGCCAGTGTTTGACCTTGTGCTTGTAGCGTTCGAACACGGTGCGCGCATAGCGTTCGAAGAAATCGATGGTGCGCCGATCGCCCCAGCCGCCGTAGTGCTTCACCAGGCCGTAAGGCATCTCATAGTGCGACAGCGTGATCAACGGCTGAATGCCGTACTTCGCCATCTCGTCGAACAGCCGATCGTAGAACGCCAGCCCGGCTTCGTTCGGCGTCTCTTCGTCGCCCTGCGGGAAAATACGCGTCCAGGCGATCGAGGTGCGCAGGCACTTGAAGCCCATTTCGGCGAACAGCGCGATATCCTCCGGGTAACGATGATAGAAATCGATCGCCACGTCCTTGATGCCGCTGTCGCCCGCCGTGCGCGGCGTGATGGCGCCGAAGATGCCCTGCGGCTGCAGATCGGAGGTCGACAGCCCCTTGCCGTCGGCCTGATACGCGCCTTCTACCTGGTTCGCCGCTACCGCGCCGCCCCACAGAAAATGTTGCGGAAACTTGCCGTTCATCGCTTGCTCCTCAATTAACGTAATAAAGTCAGCAGCGGCGCCTGTTCCTGCACCGGAGACAGGCCGCTGGTCAACACGTCCACGTAGTCATCGCTGTTGCTGATGATGATCGGCGTGGTGGTGTCATAGCCGGCGGCATGGATCGCCGCCTGGTCGAACTCGATCAGCAGATCGCCCGGGGCGACCCGCTCGCCTTCCCGCACGTGGGCGGTGAAATGCGCCCCGTCCAGCTTCACGGTATCGATGCCGACGTGGATGAGAATCTCCGCGCCGTCGTCCGATTCGATGCCGATGGCGTGTTTGGTTTTGAACAGCGACGCCACGCTGCCGCTCACCGGCGCCACCACGCGCCCCTGCTGCGGCGCGATCGCCACCCCTTTCCCCAGCAGGCCGCTGGCGAAGGTCGCGTCGTTCACCTGATCCAGCGGCACGATGTCGCCGGCGATCGGGCTGAGGATGGCCTGTTTGCGGTTAAGCGGCGCGGCGGCTTCAGGCTGCGCCGTCTCTTCCGCCGGCGCGACGCCGAACAGGTAGCTGGCCAGCGCGGCGAACACGAACGACAGCAGGGTGCCGCCGATCGCGCCCCATACCGTGGCGTCGATGCCGCCGCCGGGGATGATCTGCGCGAAGGTGAATACGCTCACCAGGCCGAACGAGTAGACCGAGGTCTGGAAGTAGCCGATCACCGCACCGCCCAGCGCGCCGCCGATGCAGCCGAAGATGAACGGGCGTTTGTTCGGCAGCGTGACGCCGTACACCGCCGGTTCGGTGATGCCGAAAATCCCGGCGCCGATGGCAGAAGCGGACAGCGCCCGCAGTTTGGCGTCGCGGGTGCGCAGCATCACGCCCAGCGTGGCGCCGACCTGCCCCATCACCGCCGGCAACAGCAGCGGCACCATGGTGTCGCGCCCCAGCACGCTCAGGTTATTGATCATCAACGGCACCAGTCCCCAATGCAGGCCGAAGATCACGCACACCTGCCACATCGCCCCCATAAAGGCGCCGGCAACGATCGGGTTAAAGGCGTAAATGCTCTGATAGCCGTTGGCCAGCAGGTGGCTGAGCCAGGTCGCCGCCGGGCCGATCAGCAGGAAGGTCAACGGCACGGTGATCGCCAGGCACAGCAGCGGCGTGATGAAATTGCGCAGCGCGCTGTGGATCACCCGGTTAAACAGCGGCTCCAGGCGGCAGGATACCCAAGCCGCGAAGATGATCGGGATCACCGACGAGCTGTAGTTGATGAAGGTCAGCGGAATGCCGAAGAAATACTCGCGCACCGCCCCCGGCTGCTGCGCCGCTTCGAACGCCGCCATCATCAGCGGATGCGTCAACGCGCCGCCGATCGCCATGGTGACGAAGGGGTTGCCGCCGAATTTTTTCCCGGCGGTGTAGCCGAGCATGATCGGGAAGAAGTAGAACAGCGAGTCACTGGCGGCGAACAGCATTTTGAAGGTGCCGCCGCTCTCCAGCAGCCAGCCGCAGGCCAGGCTCAGCGCCAGGAAGCCTTTCAGGATCCCCGAAGCGGCCATCACCCCGAGCAGCGGGGTGAAAATGCCGGACACCAGATCGATAAAGCGGCTGAGCAGGTTGTCTTTTTTGCCGCCCGCGTCGTCGCTCGGCGCGCCGTCGGCCAATCCGCCAACCCGGTTGACCGCGTCGAACACCTCCGCCACGTGGTTGCCCACCACCACCTGGAACTGGCCGCCGCTCTCTACCACCATGATGACGCCAGGATTTTTCTTCAGCGCTGCCGCGTTGGCGCGAGTGTCATCGCGCAGCTTGAAACGCAGGCGGGTGGCGCAGTGCACCAGGCTTTTCACATTGTCGCGGCCACCGACGCCGGCCAAAATCTCACTGGCTAATGTGTCATATTTCATACGGTTATCCTTAGACTTCGCGTTCTGCCGCTCCCCCCCCCGCACTGGCCTGGCGCTGAGGCGGAATTCGGCGCAAAAAAAAACCTAAACCTCGCGGCCTCTGCCCCATCGGGGAACAGAAACGCGAGGTTTAGGTTTTGCCTGCCGTAGCAGTAACAACCCTAAATCGGTTGAGTTATGACGTTAACACCGCGGATTTTGCCGGCGCAAGGCTTTGCGCCGGCAAATTGCCGAACTGTGATCGCGGAGGCAAAACGGCCTCAATGCGCGAAATAATGCATGCCGCCATCTACCGGGATCACCGCGCCGGTGATATATCGCGCGAGCGGGGAGCAAAGAAACGCCGCCAGATACGCCATGTCTTCCGGTTCGCCGAAGTAGCCAATCGGGATATGTTGCGCAATGAACGCCTGGCGCGCTTTATCACAAGCGTATAAGCGCTCGCGGATCTGTTCACTGTTGATACGCCCGGGTTGCAGCGTATTGACGGTAATCCCCTGCGCAGCCACATCGCCGGCCAATCCTTTGGCCCACAGATGCAATGCGCCCTTGGCGGCGCTGGCGGCGCTCAGGCTGCGCGGCTCCATCGAGCCGCTGATGTTGATAATCCGGCCCCAGCCTTGCGCCTGCATGGCCGGCAACAGCGCCTGAGTCAATCTACGGGCCGGCGTGAAGTTCAAAGCGAAAGCGTCATCCCAGCTGCGATCGCTGTCGTTCAGCGTCGTGGGGTGAAACGCGCCGACCGCGTTGATCAGAATATCGACTGTCCCCACCTGGCGCAGCGCCTGCGCCGCCAAACGGGCGAGAGCCTCAGGCTCGGTCACATCGGCAACGATCGCCTGCGGACGCGCCGCCCCTTGCCGTTCCACCTCATCCGCCAAGGCCTGCAGCCGGTCACCGCGTCGTGCGGTGGCCACTACCTTGACCCCTTGAGCGGCCAATACCCTGACCATGCCGGCACCGATCCCTTCGCTGGCACCCGTGACCAATGCCGTGCGTTGCTGTAATTGCAAATCCATAAGAAACCTTAATTGAATAATTCAATTTAAGAGGAAACGTTCACACATTGAATCACGCCGTTATTCGTGTGAATATTCCCGAAAACCGCATCATCAATGTGCAGGAATTCACCGATGTTTGACTGGCAGGATTTAAAACACTTCGTGGCGCTGGCGCGCACCGGTTCGTTGTCGGCGGCAGCGCGGGAGCTGGGTTGCGATCACGCCACCGTTGGGCGACGCGTAGCGGCGCTGGAACAGGCGCTCGGCCTGCGTTTGATCGTACGGCTGCCGCGCAGCACGCCGTTGACCCAGGACGGACAGGCGATTGCCGGGCTGGCGGCGGAGATCGAGGCGCAAAGCCAGGCTATTGCCCGCCATGCGCGCAGCGCCGGCGCAACGCCCCAGGCCGGCGTGCGCATCAGTGCGCCGCCGTCGATCGCCGCACATATTCTCGCGCCGCGCATTGCCGCATTTAACCAGGCTTTTCCACAGATCGTCGTCACGCTGTCGGGTGAATCGGCGCTCGCCGAGCTGGATCGCGGCGAAGCCGACATCGCCGTGCGCATGGTGCGCCCGCAGCAGCCAGAGCTGCTGACGCAGCGCATCGGCATGATGCGCTACGCGCTGTATGCCGCACCCGAGCACGCCGCACTGCCCGACGCGGCGCGCCGCTTTCTCGCCTATGACCATCACTACCAACAGCAGCCACATCAGCAATGGCTGCAACAGCTGTTGCAGGGGCGTCCGGTGGTCTTTCAGGCCAGCGATCTGTTTTCACTGCAACAAGCGGCGCGTTCAGGGCTGGGTGCCGCCGTTTTGCCGACGTTCGTCGCCGATGGCGATCCGGATCTGGTCCCGTTGCCCACGGCCAATGCCGCGCCAACGCGCGAGCTTTGGCTGGTGACATATCCCGATTTAGCGCGCACCGCTGCCGTGCGCGCGGTGATGAATTTCCTGGTCGAAACGCTCGGCAAAACGTGCCCATTACCGGCATAAAGTATCAGAATGACTAATATAAATACTGGACAAAAGTCACGCGGGGGATTATTACTGGTCAACGCGTAATCGAGAGTAGGGATGGCAGTCATCATGGTGTTGCGTACTGATGTAGGACGGATTCTGATCACCGGCGCCGGCGGCCGGGTAGCCACGGCGTTTCGTCTGGCGATGGGCGATCGCTACGCGCTGCGCCTGGCGGAACGAGACATCAGCCTGCTGAGCGATCGGCAGCCGGGCGACGAAGTCATCAGCTTCAACATCGCCGATCTCGATGCCTGCCGCGCGGCCTGCGCCAATATCGACACCGTGTTGCATTTGGCGGCCGATCCCTCCCCCGATGCCGACTTCTGCGGCTCGTTGATGGACAATAACATTCTCGGCACCTTCAATATCTTCCGCGCGGCGAAAGACGCCGGCTGCCGCCGGGTGGTGTTCGCCAGCAGCGCGCAGGCGGTGGAAGGCTATCCGCTCGATTACCAAATCCGCCCGGATGACGCGCCGAAGCCGAAGAACCTGTACGGCGCCAGCAAAGCCTTCGGCGAAGGCATCGCCGCCTACTTCGCCCATCAGGAAGAGCTTTCCGCCCTGTCGGTGCGCATCGCCAACTTCACCACCCTCAGCCCGGGCGATCGGCTCAGCGCTCGCGACATGAGCGCGTTCCTCAGCCATCGCGACGCCGCCGATCTGCTGGAGCGCTGCATTCGCGTCGAAGGGGTGCAATATGCGGTGGTGCACGGGGTTTCCAATAACCGCTACACGCGTTTATCGCTGGAAGAGACCCGTCGCCTGCTGGGTTACGCCCCGCAGGACGATGCGTTCAGCCTGCTCGGCTTTGAGTAGGTGCGGCGAGCAGGCCCGCCGCATCTGCGTATTTAGCCGTTGGCGTAAACGACTTTTGCGGCGGTGCGGCTGGTGAACAACACCAGCAGCAGCGCCAATCCGGCGATAATCGCCCCCATCACCGGCACGAAGCTGTAGCCCAAACCGGCGGAGACCACCACGCCACCGGCGGCGGCGCCCAGCGCGTTGCCCAGGTTGAAAGCGCCGATGTTGACCGAAGACGACAGCCCCGGCGCTTCGCTGGCCACGCGCATCACGCGCATCTGCAGCGGCGGCACCACGGCAAAGGTCGCCGCTCCCCAAATCACCATGCTCACCGCCGCGCCGATGCCACTGCGCGCCAGCAGCGGGATCAGCAGCATGATGGCCACCAACAGCAGCAGGAAGCCCTTCAGCGTCGCGCTCTCGGAACGGTCGGCGAACTTGCCGCCGAGGTAGTTGCCGATGGAGAAACCGACGCCGATCAGCACCAGCATCACCGTCACGAACAGCGGCGTCGCCTCGGTGATGTGCTGCAATACCGGCGAAATGTAGGTATAGAGCGTGAACATCGCGCCCGCCCCCAGCACGGTGGTCAGCAGCGCGGTCAGCACCTGCGGCCGCACCAGCACCGACAGCTCGCGTTTCACGTCAGGGCGCGCGCCGGCGCTACCTTTCGGCAACGAGAACCACAGCCCCAGCATGGCGATCACGCCCAGCCCGGCCGTCGCCAGGAACGACATGCGCCAGCCGATGGTTTCACCCAGCCAGGTCGCGGCAGGCACCCCGCCGATATTGGCGATGGTCAGGCCCATAAACATGGTCGCTACGGCGCTGGCCTGTTTCTCTTTCGGCACCACGCTGGCGGCCACCACCGAACCGAGGCCAAAGAAGGCGCCGTGGTTCAGGCTGGTGATGATGCGCGACAGCATCAGGGTGGTGTAATCCGGCGCGATGGCCGACAGCACGTTGCCCAGGGTAAAGATCGCCATCAGGAAAATCAGCGCACTTCTGCGCGCCCGGTGCGACAGCAGCAGCGTCATCAGCGGCGCGCCGACCATCACGCCGACGGCGTAGGCGCTGATCAACATGCCGGCCATCGGAATGGAGACGTCCACCCCTTTGGCGATGGTCGGCAGCAAGCCCATGGGAGAGAATTCGGTGGTGCCGATGCCAAACGCCCCCACCGCCAGCGCTAACAAGGGATAATTCACTTTCATGCAACAACTCCGGTTTACCGCTGCCGAAGCGCGGGAACAGTTAAGATGCCGAAAGTATGACATTGATCACACCAAAGATAAGCAGGCGGGAGGCTAAAAGACTTTTGCAAATTTGTTAAAAGTGAGGAGGTGAGATCGGCATTGGGCATCAAGGTTGCTTTACCGCGATCGCGGCGATGCGTGCGGAGAATGGCGTTAATGCGTCTGAAGGATAAGCGCCGAGGGGAATCACTCTGCACTTGGGGTATTTAACCTCCGCATACCATGCCCGGATAAATCCAATGAAAAACCAACGATATTCCTTACTGATTATGCGTTATCGGCGATAGCATGGAAAACCCTTGCCCTACCAACTCACTGATATACACGCAATGAATGTTGACCTTGGCCCAAAATCAGTGCAGTGCTAAATCAGAGATCTTCGTCTTTCCGGAGACTTCGGATGAATTCAGCCGGAGTCATGTCATTTAATGATGAATGCGTCCTTTCGTGATTGTATTCCCTGCGCCAGCTATCGAG